>NZ_JBIWFI010000005.1:0-290645 GCF_044762985.1 Streptomyces sp. NPDC096339 | reverse complement strand
CGCCACGCCCTCACCCGCCCCCTCAACTGGGCCAAGACATGCGGCGTCAAAGCCATCGCCGTCGAGGACCTCGACTTCACGACGGAGAAGACGAGAGAGAGGCACGGCGGCAAGCGCCGGTTCCGGCAACTGATCTCCGGCATGCCCACCGGCCGCCTGCGCGCCCGCCTGACCTCCATGGCCGACCAGACCGGCATCGCGATCATCGCCGTCGACCCCGCCTACACCAGCAAATGGGGCGCCCAACACTGGCAAAAGCCCCTCACCACGAACCGCAGGAAGACCACCCGACACGATGCCGCGAGCATCGCGATCGGCAGGCGCGCCCAAGGGCACCCGGTCCGGCGACGGACGGCACCGCCCCCTGCTCACCGGAGCGATGAGCAGGGGCATCGGACCGTCCAGGCCCCACCGGGCACCCTTGGGCGTGAGGAAACCCGCCCCCGCGTTCCCGGACCGCGCACACGATGCGCAGGGCCCGGACACGGAGCGAAAGCGGGAGACCAGCGTGCCCAACACCGTCCGGGGCACACGGCTGAGCATGAGTTCTGGCAACAGAAATCACTCCCGCTCAGTCTTTAGGAACGGTTGTGCTGCGGTGGGTACCGGGTCGGTCGCCTTGTGGTCTCGCCGCGGTCACGATCGGCGGCGCGGCCGAAATGAGTCCGAATGGGTGATCCTTTTGCCGGTACATTGCCGGATACCGCAGTTCTGAAGCGCGCCCCGGCCCTGCCGGCGGCGCCGCTCCTGCTGTCTTCGTCCTGTTCGCGATTCCTGGGGGAGATCCTTCGTGCGCACCGCTCTCGTCCGTCGTACCGTCCTGACCGCTTCCGCCGTGTCCCTGGCGCTGCTGGCCACCGCCTGCGGCTCCGACAAGGCGGACGACAAGAAGGCGGACGCCAAGCCGTCCGCCGCCGCGACCTCGGCGGCCCCGGCCGCCAAGGGCAAGACGGACGGGGACCTGGCCAAGGTCCTGATCGGCCAGGCCGACCTCGCGGACCACACCTTCAAGGAGGCCTCGACGACCGAGGCCGCCGCGGCCACCACCGTCACCAGCGACAAGGCCGAGTGCAAGGTGCTCTCCCAGGCGCAGGCCTTCGGTGTGGCCGGCACGCCCACCGGGACCGCGCGCACCAAGGTCATCGCCACCCCGAAGGCCCCCGCCGAGGGTGCCTCGCCGGAGGAGAAGGCGAAGGCGGCCATGGGCGCCCTCGGTTCCACGGTCACCGCGCTGACCCTGGCCTCGTACGACGGCAAGGGCGCCGAGGAGGCGTTCACCGCCGCCAAGACCGCGAGCCAGAAGTGCGCCGGCGGCTACGGCGTCACCCAGCTGGGCGACACCGGCAAGGTCACCAAGGTCGCCCCGGGCGCCGCTGTCACCGGCGGTGACGAGGCGCTGGCCCTCACCATCGAAAGCGATGTCGACGGAGAGAAGGCGACCAACCAGCTGGTGTTCGTCCGCAAGGGCAACACCGTGGCGACCTTCTCCTCCGCGAGCATCTCCGGCACCGCCGAGCAGCCGAAGGCCGTCATCGACGCGCAGGCCAAGAAGCTCGGCTGAGCCCCGCTCGACGAGCCGTCAAACCCGCTCCGGCGCATGCGCCGGAGCGGGTTTTTCGTCTTGTTCGGGTACGGGGCAGACGGCCGGAGACGGCGTACGCTGCGGCCTATGTGCGGAATTGTGGGTTACGTGGGAGCGCAGTCGGCGCTCGATGTGGTCATCGCCGGACTCAAGCGGCTGGAGTACCGCGGCTACGACTCGGCCGGAGTCGCCGTGCTCTCCGACGGGGAGCTGGCGTCCGTCAAGAAGGCCGGGAAGCTCGTCAATCTGGAGAAGGAGCTGGTCGGGCACCCGCTGCCGGCCGGTTCCACGGGGCTCGGGCACACCCGGTGGGCGACCCACGGCGGGCCCACCGACGTCAACGCCCACCCGCACCTCGACAATTCGGGGCGCGTGGCCGTCGTGCACAACGGCATCATCGAGAACTTCGCCCAGCTCCGCGCCGAACTCGCCGAGCGCGGGCACCGGCTGGAGTCCGAGACCGACACCGAGGTCGTCGCGCACCTGCTGGCGGAGCGGTTCGCGGCCACCGGGGACCTCGCCGAGGCCATGCGGCAGGTGTGCCGGCGGCTGGAGGGCGCCTTCACCCTGGTCGCCGTGCACGCGGACGTGCCGGACGTGGTGGTCGGCGCGCGCCGGAACTCCCCCCTGGTGGTGGGCGTCGGAGAGGACGAGAACTTCCTCGCCTCCGACGTGGCCGCGTTCATCGCCCACACCCGCTCCGCGATCGAGCTGGGGCAGGACCAGGTCGTCGAGCTCCGCCGCGACGGGGTCACGGTGACCAACTTCGACGGTTCGGAGGCGTCCGTGCGGGCGTACCACGTCGACTGGGACGCCTCGGCGGCCGAGAAGGGGGGTTACGACTACTTCATGCTCAAGGAGATCGCCGAGCAGCCGAAGGCCGTCGCCGACACCCTCCTCGGCAGGATCGACGCGAGCGGCTCGCTGAGCCTGGACGAGGTGCGCATCCCCGTCTCGGTGCTCAGGGAGGTCGACAAGGTCGTGATCGTGGCGTGCGGTACGGCGTACCACGCGGGCATGATCGCGAAGCTGGCCATCGAGCACTGGACCCGCATCCCGTGCGAGACGGAGCTGGCGAGCGAGTTCCGCTACCGCGACCCGATCCTCGACCAGCGGACGCTGGTGGTCGCGATCTCGCAGTCCGGCGAGACCATGGACACCCTGATGGCGCTGCGGCACGCGCGCGAGCAGGGGGCCAAGGTGTTGGCCATCTGCAATACGAACGGGTCGACGATCCCACGTGAATCGGACGCCGTGCTGTACACGCACGCCGGTCCTGAGGTGGCCGTCGCCTCGACCAAGGCGTTCCTGACGCAGCTGGTGGCCTGCTACCTGGTCGCGCTGTACCTCGGGCAGGTCCGCGGCACCAAGTGGGGCGACGAGATCCGGGCCGTGGTCCGGGAGCTGTCGGACATCGCAGCGGCCGTGGACACCGTCCTGGAGACCATGGAGCCAGTACGGAAGCTCGCGCGCTCCCTCGCCGACAAGAACACCGTGCTGTTCCTGGGCCGGCACGTCGGCTACCCGGTGGCGCTGGAGGGCGCGCTCAAGCTCAAGGAGCTGGCGTACATGCACGCCGAGGGCTTCGCGGCGGGCGAGCTCAAGCACGGGCCGATCGCGCTGATCGAGAAGGACCTGCCGGTGGTGGTCGTCGTCCCGTCGCCGCGCGGGCGCTCCGTCCTCCACGACAAGATCGTGTCGAACATCCAGGAGATCCGGGCGCGCGGGGCGCGGACCATCGTGATCGCGGAGGAGGGCGACGAGGCGGTCGTCCCGTACGCCGACCACCTGATCCGGATCCCGGTGACGCCGACGCTGCTCCAGCCGCTGGTGGCCACGGTGCCGTTGCAGGTCTTCGCGTGCGAGCTGGCGACCGCGCGCGGGAACGAGGTGGACCAGCCGCGTAACCTCGCGAAGTCGGTGACCGTGGAGTGAGCGAGAAGTAAGTAAGTGGGGCTGTCGTTGTGATTATCGGCGTCGGGATCGACGTGGCGGAGATCGAGCGGTTCGGTGAGGTGCTGGAGCGGACGCCGAGAATGGCGCAGCGCCTCTTCCTCGACTCCGAGTTGACGCTGCCGAGCGGCGAGCGGCGCGGAATCGCCTCGCTCGCCGCGCGGTTCGCCGCCAAGGAGGCCCTGGCCAAGGCCTTGGGCGCGCCCGCCGGCCTGCTGTGGACCGACGCCGAGGTGTACGTGGAGGACAGTGGGCAACCCCGGCTGCGGGTGTCGGGCACGGTGGAGGCACGGGCTACGGCGTTGGGTGTGAAGTCCTGGCACATCTCGCTGAGCCACGACGCCGGTATCGCCTCCGCCGTGGTGATCGCCGAGGGGTAGCGGGTGTTTTCGGGCAGGCTGGTGCCATGCGTACTGCTTACAGCGTGGAGACCGTACGGGGCGCCGAGCGGGAGTTGATGGCCCGGCTGCCGGAAGGCGCCCTGATGCAGCGGGCGGCGACCGGACTGGCCGCCGTCTGCGCGGGGCTGCTCGGGCGGGTGTACGGGGCGCGGGTGGTGCTCCTCGTCGGGCCCGGGGACAACGGCGGCGACGCGCTGTACGCGGGCGCGCGGCTGGCCCGCCGGGGCGCCGGGGTGACGGCGGTGCCGATGGATCCGGCGCGGATGCACCCGGGCGGCCTGGCGGCGCTGCGGGCCGCCGGGGGGCGGGTGGAGGAGTCGGTCCCGGCCCGGGCCGACCTGGTGCTGGACGGGCTGCTCGGCATCGGCGGCCGCGGCGGGCTGCGGCCGGCGGCGGCCGCTCTGGCCGGGCGGATCCCGGCGGGTGCGGTGGTGGTGGCGGTGGACCTGCCGAGCGGGGTCGACGCCGACTCCGGGGAGGTGGCGGGGGCGGCCGTCACGGCCGACGTCACCGTGACCTTCGGGGCGTACAAGCCCGGCCTGCTGATCGACCCCGGGGCCTCGCGGACGGGCGCGGTGCGGCTGGTGGACATCGGTCTGGAACTGCCGTCGCGCCCCGACGCGGAGGCCTTGCAGCACGCGGACGTGGCGGAGCTGCTGCCGGTGCCGACGGCGTCGAGCGACAAGTACCGGCGGGGCGTGGTCGGGATCGTCGCCGGGTCCGCGCAGTACCCGGGCGCGGCGGTGCTGGCCGTGGCGGGAGCGCTGCGCGGCGGCGCGGGCGCGGTGCGGTACGTGGGACCGGCCGCGGACGCGGTGCTGGCCCGCTTTCCGGAGACGCTGATCGGGCGGGGCCGGGTGCAGGCGTGGGTGGTCGGGCCGGGTCTGGGGGAGGGGCGCGGCGGTGAGGTCGCGCGGGTGCTGGCGCAGGACGTGCCCGTACTGGTCGACGCGGACGGGCTGCGCGGGTTGGACGCGGGGGCGCTGCGGGCGCGGACGGCCCCGACGCTGCTGACCCCGCACGCGGGCGAGGCGGCGGCGCTGCTGGGGGTCCCGCGGGAGTCGGTGGAGGCGGGGCGGCTGGCCGCCGTACGGGATCTGGCGGGGCGTTACGGGGCGAGCGTGCTGCTGAAGGGCTCCACGACGCTGGTCGCCTCCGATGGTTCGGGCGCGCCCGTGCGGGTGAACCCGACGGGGACGCCGTGGCTGGCCACCGCGGGGAGCGGGGACGTGCTGTCCGGGCTGGCCGGGTCCCTCCTGGCGGGGGGCCTCGCGGCGCGGGACGCGGGTTCGGTCGCGGCGTACCTCCACGGGCTGGCGGCCCGCCTCCGCGGGGGCCCCCTCCTGGCCCAGGACGTGGCCGACTCCCTGCCGGCCGCCTGGCACGACACGACCCGGCCGTAGCCCCGCGGCGCCCCGAGCGTCGACGGGGCCGGGTTGGGGCGGCGTTGTGTTTTGATCAAGGTCCGGGGTCGGAGCTGCCTTCGCGGCCGCCCGGAGGACCGTCTCGCACCTGCCCCGTCGTACGGCAGGTGCGGAGCGGCCGAGCACTGCCACCAGGGGAGGGGTTTTGGGGAATTTCAGGGTGTCCGGAACGCGGCGTGGAGCCACCGGCTTCGTCGTCGCGATGGCCGCCGCCGCGTCCTTGCTGAGCGCAGGAGCGGCGCAGGCGGACGAGGTCGTGCCGTCGCCGCCGAAGGCGGATGAGCTGCGGGTGATCTCCTGGAACATCTGCGGTGAGGCGGGTGGGGAGCGTGGGAACAAGGATCGTCCGGGCTACTGCCCGCACCGCAATGAACCGGCGCTGAAGATGAAGGCGATCGCCGATCTCGCCAAGAAGCAGCAGGCCGATGTGGTGATGCTGCAGGAGGCCTGCGGGTACACGCAGCAGCCGTCCTCCGGAGTCAGGGAACTGAGCCACCAGTGGCTCCTGGAGGCCGAACTCCCGGGCTGGACGATCGTCCACGCGGTCGGCGACCGGGGAGCGCGCGACGAGAACGGGAACCTCCTCACCGACTGCCGTACCTCCAAGACCGCCCCGGCACTCGGCGGTGACCTGGGGGTGCTGCTCGCGGTCAAGGGCGCCGTGCCCCGCGAGGCCTTCCAGTCGTTCGGGACGGCCCCGGCGACGCTCGGGGCGGAGGACTTCGCGTCGCTGCCCGCGGCCAAGCAGCCGACCGCCGCGAAGATCGCCTCGCTGTCCGGTCTCAAGAGGCCCGCCCTCTGCGTCCGCAAGGAGGGCTGGCCGGACAAGATCTGCACCGCGCACCTCCTCGCCGGCAGCGAGGGGACGCCCGAGAGCGTCGTCCGCGGGATGCAGGCCCAGGAGATCCGCACGAGGCTCGGGGCGGAGTTCGGCTCCGGTCTGGTCATGGGCGGGGACTTCAACGCGCGGGAGACCGACCCCTCCCTGGCCCCGATCGCCGGAGGCCTCGCGCGCTACGTGAACGACGAGGACACCCATCTGGGCTGGGCGGCACCGGTCGCGATCGGCCAGCCGGGCACGCCGGTGCCCCACCGGTACGACCACGTCTTCGCCAGTAGGCAGAACCGGTTCACCTCCGTCGAGGTCGACGAGTCACTGATGGACCGGACCGACCCCTACACCGTGGTGGAGGAGCCGGACGGCGTCTTCTCGGACCACGCCGCCGTCATCACCACCGTCCGCCGCGTGCCCGGGGACCTGAACGGTGACGCCCGGCCCGACCTCCTCGGCGTCGACGGCAACAACCGGCTGCGCCTGTACCCGGGCGACGGCACGGGCGGCCTCGGTGCGTCCGTCCTCATCGGCACGTCCGATTGGGCGGGTGCCTCGGTCACCCACCGCGGGGACTGGACCGGTGACGGGACGGAGGACATCGTGGCCCGGGTCGGCGGCGAGGTGCGGCTGTTCCCGAACCCGGGCGACGGCAGGATCTCCGGCCACACCGTGCTGGCGACCGGACTGCCGGCGACGGCGAAGATCGTCGCCGTCGGTGACGCCACCGGCGACGGCTTCCCCGACCTCGTGGCCCAGTACGGGGACGGCCTCCACCGCTACGACGGCGTCCCCGGTACGGCAGCGGGTGCGCCCGTTTCGCTGAAGGCCCCCGTCAACCTGGGCACCGGCGGCTGGGACGGGATGACCCTGACCGCGCCTGGTGACGCGGACGGTGACGGCCGTGTCGACCTGCTGGCCCGCCGCAAGTCGGACGGCAAGTTGTGGTTGTACCACGGCCGGGACGGCGGCAGCTTCGGCAGCACCGGTACCCGTACGCAGTTCGGGAGCGGCTACACCGAGGGCAACCGCCCCCGCATCGCGGGCGGCGCCGACGCCAACGGTGACGGCGTCGCCGACATGTGGGCGACCACGGGCGACGGCCGGCTGCTCTTCTATCCGGGCGGTACCGACGCCACCGGCAACGCGGTCGACCTCACACCCGGCAGCTCTCCGGTCGAGGTGGCGGCCACCGGGTGGTCCGGCATCGGATCCATGGGCTGAGAGAGCCCGGCCGGCGGCGGGGCGCCCGAGGTGATCCTCGGGTCCCCGCCCCGTCGCGCACACGCCCGGGGCGGAGCCTTATACGAGACGCCAGGTCGGGCTCTGAGAGACTGGGGGCGATGAACGAGACAGCCACGCGCGTGTACGCCGAGATCGATCTTGATGCCGTACGGGGGAACGTGCGCGCTCTGCGCGAGCGGGCGCCCCGGGCCGAGGTGATGGCCGTGGTCAAGGCGGACGCCTATGGGCACGGCGCCTTGCCCTGCGCGAAGGCCGCCCGGCAGGCCGGTGCGACCTGGCTCGGCACCGCCACCCCCGACGAGGCGCTCGCCCTGCGCGCCGCCGGCGTCGAGGGGCGGATCATGTGCTGGCTCTGGACCCCCGGCGGGCCCTGGCGGGAGGCCATCGAGGCCGATGTCGACGTCTCCGTCAGCGGGATGTGGGCGCTGGACGAGGTCCGTGAGGCCGCCCGCGCCACCGGCCGCACCGCGCGCATCCAGCTCAAGGCCGACACCGGCCTCGGCCGCAACGGGTGCCAGCCCGCCGACTGGGAGGAGCTGGTCACCGCGGCCGTCGCCGCCCAGGCCGAGGGCACCGTGAACGTCACCGGCGTCTGGTCGCACTTCGCCTGCGCCGACGAGCCCGGACACCCGTCGATCCGGCTCCAACTCGCCGCGTTCCGCGACATGCTCGCGTACGCCGAGAAGGAGGGCGTCGACCCCGAGGTCCGGCACATGGCCAACTCGCCCGCCACCCTCACCCTCCCCGAGTCCCACTTCGACCTGGTGCGCCCCGGCCTGGCCGTCTACGGGGTCTCGCCCGCCCCCGAACTCGGCACCCCCGCCGAGCTCGGACTGCGGCCCGCGATGACCCTCAAGGCCTCCGTGGCCCTGGTCAAGACCGTCCCGGCCGGGCACGGGGTCAGCTACGGGCACCACTACGTCACCGAACGCGAGACCACTCTCGCGCTCATCCCGGCCGGCTACGCCGACGGCGTCCCGCGCCACGGCTCCGGGGCCGGCCCGGTCCTCGTCGGCGGCAAGATCCGCACGGTGGCCGGGCGCGTCGCCATGGACCAGTTCGTGGTCGACCTGGGCGGCGACCGCGATGTCCGCGTCGGCGACGAAGCCGTCATCTTCGGGGACGCGGAGCGCGGTGAACCCACCGCCGAGGACTGGGCTCAGGCGGCACACACGATCGCGTATGAGATCGTCACCCGTATCGGTGGCCGAGTGCCCCGGGTGTACCTCGGCGGCTGAGCGGAGTGAGGGCGGCGGCGTGAGCGAGAACTGGCGCAAGGCCGGCTGGGCCGGGGCCGCGATCGGCGTGATGGCCGCGGGCGCCGCGGCCGGTGTCGCGGTCGAACGGATCACCGTCGGGCGGGGCATGCGGATGAAGGCGCGCCTCGCGCTCGACGCCGCCGGGGACTACGGGTCCCTGCGCGGGACGGAGGGGATCTGCCGCGCCGAGGACGCCACCGAGCTCCACTACGAGATCGACGAGCTCCCCGGCGACCCCAAACCGGCCCGGTCACGGCTGCGGCGCAAACCCGCGCCCCAGCCCACCGTCGTGTTCTGCCACGGCTACTGCCTCTCCCAGGACTCCTGGCACTTCCAGCGCGCCGCCCTGCGCGGGGTGGTCCGCGCCGTGTACTGGGACCAGCGCAGCCACGGCCGCAGTGCCCGCGGCCTGGCCCAGGCGGACGGCGAGCAGCTGACCATAGACCAGCTCGGGCGTGACCTGAAGGCCGTGATCGACGCGACCGCACCCGAGGGCCCGCTGATCCTGGTGGGTCACTCGATGGGCGGAATGACCATCATGGCGCTCGCCGACCAGTACCCCGAGCTCGTGCGGGAGCGGGTCGTCGGCGTGGCCCTGGTCGGTACTTCCAGCGGCCGGCTCGGCGAGGTGACGTACGGGCTGCCCTCCGTCGGCGTGGGAGCCGTACGCCGGCTGCTGCCCGGGGTGCTCAAGGCGCTGGGCTCGCAGGTCGAGCTGGTGGAGAAGGGGCGCCGGGCCACCGCGGACCTGTTCGCCGGAATGATCAAGATGTACTCGTTCGGCTCGAAGGACGTGGACCCGGCCGTCGCGCGCTTCGCGGAGCGGCTGATCGAGGCCACCCCGATCGACGTGGTCGCGGAGTTCTACCCGGCCTTCCAGACCCACGACAAGACCGAGGCGCTCCAGCGCTTCGCGGACCTGCCCGTCGTCGTCATGGCCGGGGACAAGGACATGATCACCCCGCCCGGGCACAGCACGGCCATCAAGGAGGCGCTGCCCGGCGCCGAACTGGTGCTCCTGGAGTCCACCGGGCACCTGATGATGCTCGAACGCCCGGAGACCGTGACCCTGCTGCTCATGGAGCTGCTGGCCCGCACCGGGGCGGTGACGGTCCCGGTAGCGACTAACGTTGGCCCGCATGGAAGAAGTACCGCTGGAAGCACAGCGCAGCCAGGCAGCACCGGCACCTGAGGCCGGGCACTCCGAGGGCACGGAGGGTGGCGCGAGCCGCACGGAGGCCCGGATCACCGTCGACTCCCCGGACGCCATGCAGGACCTGGGCCGCAGGATCGCGGGGCTGCTGCGCCCCGGCGACCTCGTCCTGCTGACCGGCGAGCTGGGCGCCGGCAAGACCACCCTGACGCGTGGGCTCGGCGAGGGCCTCGGCGTGCGCGGGGCCGTGACCTCGCCGACCTTCGTCATCGCCCGCGTACACCCCTCTGTGACCGGCGGACCGGCGCTGGTGCACGTGGACGCGTACCGCCTGGGCGGCGGGCTGGAGGAGATGGAGGACCTGGACCTCGACGTCTCGCTGCCCGAGTCCGTGATCGTCGTGGAGTGGGGCGACGGCAAGGTGGAGGAGCTCTCCGACGACCGGCTGCACGTGGTGATCGCGCGCGCGGTCGGCCACGAGGAGGTCCTGGACGACGTCCGGGAGGTGTCCGTGCGCGGGATCGGGGCGCGCTGGGCCGCCGGTGGCGGGGTCGAGGCGCTCGCCGGAGCCCTCGGAGCCGTCTCGGAGTAGGCGTACCGGTTCGGAGCAAACGTACCGACAACCCGTCGGCAAGATATTGCGCTCGCGGCAGCGCTCGTGATGACATGGTATCGAGCGTTCCTTAGGTATGCCTAAGTTCGGCGTCCCCGGGCCCAGGAGGCAGCAGCCATGTCGGCACCAGCAGGAGCACCGCGCGACCCCCGCGATCCCCGCCCCTCCACGTCCGGGCCCGCCTCCGGCTCCACCTCCGCCGTGTCCATGCGGGCGCTGCTCGCCGCTGGAGCGGCCGCCACCGCCGTCTCGACGCCGCCCGCGCGGGCCGGCGTAGCGGACGCGGACGAGCCGGAGGGCGGCGTACGCGAACAGGCCGCTCCGGAGTCCGAAGCGGCCTGAGTCACACGTATGGGTGAACCTGCGGGTGGGCCTGTCACGGCATGACGACGACCTTCGAGCCGATCGTCGCGAAGGCCCACATCGCGTCGCCGTCGGCGCGCGCCATGCGGATGCCGCCGGTCTTCTTGTTCGGGTCGGGCTGCGGAATCGCGCCGTCCACACGGGCGCTGAAGCCGACCGCGGTGCCCTCCGTGGTCGCGAACCGCACGACGTGTTCGATCGGCACCCCGTCCGAACCGGTGACCGTGCCCGAGCGCGAGCCGACCGTGTACGTGCCGGCCTTCGGGTGCACCGTGCTCGGCATCACCACGAACGACTTCGGCGGCTGCCCGTCCGGTCCCACCAGCCACACCCGCTTCTGGCCCACCGAGTACACGACGCGCGTACCGGACCCGGAACCCTCGGGAACCGGCACCGGCTTCGCCGGGTCCTGCTTCGCCGCGGACGGGCTCGGGGCGGGCGAAGGCTGCTGCTGCGGGGCCGCCTTGGGGGGATGCGCGGGGGCCGTCGCCGAGGCCTGGTAGCCGAGGAACCCGACCGCGGCGATCGCCGCGGCGGTGAGCCCGGCCACGATTCCCGAGCTGCTGGTTGCCACCTTGCTCCACCTCTCCGATCCGACCCGTCACCCGGACCGGCCAACTGCACCGAACACCGGACCGACACCTGCGTCGAAAGGTAGCAGCCGGGCCGCCGTTCGACCGGCCGCAAGGGCCGGGGCCGCGGGAGTCGTAGGCTGTTCGCGTGCTCTTGCTCGCTGTAGATACCGCCACGCCCGCCGTCACCGTCGCCCTGCACGACGGCGAGTCCGTCCTCGCCGAGTCGAACCAGGTCGACGCCCGCCGACACGGGGAGCTGCTGCTGCCCTCCGTGGACAAGGTCCTCGCCGAGGCCGGGGTGAAGCTCGAAGCCGTCACCGGCATCGTCGTCGGCGTCGGTCCGGGCCCCTACACGGGCCTGCGCGTCGGCCTCGTCACCGCCTCCACCTTCGCGACCGTACTGGGCGTGCCCGTGCACGGCCTGTGCACCCTCGACGGCCTCGCCTACGCCGCGGGGGCCGCAGGGATCGAAGGCCCCTTCGTCGTGGCCACCGACGCACGGCGCAAGGAGGTCTACTGGGCGCGCTACGAAGACCCGCGCACGCGCGTCGGAGAGCCCGCCGTGGACCGCCCCGCCGACATCGCCGACCAGGTCGCCGGGCTGCCCGCGGTGGGCCAGGGCGCGCTCCTGTACCCGGACGTCTTCACCGGCGCCCGGGAACCCGAGCACCAGTCGGCCGCCGCGCTGGCCTCGCTGGCGGTGGAACGACTGGCGGCGGGAGAGGAGTTCCTGCCTCCGACGCCGCTGTACCTGCGCCGGCCCGACGCCCAGGTGCCGAAGAACTACAAGGTGGTCACCCCGCAGTGACCCCGGCGACCCCCCACACGCTGCGCGAGATGCGCTGGTGGGACATCGCGCCCGTGCTCCGGCTGGAGCACGAGCTGTTCCCCGACGACGCCTGGTCCGCCGGGATGTTCTGGTCCGAGCTCGCCCACGCCCGCGGCCCGCATTCCACGCGCCGCTACGTCGTCGCCGAGCTTCCTCCTGACAGCGGCTCCGCCGCGGGCTCCTCCGGCCGGCTCGTGGGATACGCGGGACTGGCCGCCTCCGGGGACCTGGCCGACGTGCAGACCATCGCCGTCGCCCGCGACCAGTGGGGGACCGGCCTCGGCGCGAGGCTCCTCACCGAGCTGCTGCGCGCCGCCACCGCCTTCGAGTGCGCCGAGGTGCTGCTGGAGGTACGGGTGGACAACACCCGCGCCCAGAAGCTCTACGAGCGCTTCGGCTTCGAGCCGATCGGCTTCCGGCGCGGCTACTACCAGCCCGGCAACATCGACGCGGTCGTCATGCGACTGACCGACCCCGCACAAGCACGAACTGAGAGCAGTGAGAGCAATGGCTGACGAACCGCTCGTCCTCGGCATCGAGACTTCCTGCGACGAGACCGGCGTCGGCGTCGTCCGCGGCACCACCCTGCTCGCGGACGCGATCGCGTCGAGCGTCGACGAGCACGCCCGCTTCGGCGGCGTCGTGCCCGAGGTGGCCTCCCGCGCCCACCTGGAGGCGATGGTCCCCACCATCGACCGCGCCCTGAAGGAAGCCGGCGTCAGCGCCCGCGACCTCGACGGCATCGCGGTCACGGCCGGTCCGGGCCTCGCCGGCGCGCTGCTGGTGGGCGTCTCGGCGGCCAAGGCGTACGCGTACGCGCTGGGCAAGCCGCTCTACGGGGTGAACCACCTCGCCTCGCACATCTGCGTGGACCAGCTGGAGCACGGGCCGCTGCCCGAGCCGACGATGGCCCTGCTGGTCTCCGGCGGGCACTCCTCGCTGCTGCTGGCCCCCGACATCACCTCCGACGTCCGGCCGCTCGGCGCGACCATCGACGACGCCGCGGGCGAGGCCTTCGACAAGATCGCGCGCGTGCTGCAGCTGGGCTTCCCCGGCGGCCCGGTCATCGACCGGCTCGCGAAGGAGGGCGACCCGAAGGCGATCAACTTCCCGCGCGGGCTCACGGGGCCGCGCGACGCGGCGTACGACTTCTCCTTCTCCGGGCTGAAGACGGCCGTCGCCCGCTGGATCGAGGCGAAGCGGAACGCGGGCGAGGAGGTCCCGGTGCGCGATGTCGCGGCGTCCTTCCAGGAGGCCGTGGTGGACGTGCTGACGCGCAAGGCGATCCGGGCGTGCAAGGACGAGGGCGTCGACCACCTGATGATCGGCGGCGGCGTGGCGGCCAATTCCCGGCTGCGTTCGCTCGCGCAGGAGCGGTGCGACGCCGCGGGGATCATCCTGCGGGTGCCCCGGCCGAAGCTGTGCACGGACAACGGCGCGATGGTGGCCGCGCTGGGCGCGGAGATGGTCAAGCGGAACCGGGCGGCCTCGGACTGGGACCTGTCGGCGGACTCCTCCCTCCCGGTGACGGACCCGCACGTGCCGGGGACCGGGCACGCGCACGGCCACTCGCACGGCCACGGCCACGATCACGACCACGTGCACGAGCTGAGCAAGGACAACCTGTACTCGTGAGCACCGTCGCCCTGATGTGGGAGGCCCGGGCCGCCGACGGCCGGGGCAACGAGCTGCTGGAGTGGGCGCGCGCCCAGGTCCTCGCCCGGGAGCCGGTGCGCCGCGAGGTGTTCCGGGCCCCGCAGGACCGGGTGCTCGTCATCACCTGGTGGGAGACGCCCGAGGGGGTGGCGGCCCAGCTCCCGGAACTCCCGGAGCCCGCCGCCGACTTGATCACTCGGGCGGTCCACCGCTGGCGCTTCGAGTCGGTCGAGACCACGCCGTAGGGGTTCGCGGACGGTGCGGATATGGTCATGTGCATGCCTCGCAGCGCCCTGCCGCCCCTGCCACCGCCCGCGCACCTGCGCCCCTGGCTGGACGACGCCGTCCTGCGGGCCGACCGCGCACGGTTCCTGACCGATCTGAGCCGGCGCAGCCTCGGCATCGGGCGGCTGCTGCTCCTGTGGGCCGTCGCGGCCGTCTTCGTGCTCGGCTGGACCTTCGTCGGCATGGCCTGGATGGACGTGGAGCGGCACGAGTTCTTCTCGTACGTCCACGGCCTCATCTACACCGTGCTCGGCGTGGGCGTGCTGATCCCCGCCGTGTTCTGGCTCGTCCGGGGCATCCGGCAGGACCGGCAGGTGCGGCAACTGCTGCACGCCTGGGTGGAGTCGGACCGGGATCCGGCCGCGGACGCCAGGCTCCGGGCGCCCGGGCTGAGCCTGGTCTGGCTGCTGGCCTCGTTCGCGCTGGGCGTCCTCGGGCTGTGGGTGGCCTTCGGCGCCGCGGCCTCGGCCGGCCCGAGCCGCACGACGTCCGGCGAGCTCGCCTACATCATGGGCACGGGCCAGATCCTGTGGATCACGGGCCTGCTGGGCCTCGCCAAGGCGGTCGTCCACTACCGCTGGGCGGTACGCGCCTTCCGCTCACGGAACTAGGGCCCGTCGTCACGTTCCCGCCTGCCCCGCGACGGGCCCTGGGGCCCGTCGTCTGCGTCGCCGCGTACTCAGGACGCCAGGTTCAGCTGCCAGGAGACTCCGAAGCGGTCGTTGACCCAGCCGAACCGGGCGCTGAACCCGTACGACCCCACCGGCATCAACTCCGAGCCCTGCTCGGCGAGGGCCGCGTAGAGCCGGTCGAGCTCGGCCGCGCTCTCGCACTCCACGAAGAGCGACATGGCCGGGGTGAAGCCGAAGCCGTGCTTGACGTGGCTGTCGATGCACTTGAACCGCTGCCCGGCGAGCGCGAACGTGGCCACCTTCACCGTGCCCGCCTCGCCCGGCCCGTCGGCGTCGTAGCGGCTCATGTCGATGACCTCGCCGTCGTCGAACAGCGAGGTGTAGAAGGTCATCGCCTCCTCCGCCCGGCCCTCGAACATCAGGAACGTGGTGATCTTCTGCGGAGCCGAGGCCATGGTGGCTGCCTTCCGGTGGCGGTGTGACGTACGGGTCTCGCGACCGAGGCTAGGACACGGGTACGACACCGCCCCCGCGGCTCACGGGGCGAGGCCGAGGGCGCCGCCCGCCAGGGCCTCCCGGCGGGCGACGTCCACACCCGCCCCGAGCCGCACGGGAGGCGGCCGGTCGACCGGGGCCGCACGGGAGGCGGCCGGTCGGCCGGGTCAGCGCGCGGGCTCCGCCGCAGGCGCCACGGCAGGCGGTACGGCCGGGGCGCCGATCAGCATCGAGGGGGCGCCCGCCACCCGCGTCAGGAACACCGTCGCCGAGTTCGGCCCCTGCGGCTTGACCTTCTTGCGCAGTTCCTCGGGCTCGATCGCCGACCCGCGCTTCTTCACGGTCAGGACACCGACCCCGCGCTCGCGCAGCAGAGCCTTCAGCTTCTTCAGCCCGAAGGGCAGCACATCGGTGATCTCGTACGCGGTCGCGTACGGCGTCGCGCGCAGCTCGTCGGCGGTTACATAGGCGATGGTCGGATCGATGAGCCGGCCGCCCAGCTGCTCGGCGACCTCCGCGACGAGGTGCGCGCGGATCACGGCGCCGTCGGGCTCGTACAGCCAGCGGCCCACCGGCCCCGCCTCCGGATCCGGCAGCGGATCGGCGGTGTGCAGCCCGCGCGGCCCGGGCAGCAGGGTGGCGCGCACCGTACCGGGCGCGGTGCCGAACCAGAGCACGGCCTCCTTCACGTCGCCCTGGTCGGAGATCCACTCGGCCTCGGCCTCCTCGGGCACGGCCTCGTGCGGGATCCCGGGGGCGATCTTGATGGCGGCGCACTTGGCGCCCCTGGCGGCTTCGACGGCCCAGGACAGCGGGGGCGAGTAGGACTCGGGGTCGAACACCCGGCCCCGTCCGCCGCGCCGGGCGGGATCGATGAACACGGCGTCGAACCCGGCCGTGTCCACCTCCGTCACATCGGCCTCCCGGACCTCGATCAGGTCGGCCAGCCCCAGCGCCTCGGCGTTGGCCCGCGCGACGGCGCAGGTCAGCGGGTCGCGGTCCACGGCGAGCACGCGGATGCCGAGCCGGGCCAGCGCGAGCGCGTCCCCGCCGATGCCGCAGCACAGGTCGGCGACGCTGCGAACGCCGAGGTCGGCCAGCCGCTGCGCGCGGTACGAGGCCACGGAGGCGCGGGTCGCCATCTCGCCGCCGCCGGAGGTGAAGTACATCCGGAAGGCGTCCTCCGCGCCGAACTTCGCCACCGCGCGCTGCCGCAGCCTGGCCTGCCCGAGTGCGGCCGAGACCAGCCCGGCGGGGTGCTCGCGGCGCAGCCGGGTGGCCACGGCCAGTTCCTGGGCGGGGTCGTAGTCGCGGAGCGAGTCGAGGAGGGCGCGGCCCTCGGGGGTGAGGAGGGCGGCGAAGTCTTCGGGGGTCACGCCTCCATTGTCGGCGACGGCCTGTGCGCCGGCCTGTGCGCCCGACCGGTGCGCCCGGCCGGTGCGCCCGGCCGCACGGGCGGCCGTACGGGCCCGGCTGTGGGCCACTCGAAGGAAGCTCGGGGGAAGGTGGGCGGCCCGTCGCGGTGTCTTCCCGGGAGGCCGCTCCGCGGGTGCCAGTATGCGCAGCTATGCAGCTAGTCGGACAAAAGGAAGATAAGGCGCAACACGGTCACCGGCGCGCGGCGATCCCGCACGGCCGGTTCGGGGTGGCACTGGCCGCCCTGCTCGTCGCCGCCCTCGGGACGGCATGCGGCTCCGCGGACTCCGGCGAGGCGGAAAAGGTGGGGAAGGCCAAGACCGCCAAGGGTGCCGAGGGCGCGGCCGGTGCCGTCGTCTCGCAGGCGGAGCAACTGAAGGCGGCCCAGCAGGCGCGCGTCGCCGCGGCGAAGAAGTGGCGCCTGGCCAAACCGCCGCTCACCGCCCCGGCGGCACCGAAGACGAAGCCCGAGATCACCACCCGCGACGGCTTCGAGGTGGAGGACCAGGAGAACCTGCCGCCGGTCTTCACCACCGTTCCGACGGAGGACAAGGTCGTCTTCCTGACCATCGACGACGGCGCGGAGAAGGATCCCGAGTTCCTGAAGATGATGCAGGAGCTGAAGATCCCGTACACGGCCTTCCTCAGCGACTACCTCGTGCGCGACAACTACCCGTACTTCAAGCAGATGCAGGCCGCGGGCGTCACGCTGAACAACCACACGCTCAACCACCGCTACATGCCGGCGCTCTCGTACGAGAAGCAGCGCGAGGAGATCTGCGGTCAGCAGGACACCATCCAGAAGGAGTTCGGCAAGCGCCCGACCCTCTTCCGGCCGCCGTACGGCAACTACAACCAGGACACGCTGAAGGCGGCGAAGTCCTGCGGCATCAAGGCCGTCCCGCTGTGGAACGCCGAGGCGTTCACGAACCGGATGGACTACCGGGAGTGGGACCGCGATCTGCACCCCGGTGACATCATCCTCACGCACTTCCGCGGTAAGGAGGACTGGAAGGGCACGATGCCTGACATGATCCGTCATGTCATGAAGACCGTCACGGACAAGGGATATGCCGTGGCACGGCTGGAGGATTATCTGTGAAGCACGCGCGCCGGTTCGTAGCCGGGACGCTGGCGGCCGGCGCGCTCGCGCTGTCCCTTGCGGGGTGCGGGGACAGCGTGGACCCCATCGAGCGGCTGGGCCGCAAGACGGCGGAGGAGAAGCCGGGGGCGAAGGAGACGGCGGCCGCCGGCTCGTCCGCCCCGGCGTCCCCGGGTACGGCCGGTGCGACCGGCGCCTCGGACGACGCGTACAAGAAGTGGGGCCTGACCGCACCCCTCCAGTACGCGCCGAAGCCCGCCCAGAAGCCGCAGATACCGAAGGCGGCCCCCGGCAAGGTCCCGGTGATAGACCGAATACCCGTCCCGGCCGACGACAAGGTCGTCTTCCTGACCTTCGACGACGGCGCCGAGAAGGACCCCGAGTTCCTCAAGATGGCGGCCGACCTGAAGCTGCCGATCAGCATGTTCCTGACGGACAACGTGGCCTCGTCCGACTACGGCCACTTCGAGAAGCTCCGCGACAACGGCTCCGCGAGCACGATCAACAACCACACCCTGACCCACCCGAACATGCGGACCCTCTCCTACGAGGCGCAGAAGCGCGAGATATGCGGCCAGCAGGAGCACTTGGAGAAGCGCTTCGGCAAGCGCCCACCGCTCTTCCGCCCGCCCTTCGGCAACTACAACGACGACACCCTCCGGGCCGCCTCGGAGTGCGGAGTCTCGTCCATGGTGCTGTGGAAGGTCTCGATGCAGATCAACAACTTCCAGTACGCCGAGGGCTCCGCCCTCAAACCGGGCGACATCATCCTGGCCCACTTCCGCGGCCCCTCCGAGCTCAAGGGCTCGACGGAGATCCAGATGACGACCCGCATGCTCCAGCGCATCCAGGAACAGGGCTACCGCATAGGCCGCCTGGAGGACTACCTCTAGGCCCGGAGCATTAGGCTCCGCTCCTGTGGACGACATATCCGAGAACACCGTCACCGTCACCGGCTCCCTGACCCGGGACGAGTACGACGAAGCCGTCAAGGCCGCCGGACTGTTCCGGCGAGGCCGGGTCGTCGTGGTGCTCGGCACCGTTCTCCTCGCTGCTTCCGGCGTTTCGCTCTCCGCGCATGGCGGAACCCTGCACGCGGTCCCGCTCTGCATCGCCGCCGTCTACGCGCTCCTCGGACTGGTGGTCCTGCCAAGGCTGTTGGCGGCCCGGGGATTCCGACGCGGCCGGTGCGCAGAGGAGAAGCGCACCACGGTCGACGAGGCGGGCGTCACCGTGACACGGGGAGGAGAGACGACGCGCGTCGCCTGGGACGAGATCCGCTGGTACCACGAGACGCCCCGACTGCACGTGTTCGTGGGGCGTTCGGGCGGCAGGACCTGCCTGCTGGTCATGCCCAAGCGGCTGTTCGCCGGCCCGGCCGAGAGCGAGCGCTTCGGCGTGATCGCCCACGCCCAGGCCGGCGACGGACACTAGGGCCTAGCCCGCGGAGCGCTCGGTGAGGGGGCGGCGACGGCGGCTCGGGTCGGTCAGGGACTGCGGCTGCCAGACGCCGTCCGGGTGGTAGAGGTTGGTGCCGGGCGGCACGATCTCGTCGATCCGGTCCAGCGTGGCGTCGTCGAGCAGCAGGTCCGCTCCCTTGAGAGCGGCCTCCAGCTGCTCGGCCGTGCGCGGACCGATGATCACCGAGGTGACGGCCGGGTGGGCGAGCGGGAAGGCGAGCGCGAGCTCCGGCACGGTACGGCCGATCCCCTCCGCCACCCCGGCGAGCTTCTCCACGGCCTCCAGCTTGGCGACGTTCCCCGGGATCGCCATGTCGAAGCGCGCGGGGTGCAGCGCGGCGCGGCCGGTGGTCATGTCGATGTCCCGGCCCAGCCGGTGCCTGCCGCTCAGGAAGCCGGAGGCCAGCGGGCTCCACGTCAGCACTCCCATCCCGTGGCGCTGGGCGGTGGGCAGCACGTCCCGCTCCACGCCGCGCGCGAGGATCGAGTACGGCGGCTGCTCCGTGCGCGGACGCGGCAGCGCGCGGCGCTCCGCGACGTGGTGGGCCTCGGCGATCTGCTCGGCGGGGAAGGTGGAGCAGCCGAAGGTCCGGATCTTGCCGGCCCGGACCAGGTCGCCCAGGACCGACAGGGTTTCCTCGATGTCGGTCGAAGGGTCGGGACGGTGCACCTGGTACAGGTCGATCCAGTCGGTGTCGAGGCGCCTGAGGCTGTCCTCCACGGCCCGAGTGATCCACCGGCGGGAGTTGCCGCTCCGGTTGCGGCCCTCACCCATCTGGAAGTGCACCTTGGTGGCGAGCACGACGTCGTCGCGGCGCCCCTTGAGCGCCTTGCCGACGATCGTCTCGGACTCGCCGGCGGAGTACATGTCGGCGGTGTCCACGAAGTTGACGCCCTGATCGAGGGCGGTGTGGATGATCCGTACGCAGTCGTCGTGATCGGGGTTGCCCACCGCGCCGAACATCATCGTCCCGAGGCAGTACGCGCTCACCTCGATGCCGGTCCCACCCAGGTTTCGGTATCGCATGGTCATACCAGCGGAGCCTAAGAGCTGGAGCGCGCTCCAGGTCAACCCCGGAACCGGTACGGCGTCGGCCTAGGGCGCCGTCACCATCGGGGTGATCGTCGTCTCCGCCGGGCCCCTCGCGTCGGCTTCGCGTTGGCGTTCCGCGCTGTCGCTGATGCGGAGGAGGAGGGCGATCATGATCCAGTTGGCCAGCAGGGACGAGCCGCCCTTCGCCAGGAAGGGGAGGGCCTTGCCCGTGAGGGGGATCAGGCCGGTGACGCCGCCCGCCACCACGAAGACCTGGAGGGCCAGCGCCGAGGCCAGGCCCACCGCCAGGAGTTTGCCGAACGGGTCGCGGGCGCCGAGGGCCATGCGCAGGCCGCGCTGCACGAGGAGTGCGTAGAGGAGCAGGACGGCCATGACCCCGGCCAGGCCGAGCTCCTCGCCGACGGTGGTGAGGATGAAGTCGCTGCGGCCGGCGAACGCGATCAGTTCGGGGTGGCCCACGCCGAGGCCCGTGCCGGTGATGCCGCCCGTGCCGAAGCTGAAGAGGGCCTGCGCCGACTGGTCCGAGGTGACGCCGGGCGGGCGGACCTCCCAGTAGTAGGAGAGGGGATTGAGCCAGGCCGCCACGCGGGCCTTCACGTGCGGTTCGGTCGAGCCGACGGCGAAGGCGCCCACGGCCGCCATGAACAGACCGCACACGATCCAGCTGGTGCGCTCGGTGGCGACGTACAGCATCACCACGAAGACGCCGAAGAAGATCAGCGAGGTGCCGAGGTCGCGCTCGAAGACCAGGACCAGCATCGAGACGATCCACACCGTGATGATCGGGCCGAGCTGGCGCATGGGCGGCAGGCGGACGCCGAGGAACTTGCGGCCCGTCAGGGCCAGCGAGTCGCGGTGGACGACCAGGTAGCCGGCGAAGAACACCGCGATCATGATCTTCACGAACTCGCCGGGCTGCAGGGAGAAGCCGAAGAGCTTGATCCAGCGCTTGGCGCCGTAGGTGTCCGCACCGAAGAACGCCGGTGCGATCAGCAGCACCAGTGAGACGGCCATCGTGATGTAGATGAAGCGCTGTAGCAGGCGGTGGTCGCGGAGCAGGGCGAGGACCAACAGGCAGGCGGCGACGCCCACCACCGTCCACAGGAGCTGCCCGGGCGCGTTCGCGTCCGAGTTGTACCGCTCGATGTATCCCTGGTCGAGGCGGTGGAGGAGGACGAGACCGAGCCCCGTGAGCAGCATGGCGAGGGGGAGGATCAGCGGATCCGCGTGGGCAGCGAACCGGCGCACGCCCAGGTGTCCCACCAGTGACAGCAGGGTCAGGCTGACCGTGAAGCCCGCGAGGTTGGGCGGCAGCTCGTCGTTCATGGCGAGGCCGGCGGCGGCATGGCCGAAAACCGCGATGGCGATGACGAAGAGCAGGAGCAGCGCCTCGGTGCGGCGGCGGGCGCCGGCCGAAGTCAGGGGTTTCAGCCCGCGCACGGGATGCCGCCGACGTCCTTCGGGGTGGGGGAGGGCGGCGGGGGTGACGCCTCACCGGGGGCCGTCGCCGGGGCCGTCGCCGGGGCCGGTGCCGAGGACGAGGCCGAGACCGGGGTCGACCGTGCGGTCGCGATTTCGGAAGCCTTCGGCCCGATCTGATCGGCAATGGGGCGGTTTATCTTCATGTCGTCTATGACGTTTATGTCCTGCGGGTGGTTCCTCAGCCGCCGAGGCACTCGCTGTTGTCCCCGCCACTGCGGCACTGCCGGCTCGGCTCGGTCGCGGCCGGGTCGGGCTTGGTCTCCGCCGGGTGGCCGGTTTCGTACGAGGCGCCCGCCATGACCAGCAGCACCCCGAGCAGCAGTACGGAGGCCAGGCCGTGCACGGTGGTGGAGAACGGCGCGCGCAGCCGGCGGAAGCCGAGGGCGGTCAGGGTGGAGACGCAGCACAGGACGCCGAGGACGGTGAACGTCGCGGCGGTGAGGGGGAGGCCCTGCCATTGGCCGGCGGTGCTTTCGGTGCGTTCGAGCAGGCCGAACTCGTCGACGGTGACGTAGAAGAGGCCGATGAGGAGGGCCGTGCCCAGGGCCAGGGCCGTCAGCAGGGCAAGGGCGAGGTCCGCTCCCCAGTGCATCGGCTTGCGTGCCGGTTGTGTCGGCCGGGTCGTCATGTACCGAAGTCTCGCGGGCGGTCCGCGGTTCCGTACAGGGGGGCGGTGGTGGGGCCGGGCTGCGCCCGAGCCCCCGGGGCTCTGCCCCGGGCCCCGCTCCTCGAACGGCGGCGGGGCTGGATTCGGCCGGTCAGGGCTGCCGCCGCCGCTCGGACCGGGTGGATCAGCGCCAGGGCGCCGGCGGTGCCCGGACCGAGCCAGACCAGGAGGTTGCGCCGTACGGCCGTATCCGCGGCCGGGCCGCTCACGGTCACCGCCACCGGGCCGGCCGGCGGGGCCTCGAACGCGGTGTCGACCTCGACCTCGGCGAGGGTGAACGAGCCGTCGGCCGCCGTGAAGCCACCCGTGCAGGTCAGGGTCCGCTCGCCCGCCTGGTACGGGGCCTCCCGGCAGTGCTCCGCGCGGAACGCGCCCTCCACCCCGGTCAGCTGGGTCACCAGTCGGGGCGCGGCGCTCGACAGGAAGTGGATCCCGGCCGCCAGGCACACGATGATCGGGACCGATCGTCGCCACCACCCTGCACGCCACCCTGCGCGCGAACCCGCGCGCGAGCCGTCCGGGCTCGGTCTGGTCATGGTGCGAGCGTAATGATCCCGAACGCGCGTACGCCCGCGTTTCCCCGGTCCGGGGGCCGCGGTTCGGTGTCCGGCGGCGGGATCGCGCAACGCCGTACGGCGAGAATTGGCACTCCGCTTGACCGAGTGCTAATCGCCGGAATAGTGTCGCACCTGGCACTCGCCCCGGGTGAGTGCCAACACAGCGACAGGCAGGTCCGGCACCCGCGACGACGGATCGACCTGGTCGCCACCTCAGACAGTTAACCCCGGATCTCCGAAGGGGGAGGTCGGATCGTGACGACCGCCAGCTCCAAGGTTGCCATCAAGCCGCTTGAGGACCGCATCGTGGTCCAGCCGCTCGACGCCGAGCAGACCACGGCCTCCGGCCTGGTCATCCCGGACACCGCGAAGGAGAAGCCCCAGGAGGGCGTCGTCCTCGCCGTGGGCCCGGGTCGCTTCGAGGACGGCCAGCGTCTCCCGCTGGACGTCAACGTCGGCGACATCGTGCTGTACAGCAAGTACGGCGGCACCGAAGTGAAGTACAGCGGCGAGGAGTACCTCGTCCTCTCGGCTCGCGACGTGCTCGCGATCGTCGAGAAGTAATTCGCTTCACCAGTACTGCTTTGAGCTGCGCCCCTGGTCACCCCGCTGATTGCCGGGCGGCGAGGGGCGCAGTTCGTTAAACCCGAGTTTTCGAGAGGGCTGAACCGCTCCCATGGCGAAGATCCTGAAGTTCGACGAGGACGCCCGTCGCGCCCTCGAGCGCGGCGTCAACAAGCTTGCCGACACGGTCAAGGTGACGATCGGCCCCAAGGGCCGCAACGTCGTCATCGACAAGAAGTTCGGCGCGCCCACCATCACCAACGACGGTGTCACCATCGCTCGCGAGGTCGAGCTGGACGACCCGTACGAGAACCTGGGCGCCCAGCTCGTGAAGGAGGTGGCGACCAAGACCAACGACATCGCGGGTGACGGCACCACCACCGCCACCGTGCTGGCCCAGGCGCTGGTCCGCGAGGGTCTGCGCAACGTCGCCGCCGGCGCTTCCCCGGCCGCCCTGAAGAAGGGCATCGACGCCGCGGTCAAGGCAGTGTCCGAGGAGCTCCTCGCGACCGCCCGCCCGATCGAGGACAAGTCCGACATCGCCGCCGTGGCCGCGCTCTCCGCGCAGGACCAGCAGGTCGGCGAGCTCATCGCCGAGGCGATGGACAAGGTCGGCAAGGACGGTGTCATCACCGTCGAGGAGTCCAACACCTTCGGCCTGGAGCTGGAGTTCACCGAGGGCATGGCCTTCGACAAGGGCTACCTCTCCCCGTACATGGTCTCCGACCAGGAGCGCATGGAGGCCGTCCTCGACGACCCGTACATCCTGATCAACCAGGGCAAGATCTCGTCCATCCAGGACCTGCTGCCGCTGCTGGAGAAGGTCATCCAGGCGGGTGGCTCCAAGCCGCTGCTGATCATCGCCGAGGACGTCGAGGGCGAGGCGCTCTCCACCCTCGTCGTCAACAAGATCCGTGGCACCTTCAACGCCGTGGCCGTCAAGGCCCCCGGCTTCGGTGACCGCCGCAAGGCGATGCTCCAGGACATGGCCACCCTCACCGGTGCCACCGTCATCGCCGAGGAGGTCGGCCTCAAGCTCGACCAGGCCGGTCTGGACGTGCTGGGCTCCGCCCGCCGCGTGACCATCTCCAAGGACGACACCACCATCGTCGACGGTGCCGGTTCCTCCGACGAGGTCCTCGGCCGCGTCAACCAGATCAAGGCCGAGATCGAGTCCACCGACTCGGACTGGGACCGCGAGAAGCTGCAGGAGCGCCTGGCGAAGCTCGCCGGTGGCGTCTGCGTCATCAAGGTCGGCGCCGCCACCGAGGTGGAGCTCAAGGAGAAGAAGCACCGCCTCGAGGACGCCATCTCGGCGACCCGCGCCGCGGTCGAGGAGGGCATCGTCTCCGGCGGTGGCTCCGCGCTCGTCCACGCCGTGAAGGTGCTGGAGGACAACCTGGGCCTGTCCGGCGACGAGGGCACGGGTGTCGCGGTCGTCCGCCGCGCCGCCGTCGAGCCGCTGCGCTGGATCGCCGAGAACGCCGGTCTCGAGGGTTACGTCATCACCTCGAAGGTCGCCGAGCTCGACAAGGGCCAGGGCTTCAACGCCGCTTCCGGCGAGTACGGCGACCTGGTCAAGGCCGGCGTCATCGACCCGGTGAAGGTCACCCGCTCCGCGCTGGAGAACGCCGCTTCCATCGCCTCCCTGCTGCTCACGACCGAGACCCTGGTCGTCGAGAAGCCGGCGGAGGAAGAGGCCGAGGCCGGTCACGGCCACGGTCACGGCCACAGCCACTGAGGCCGAACGGCTGAAGGCCTGAAGGCCTGAAGGCCTGAAGGCCTGATCGCCCGAACGGGCAAGGCCCCCACCGCACATGAGTGCGGTGGGGGCCTTCCTGCTTTCCCGCCCTGTCCTGTTACTCCATCGCTCCCAGCTGCCGCATGAGGGACATGGCGTCGAAGTGCCACCAGCCTTCCTTGATCATGCCGTCCTCGCAGCGGAAGGTGGTGGTGCCGTCCATGGAACAGGTCTTGCCGGTGTTGGCGATGCCCATGAAGTCGGCCTTCTGGGTGCCCGTCCACGTCCACACGGTGGTGACGCAGTCGTCCTGCGCGAGCTGTGCCTTCTTGGTGAACGTGAAGTCGAAGGCGCCCCGCCACCCCATCACGTCCTGGCGGATCGCGTCGCGGCCGATGTCCGGCTCCATGCCCTTCATGACGTCGTGGTCCATGTAGTCCTCGGCGAAGATCTCCTCGATGACGCTCAAGTCGCCCTTCATCGCGATGTCGTCGAACATCCGGTTCACCATCATGGTGTTGAGGTGCTCGTCGCGGACGACGTCGAGGTTGGTGAAGGTCGGCATGCCCTCGCAGAGGGCCACCATCTCCTTGAACATTCGGTCGGTTTCCGGGAGGTTCGAGTTCTTCATGGCCTCTTCGTACGAAGGGAACTCGACCACGTCGACGTAGTGGTTCTCGGACTCGCGGTCCTTGCCCAGCATGCTGTGCGTCAGCGTGCGCTTGCCCTGTCCCTGCGCGACGTACCTGTCGAGGAGGGCGTTCAGGGCCTCGGGCTGCTTGGTCTCGTAATCGACTATCTGTACGAATCTGGTCATGATGTCTCCCGGGCTGGAAGGGGCACATCCAGTCTAGGGAGAATTCACCCATTCGGCCCGGTTTGTCACTGGGGTCCGTACTTGCGTCCCGTCCGGGAGGACACCCCGCCCAGCAGCCCGCGCGGGGTCAGTTTCACCACGCCCATCAGCGCCTTGTAGCGGGGGTCCGGGATCGAGACCGTCTTGCCGCGCGCCAGGTCGGCCAGGGCCGCGGCCACCAGCTTGTCGGCGTCGAGCCACATCCAGTTGGGGATGTTGTCGGTGCCCATGCCGGCCCGCTGGTGGAACTCGGTACGGACGAATCCCGGGCACAGCGCCATCAGCCGCACGCCGGATCCCGCCAGGTCCTTCGCCGCACCCTGGGTGAACTGCACGACCCAGGCCTTGCTGGCCCCGTACGTGCCGCGCGGCACGAAGGCGGCGACCGAGGCCACGTTGATCACGCCGCCGCGGCCGCGCGAGCGCATCGACTCGGTGGCCGCCGAGGTCAGCCGCAGTACCGCCTCGATGTGCACCTTCAGCATCGTCAGCTCGTCGGCCATGGAGACTTCGAGGTAGCGGCCCTTGTTGCCGAAGCCCGCGTTGTTGACCAGGAGGTCCACGGGGTGCCTGCGGTCGGCCAGCCGCTCCTCGACGGCCTTGATGCCCTCCTCCGTGGAGAGGTCGGCGGTGAGCACCTCGGCCTCGATGCCGTGCCGGTCGTGGAGTTCGGTGGCCTGTTCGCCGAGCCGTTTGGTGTCGCGCGCCACCAGCACCAGGTTGTGCCCCTGGGCGGCCAGCCGCCTGGCGAAGGCGGCGCCGATGCCCGCCGTGGATCCCGTAATCAACGCAGTCGTCATAGCCGCAACCTAGCGGCCCCGGGTGACGGCGCTACGGCGCCCCGTCACCGGTTCCGTACTTCTCCATGTACGCACGCACCTGTTCGTGCGACTCCGGCTCCATCGCCTCGCCCGCCGCCAGGGTGCGAGGCATCAGCGCGCGCTCGGTGGTGAAGGCGCGGAACCAGAACTCCACCGTCACCTCGTGGTCCGGGCGGTGGATGATCTCGATGGGGTCGCCGGGGGAGACCGAACCCTCCTCGATCACGCGCAGGTACGCGCCCGGCCGCCGCTCCTGGGTGAACCTCTTGACCCACGAGCTCTCCCCGACGGCCTCCTGGAAGGTCCGGCACGGGACGCGGGCCGAGGCCACCTCCAGGACGAGGTCCGTGCCGACGCGCCAGCGCTCGCCGAGCAGCGCGCCGTTCACGTCGATGCCGGAGGTGGTGAAGTTCTCGCCGAAGATCCCGCCGGGCAGCTCGCGGCCCAGCGCGGCCTCCCACCGGTCGAGGTCCTCGCGCGCGTACGCGTAGACGGCCTGGTGGTCGCCGCCGTGGTAGCGCCGGTCGCAGACGGCGTCGCCCTCCAGACCGCTGCCGAGACCGGTGGCCATCGGTCCGGGGGCGAAGACGCGGACCGGCCCGGGAACCGGGCGCTTGCCGTGGCCCGTCACCCCGCCTTCCGCGTCGGTGTAGTCGACGGCCGTCGCGCGGCCGAGGTTCACGGAGATGAGGTGAGAGGGGCCCATGCGTACACGCTAGCCGGGCAGGCCCAAAGCGTCACCGGGATATTCGCGCGGCGATCAAAGCAGGGCTTATGCTCGAAGGTGTGATCGAGGCACGTCATCTCCGGGTCCTGCGCGCTGTCGCCGGGACCGGTTCCTTCTCCGCCGCCGCCCGCGAGCTGGGCTGCACCCAGCCCGCCGTGTCCCAGCAGATGAAAGCGCTGGAGCAGTCGGCGGGCACTCCGCTGCTCATCCGCACCGGCCGCGAGATGCGGCTGACCCAGGCCGGTGAGGCCCTGGTCCGGCACGCCGCGGGGATCCTGGCCGGGCTGACGGCGGCCGAGGAGGAGGTCGCGGCCATCGCCGGGCTGCGCGCGGGGCGGGTCCGCCTCGTCTCCTTCCCCAGCGGCAGCTCGACCCTGGTGCCGACCGCGCTCGCGGCGATGCGCGCCGAGCACCCGGGCACCCGTATCTCCCTCGTCGAGGCCGAGCCCCCGCGCTCGGTGGAGATGCTGCGAGAGGGCGACTGCGACCTGGCGCTGGCGTTCCGGTACGGAGGGTCGGCCGGATCGGCCGCCGAGTGGGAGGACCTGGTGGTCCGGCCGCTGCTGACCGACCGGCTCGTGGGACTGGTCCCCGAGGGGCACAGGCTGGCCGGAGCCGAGCGGGTGGGCATGGCGGAGCTGGCCGACGAGCCCTGGATCGCGGGTTGCCCGCGCTGCCGCCGCCATCTGGTGGAGGTGTGCGAGGGCGTCGGCTTCACCCCGCGCATCGACTTCGCCACCGACGACTACCCGGCGGTGGTCGGCCTGGTCGGCGCCGGGCTGGGCGTCGCGGTGCTGCCGGAGCTCGCGGTGGAGTCCGTACGGGCCAAGGGCGTGAGCACCCTGGCCGTGGAGCCGGCCGTGGAGCGGGAGATCGTGGCGCTGACCCTGCCCGACCTGGCGAGGGTGCCGGCCGTGGCCGCGACCCTGGCCGAGCTGGAACGGGCCGCGGCGCGCTGACCGTGCGCGCGCTGACCGTGCGCGCGCTGGCCGTGCGCGCGCTGACCGTACGCGCGCGCCGGCACGCACGCGCCGGCCGTACGCACGACGCAGGGTGCGTACGGCCGAACGCGTGACGTGCGGGCCGGAGCCCCGACACGCCCGGGCGCGGGCGTTGGTTCGGAGGGACTGGGTCTCAGCGGATCCGGCGGATCCGAGCGATTCGAAGAAACGTTCCTTCGGGCGTTTCGTCTCGTGTGCCGTCAGTGCGGCGTGATCGGTGCGATCGCACTCGACGCGGGGATCAGGCGGTGCCTGGCGCGCCCCATCAGTTCCTCGCGTTCGTCTTCGGTGAGGCCGCCCCACACCCCGTAGGGCTCGCGGACGGCGAGTGCGTGCGCGGCGCATTCCGAACGCACCGGGCATCTCATGCAGACCTCTTTAGCCGAGGCCTCGCGCGCGCTCCTCGCCGCGCCCCGCTCACCTTCCGGGTGGAAGAAGAGGGAGCTGTCGACCCCGCGGCAGGCGGCGAGCAGCTGCCAGTCCCAGAGGTCGGCGTTCGGTCCGGGGAGGCGGGAGAAATCTGCCATTGGTAGTCCTCTTGGTGCCGGTACTGAGGCGGATACGGTCCATGTCTCCAAGGGTCTCCACACCTACTGTCGGAGTAGATGTAAATATGACTCATTGGGAATCTAGCCTCAGACATGTGCCAAACGGAAGGAAAGCCGCCAAATAGGGCATAGCTCCAGATGGAGGACAGATGACTTGTGGCGCCCGTGTCGTGATCGGTTCCTCACGTAGAGTGCCGAAGGTGTCCGTCCGACCCGTAACTCTTTCGAGTGACCATCGTTGAGAGTGCGAAGGCGGTTGAACCAAGAAGTTCCCGGACAGGTGTCCGAGAGCATCGACCGCACAGGTGACGATACGTACCAGCCTGGAGGCTCAAGGTGACGCGCATCAGCAGCTGCGGAGGGCGGTCATGACTTCCGTCCTCGTCTGCGACGACTCCCCGCTTGCCCGAGAGGCGCTCCGTCGCGCGGTTGCCACCGTGCCCGGCGTCGAGCGTGTGACGACGGCCGCCAACGGCGAGGAAGTCCTCCGCCGCTGGGGTGCCGACCGCTCCGACCTGATTCTGATGGATGTACGGATGCCCGGGCTCGGCGGTGTGGAGACGGTCCGCCGCCTGCTCTCTGCCGACCCCGGGGCCCGCATCATCATGCTGACGGTCGCCGAGGACCTGGACGGCGTGGCCCTCGCGGTCGCCGCCGGTGCCCGCGGCTACCTGCACAAGGACGCCTCGCGCGCCGAACTGCGGGCCACGGTCACCCAGGCGCTCGCCGACCCGACCTGGCGACTGGCCCCGCGCCGGCTCCGCTCGGCCGAGATGGGCGCCGCGCCCACGCTCACCGCGCGCGAGATCCAGGTGCTGGAGGGCATGAGCCACGGCCGGTCCAACGCGGAGATCGGGCGCGAGCTCTTCCTCTCCGAGGACACCGTCAAGACGCACGCCCGCCGCCTCTTCAAGAAGCTCGGCGCCTCGGACCGTGCGCACGCGGTCGCGCTCGGTTTCCGCTGGGGCCTCGTGCGCTGACTCCGCCCGGCGATGGTGAGCCCCGCCGTACCCGGTGCGCACCCGGGGGTTGGCGGGGCACAATCCGGGGGACGTGTCGCTTCGTGCGCGATGCCGCATCCTTGAGGGTGTGCCGCATTCTTGGAAATGTGGGGTCCCCGTCCTCGGGGACCATTCGGCCGAGCGGGAGGGGAGGGCGCAAGCATGAGTTCAGGCGCACCCGCTCATAACGCTTCGACGCATGAAACGGGCCGCGGTGCCACGGATCCGCCGGCGCCAAGGCACCATGGATTGATGCGTGAAGACGAGGCCCTGGGGTCACCCGCGGCCACAGGCCCCACCGGCGCCGCCAAGGGCGGTAGCGCCGGGGCCGTCAGCGCGCTCGTACGCCGGGCGGTCGAGGGCGACGAGCAGGCCACGCACGACCTGCTCGCCTTCGTGCACCCCCTCGCGATCCGCTACTGCCGCACCCGGCTCTCCCGGCTCCCGGGCGACGCCCGCCACTTCGTCGAGGACCTGGCGCAGGAGGTGTGCGTCGCCGTCCTGATGGCCCTGCCGCGCTACCGGGACACCGGGCGGCCCTTCGAGGCGTTCGTCTTCGCGATCGCCGCGCACAAGGTGGCCGACCTCCAGCGGGCCGCGATGCGGCACCCGGGCAGCACGGCCGTCCCCTCCGACGAGATGCCGGAGCGCCCCGACGACTCGCTGGGGCCGGAGGAGCGGGCGCTGCTGAGCAGCGACGCCGCCTGGGCCAAGAAGCTCCTGGCGAACCTGCCGGAGAACCAGCGCGAGCTGCTCGTACTGCGCGTCGCCGTCGGGCTGACCGCGGAGGAGACCGGGCAGATGCTCGGCATGTCCCCCGGTGCGGTGCGGGTTGCCCAGCACCGGGCGCTCAGCCGGCTCCGCGCGCTCGCCGAGCAGTAAATCCCGCCGCAAAACTTGTAGCAATATACGAAAATGGCCGTCGATCTTCATCGTGGAATGAGACGCGGCGCGATCCCGTTAGCATGGACATCCGCGCTGAGCAAGACCATTGGGAAGGTGTCATGACCGCCGACGGAGTGCCCGACAAATTCGCCACGCTCGGACTGACCTACGACGACGTGCTGCTGCTGCCGGGCGCGTCGGACATGTCGCCCGATGCGATCGACACCTCCTCCCTCATCTCGCGCAACGTGCGAGTGAACGTTCCGCTGCTGTCCGCGGCCATGGACAAGGTCACCGAGTCCCGGATGGCCATCGCGATGGCCCGCCAGGGCGGCGTCGGCGTCCTGCACCGCAACCTCTCCATCGCCGACCAGGCCAACCAGGTCGACCTGGTCAAGCGCTCCGAGTCCGGCATGGTCACCGACCCCATCACGGTGCACCCGGACGCGACGCTGCGCGAGGCCGACGAGCTCTGCGCGAAGTTCCGCATCTCGGGCGTCCCGGTCACCGACCCGGCCGGCAAGCTGCTGGGCATCGTCACCAACCGCGACATGGCCTTCGAGTCGGACCGCAGCCGCCAGGTGCGCGAGGTCATGACCCCGATGCCGCTGGTCACGGGCAAGGTCGGCATCTCCGGCGTGGACGCCATGGAGCTGCTGCGCCGCCACAAGATCGAGAAGCTTCCGCTGGTCGACGAGGCGGGCATCCTCAAGGGCCTCATCACGGTCAAGGACTTCGTCAAGGCCGAGAAGTACCCGAACGCCGCCAAGGACAAGGACGGCCGGCTCCTCGTCGGCGCCGCGGTCGGCGTCGCCGGTGACGCCTACGAGCGCGCCCAGGCCCTGATCGAGGCGGGCGCCGACTTCATCGTCGTCGACACCGCCCACGGCCACTCCCGCCTGGTCGGGGACATGGTCGCGAAGATCAAGTCGAACTCCTCCGTCGACGTCATCGGCGGCAACGTCGCCACCCGCGACGGCGCCCAGTCCCTGATCGACGCCGGCTGCGACGGCATCAAGGTCGGCGTCGGCCCCGGCTCCATCTGCACCACCCGCGTCGTCGCCGGCATCGGCGTCCCGCAGGTCACCGCGATCTACGAGGCCTCGCTGGCCGCCAAGGCCGCGGGCGTCCCGGTCATCGGCGACGGCGGGCTGCAGTACTCGGGCGACATCGCGAAGGCCCTGGTCGCGGGTGCCGACACGGTCATGCTCGGCTCGCTGCTCGCGGGCTGCGAGGAGTCCCCGGGCGAGCTGCTCTTCATCAACGGCAAGCAGTTCAAGTCGTACCGCGGCATGGGCTCGCTCGGCGCGATGCAGTCCCGCGGCGACCGCAAGTCCTTCTCCAAGGACCGCTACTTCCAGGAGGGCGTGGGCGGCGACGACAAGCTCATCCCCGAGGGCATCGAGGGCCAGGTGCCCTACCGCGGCCCGCTCGCCGCGGTCGTGCACCAGCTCGTCGGCGGCCTGCGCCAGTCGATGTTCTACGTCGGCGGCCGCACGGTCCCCGAGCTGCAGGAGCGGGGCCGGTTCGTCCGGATCACCTCGGCGGGCCTCAAGGAGAGCCACCCGCACGACATCCAGATGACGGTCGAGGCTCCCAACTACAGCCGCAAGGGCTGATCGCGACACCGCCGAAGGGGCGGGCCCGTCCGGGCCCGCCCCTTCGGCGTGCCCGCACGTCGTTCGGAGCAGTGGGGCCGTCCGTACAGCGGTCACCGGAACGCGGGCCCCCGGGGTTCGGGGATACTGGACGGGCAGACCCAGAGGAAAGGCCACCACACGTGACTGAGATCGAGATCGGGCGCGGCAAGCGCGGCCGCAGGGCGTACGCGTTCGACGACATCGCCATCGTCCCGAGCCGGCGTACCCGGGACCCGAAGGAGGTCTCGATCGCCTGGCAGATCGACGCGTACCGCTTCGAGCTCCCCTTCCTGGCCGCCCCCATGGACTCGGTCGTCTCCCCGCAGACCGCGATCCGCATCGGCGAGCTCGGCGGCCTCGGTGTGCTGAACCTCGAAGGCCTGTGGACCCGGTACGAGGACCCGCAGCCGCTGCTCGACGAGATCGCGGAGCTGGACGAGGCCACGGCCAACCGCCGCCTCCAGGAGATCTACGCGGCCCCGATCCAGGCCGACCTGATCCGTGCGCGGATCAAGGAGGTCCGTGACTCGGGCGTCGTCACCGCCGCCGCGCTCTCGCCGCAGCGCACCGCCGAGTTCTCCAAGGCCGTCGTCGACGCGGGCGTGGACATCTTCGTCATCCGCGGCACCACGGTCTCCGCCGAGCACGTCTCCGGCGCCGCCGAGCCGCTGAACCTCAAGCAGTTCATCTACGAGCTCGACGTCCCGGTCATCGTGGGCGGCTGCGCCACCTACACGGCGGCCCTGCACCTGATGCGCACCGGCGCGGCGGGCGTGCTGGTCGGCTTCGGCGGCGGCGCCGCGCACACCACGCGCAACGTGCTCGGCATCCAGGTCCCGATGGCGACCGCCGTCGCGGACGTGGCCGCGGCCCGCCGCGACTACATGGACGAGTCCGGCGGCCGCTACGTGCACGTCATCGCCGACGGCGGCGTGGGCTGGTCCGGCGACATCCCGAAGGCCGTCGCCTGCGGCGCCGACGCCGTGATGATGGGCTCCCCGCTGGCCCGTGCCACCGACGCGCCCGGCAAGGGCAACCACTGGGGCATGGAGGCCGTCCACGAGGACGTGCCGCGCGGCAAGAAGGTCAACCTCGGCACGGTCGGCACCACCGAGGAGATCCTCACGGGCCCGTCGCACACCCCGGACGGCTCGATGAACATCTTCGGCGCGCTGCGCCGCTCGATGGCCACCACCGGCTACAGCGAGCTCAAGGAGTTCCAGCGGGTCGAGGTCACGGTCGCGGACTCGCAGCACAGCCGCTGATCGCATCCGGACACACGTCAGGCCCGGTCCCGCATCCGCGGGGCCGGGCCTGACGGCGTTCCGGGGGCCGGGCCGGATCAGGCGGCCGTCTTGCGGGCGGTCTGGAAGGCGACGACCGCACCGAGACCGAAGAACAGGAAGGACATCGGGTCGAGGTCCTCCTTCCAGGATTCCTGGACCAGGTCGAACTGGTTCGTCAGGACATCCATCGCGCCGGAGTTGAGGACATCGGCGCCGATCATGGCCGTACCGACCAGCTGGCCCGCGACGACCGCGCCGATGGCGAGGATCGCGCTGAGCACGGGCAGGATCGGGTTGCGGCCGCCGAGCTTGCCCGCGGCGAGGCCGATCACGGCGCCCACGCCGACGGCGGCGTAGCCGATCTCGTGGTTGGTGCCGCCGATGATCGCGCCGTAGATGCCGGCCGCGACCAGGGCCGCGACGACCGCGGCGACGATGCCGAGGCCGATGTTGCCCGTGCGGGCCGGGGCCGGGGCGGGGGCTTCGGTGAAGGAGTCGGGCGCCGGCGGCTGGAAGTTCTGGCTCATGCGGAGATCCCCCCCAGGGAATCGTGGGCACACGTGTCCTGGGGGACGTATGTGCGAGATAAAGAAGTGACGCCGCAGGCTAGCAGTCGCTTACGACATCCGTGAGGGGGATTTTCCGGGCACTTACAAGCGGTGCGCGGCGCCCGCCGGGCTGGCGCCGCGGGTGTCCAGCAGCAACTGGGCCTTCACCGCGAGGCCTTGCAGGTCATAGGTGCGGTGGTGCTGGAGCAGGATCGTCAGATCGGCGTTCGCGGCGGCCTCGTACAACGATTCGGCACGGGGCACCGGCTGGTCCCGCACCCGCCAGCCCGCGATGTACGGGTCGTGGTAGCTGATCAGCGCGCCCAGGTCGAGGAGGCGGCTGGCGATCTCGCGGGCCGGGGAGCCCTCCTGGTCGGCGAGGTCGGGCTTGTAGGTGACGCCGAGGAGCAGGACGCGGGCGCCGCGCGCGGACTTTCCGTGCTCGTTCAGCAGGGTGGCGGAGCGCTGGATGACGTACTGCGGCATCCGGTTGTTGATCTCCTGCGCGAGGCCGACCATGCGCAGGGGGTGGCCCGGGGTGCGGGTGGTGTGGGGGAGGTAGTTGGGGTCGAGGGGGACGCCGTGGCCGCCGACGCCGGGGCCGGGGCGGAACGCCTGGAACCCGTACGGCTTGGTCTCGGCGCAGCGGATGACGTCCCAGAGGTCGACGCCGAGGTCGTGGCAGAGCACCGCCATCTCGTTCATGAGGGCGATGTTGACGTGCCGGTAGTTCGTTTCGAGGAGCTGTACGGTCTCGGCCTCGCGCAGGCCGCGGGCCCGGACCACCTTCTCGGCGAGGCGGGCGTAGAAGGCGTGCGCGGACTCGGTGCAGGCGGGGGTGAGACCGCCGATCACCTTCGGCGTGTTGGAGATGCCGTGGGTGCGGTTGCCGGGGTCGAGCCGGCTGGGGGAGTAGGCCAGGTGGAAGTCCCGGCCGGCCCGGAGTCCGGATCCCTCTTCGAGGATGGGGCGCAGGTACTCCTCGGTGACGCCCGGGTGGACGGCTGATTCGAGGATGACCGTGGTGTGCGGGCGCAGTCGGGCGGCGAGCGCGCGGCCCGCCTCGCCGACGGCCGAGAGGTCGAGGGCGCGGTCGGCGCCGAGGTGGGTGGGGGCGCAGATGACGGCGGTGCGGACCCGGCCGAGCTCGGCGGGGTTGGTGGTGACCCGGAACCCCGCCGCCGACATGCGGCGGATCTCGGCGGCGGTGAGGGTGGAGTCCGTGACCGGACCGCTGTCGTAGCCGACGGTCTCGATTCCGGCGGCGACGGCCGCCTGGGCGAGGGGGAGGCCGAGGTGGCCGAGTCCGATGACGGCGAGGTCTGCGGGCATGGGGGTGCCGTCCCTTCCCTGACACGAGGGGGATGTGCGCCGGGGCCCTGGGGGCGGCAAGACCGCGCAGCGAGCCGGCGCAATGTCAGACTAGGCGTATATATGACAGATATGTCGCATTCCAGGGTGGAGGTCGCCGTTGTGTTGTCCACAGGCGGTGGCTGATGTGGGTGCGGCCGGTCAGAATCGTGAAACGGGGATGTGAGCGGGATCACCCGCACCATGCGGGCACGTCCGCACGACGCGGGAACGCCCGCACCAACGGGAGGCAGCCGTGAGGACAGCGACACTGGGACCGGCGCAGCGCGCCGAGGCCCTCGCCCGGATGGCCGAACGGGAACTGGACGTCCTGGTCGTGGGCGCGGGCGTGGTCGGCGCCGGCACCGCGCTCGACGCCGTGACCCGCGGCCTGTCCACCGGCCTGGTGGAGGCGCGTGACTGGGCCTCCGGCACCTCGAGCCGGTCCAGCAAGCTGATCCACGGCGGCCTGAGATACCTGGAGATGCTCGACTTCGCCCTCGTACGGGAGGCGCTGAAGGAGCGAGGCCTGCTCCTGGGGCGCCTCGCCCCGCACCTGGTGAAGCCGGTGCCGTTCCTGTACCCGTTGCAGCACAAGGGCTGGGAGCGCTTCTACGCGGGCTCGGGCGTCGCGCTCTACGACGCCATGTCCCTCTCCAGCGGCCACGGGCGAGGCCTCCCCGTCCACCGGCACCTCTCGCGCAGGCGGGCCCTGCGGGTGGCCCCGGCGCTGCGCAAGGACGCCCTGGTGGGGGCCCTGCAGTACTACGACGCCCAGATGGACGACGCGCGGTACGTCGCCACGCTCGTGCGCACGGCCGCGGCGTACGGGACGCACTGCGCCAATCGGGCGAGGGTGGTCGGCTTCCTGCGCGAGGGCGAACGGGTGGTCGGCGCGACGGTGCGCGACGTCGAGGGCGGAGGCGAGTACGAGATCCGTGCGAAGCAGGTGGTCAATGCGACGGGGGTGTGGACGGACGACACCCAGGCCCTGATCGGGGAGCGCGGGCAGTTCCACGTACGGGCGTCCAAGGGCATCCACCTGGTGGTCCCGAAGGACCGCATCCACTCCAGCACCGGGCTGATCCTGCGCACCGAGAAGTCGGTGCTGTTCGTCATCCCCTGGGGACGGCACTGGATCATCGGGACCACGGACACCGACTGGGACCTGGACAAGGCGCACCCGGCGGCGTCGAGCGCGGACATCGACTACCTGCTGGAGCACGTGAACTCGGTGCTCGCCGTGCCGCTCACGAGGGACGACGTCCAGGGCGTGTACGCGGGCCTGCGGCCGCTGCTGGCGGGCGAGTCGGACGCGACGAGCAAGCTCTCGCGCGAGCACACGGTGGCGCACCCGGTGCCGGGGTTGGTGGTGGTCGCGGGCGGCAAGTACACGACGTACCGGGTCATGGCCAAGGACGCCGTCGACGAGGCGGTGCACGGGCTGGACCAGCGGGTCGCGGAATGCGTGACGGAGGACGTGCCGCTGGTGGGGGCAGAGGGCTACCACGCGCTGTGGAACGCGCGGGCACGGATCGCGGGACGGGCCGGGCTCCATGTGGTGCGGGTGGAGCACCTGTTGAACCGGTACGGGTCGCTGACGGAGGAACTGCTCGACCTGATCGCCGCCGACCCGGGACTGGCGCGGCCGGTCACCGGCGCGGAGGACTACCTGCGGGCGGAGATCGTGTACGCGGCCTCGCACGAGGGGGCGCGGCACCTGGACGACGTACTGACGCGGCGTACGCGGATCTCGATCGAGACCTTCGACCGGGGGACGGGGTCGGCCCGGGAGTGCGCGGAGTTGATGGCGCCGGTGCTGGGATGGGACAAGCAGCAGATCGAGAAGGAAGTGGAGCACTACGACAAGCGGGTCCAGGCGGAACGGGAATCGCAGCGCCAGCCGGACGACCAGACGGCGGACGCGGCGAGGCTCGGCGCGCCCGACATCGTGCCGTTGTAACTCCGCGATGTGGAAGGGGGAACCGCAGACCCGGGGCGCCCGTCAGTTGCGGAGTGAGGAACAATGAGGTTTCCGCCGGGGTGGGTTACAGCGGGCCCCGGCGGCTGCCGGGGCAGCCGGGGCAGGCTGCAGGAACGCAGAGGGGACGCATGTCGAAGCCGGAGCACGGGACGCCTGCGGCGAAGCCCGACGAAGAGGGGGCTGCGGCTCCGGCCGCGTCGGCGGGTTCGCCCGCGGCGGAGCCCGAGGACGCGAAGCCGGCAGGGGCCGCACCTGCTGACGGCGCGAAGGCTGCCGTCGAGGCGGCTCCGGGCACGGCCGCGCCCGCAGGGGCGAAGCCGGTTGAGGCTGCGAAGCCGAGCCTGAGCAAGGGCGCGCCCGCGGCGGAGCCCGAGGACGCGAAGCCGGTCGAGGCCGCGCCTGCTGACGGCGCGAAGGCTGCGGCCGAGGCAACTTCGGGCGCGGACGCGCCCGTGGAGGCCGAGAACGGGTCCCCGACCGGGGAACCGGTCGTGGTCACCGCCGCTGACGATGAGAAGGGTGCCGCCGCTGCGGAGCCCGAGGACGCGAAGCCGGCTGCGGCTGCCAAGTCGAGCCTGAGCAAGGGTGCGGCTGCGGCGGAGGCCGCGGATGCGGAGTCCGCCGGGGCGAAGCCGGGCAAGGCGGCGGTGGCGGAACCGGCCCCGGCCGCCGGGGCGAACCTGCGCAAGCCCGCGGCCGCGACCGGCGGCGGAGAAGTGGTCAATCCCGTCGTCGAGAAGGCCGATGCCATGGCGGCGGCCGTCAAGGCGGCGGCCGCCAAGGCCGCCGCCGACGGGGAGCGCGAAGGACGGCTGCTGGCCGGGCGCTACCGGCTCGGAGCCGTACTCGGCAAGGGCGGGATGGGCACCGTCTGGCGGGCCGAGGACGAGACCCTGGGCCGTATCGTCGCCGTCAAGGAGCTCCGCTTCAGCACGGGCGTCGACGAGGACGAGAAGCGCCGCCTCATCACCCGTACCCTGCGCGAGGCCAAGGCCATCGCCCGGATCCGGAGCGGCGGCGCCGTCACCGTCTACGACGTCGTCGACGAGGACGGCCGTCCGTGGATCGTCATGGAGCTCATCGAGGGGCCCTCGCTCGCCGAGTTCGTACGGGAGAACGGCCCGCTGACCCCGCGCCGCGCCGCCGAGGTCGGCCTCGCGGTGCTCGACGTACTGCGCGCCGCCCACGGCCAGGGGATCCTGCACCGGGACGTCAAGCCGTCCAACGTGCTCATCGCCGCCAACGGCCGCGTCGTCCTGACCGACTTCGGCATCGCGCAGGTCGAGGGCGACCCTTCCGTCACCTCCACCGGCATGCTCGTGGGAGCCCCCTCCTACATCTCCCCGGAGCGCGCCCGAGGCCAAAAGCCCGGCCCGCCCGCCGACATGTGGTCGCTCGGCGGCCTCCTGTACGCCTCCGTCGAGGGCGTGCCCCCGTACGACAAGGGCTCCGCGCTCGCCACCCTCACCGCCGTGATGACCGAGCCGGTGAATCCGCCGAAGAACGCGGGCCCGCTGGCAGACGTCATCTACGGCCTGCTCGTCAAGGACCCCGCGCGGCGTCTCGACGACGAGGGCGCGCGGGCCATGCTCACCGCCGTGGTGAACGCGCCCGAGCCCGTCGCGCCGCCGGTCGTGACCCCGAACGCGGAGGAGACCCGGCAGATATCGCTGGCCGACGCCAAGGAGGCCGTGGACAAGGCCGCTGCCGAGAAGGCGGAGAAGGCGGCCGAGAAGGCGGCGAAGAAGGAACGCGAGCGGCGGGAGCGCGAGCAGCGCGAACGGGCCCGCGCCGCACTGAAGTCGGCCCGCAAGGAAGCCGCCGCGGCAGCGGCGGCCGCCGCTGCCGCAGCCGCCGTGCCGACCGCCTCGGCGGCCGAGGCCCCGGCCTCCGGCAAGCCCGCGCCCGTCGCGGCGCCGGTCACCGACGTCCTGCCGCGCCGCACGATCGCGATGGCGGTGGCCGCCGTACTGGTGGTGCTCGCGGCGGTCGGTTCGCTGATCGCCTACATGGCCGGAGGCGACGACGAGGGCGGCAAGCAGCAGGGCAAGAACGGCGGCAAGCCCACCCCGGCCGTCTCCGGCAACCCGACCCCGGGCCAGGGCCAGAACCAGGGCGGGAACGGGAAGAACACCCCGCAGAACGCCACGCCCAGCACGCCCCAGAACCAGCCGTCCTCCTCCCCGAACACCGGCGCCGGCGACCCGGGGACCACCAGCACCAGCCAGGGACAGGGTGCCGCGCCGGGCGGCGGTGGCGGCGGACTCCCGGCGGGGTTCGCCATGGTGACGGACCCGGGGTTCCACTTCTCCATGGCCATGCCGCAGGGCTTCCACCAGACGGGCATAGCGGGCGAGAACTCCGGCGGCATATACAGCCGTGACGGCGGCTTCCCGCGGATACAGGTCGACTACAACCCCAGGCCGAAGGACGACGCGCGCAAGGCCTGGCTCGAAGCGAGCCCCGGTACGGCGTCCACCAGCACGAACTACAAGCTGCTCAGGATCGACCTGGTGAGCTACCGGAACTACCCCACCGTCGCCGACTGGGAGTTCGAGCGAGACCAGAAGGGCATCCGGGTCCGCGTGCTCAACCGCGGCTTCAAGATGGACGCGACGCACGGCTACGCCATCATGATCAGCTGCCCGGCCGACCAGTGGGACGGCGCGGAGTGCACGCAGATGCGCAACGTGGCGTTCGAGACCTTCCAGCCGCTCGGCTGACCCCGGGACGCGGGCGGCCCCGGCGACGTATCGTGTCAGCGGGGCCACGGGGGACCCGGCGCACTCGGGGGAGGCGATGTGGAGGAGTACGCGGGCCGGATCCTGGCCCACCGCTACCGCCTGCCGCTGCCGCCGGCCGACTACGCCGATTACGAACTCGTCGAGACCCGCGCCTTCGACACGCGCAGCGGGCAGGAAGTCCTCGTACGGCAGGTGCCGTTGCCGGAGGTCGTGGACGCCGAGCTGATGGACGGGCCGCGGCCGCAGACCCTCCCGGCGGGTGAGCTGCCGGCCGTGCGGCGCGCGATCGAGGCGGCGCAGGCCGCGGCCGCGGTCCCGGACCACCCCCGGCTGGACCAGGTCTTCGACGTGTTCGCGGAGGACGGCTCGCTGTGGATAGTGAGCGAACTGGTCCCGGCCAGGCCGCTGGCCTCGCTGATCGCGGACGCACCGCTGAGCCCGTACCGGGCGGCGGAGGTGGCGTCGGACGTACTGACCGCGCTGCGGGTGCTGCACGCGCACGGGTGGACGCACCGGAACATCACGGTGCGGACGGTGCTGGTGTGCGAGGACGGCCGCGTCGTCCTGACCGGCCTGGCCGCGGGCGCGGCCGAGGAAGCGCTGTGCGGGTACGACCCGGTGCCCCGGGAGGCGGGCGCGGGTGCCTCCGGCGGCGAGGTGTGGGGTGCGGATGCCTCCGGCGGTGTCGCGGTGGGTGGCGGGGCTTTGGGCCCCGGGCCCGGTGCTTCCGGCCGCGAGCCGGGAGGCGGGGCGGTTGTATCCGGCGGCGAGGTGTGGGGCGTGGCGCCGGGTGGCGGGGCTTTGGGCCCTGGGCCCGGTCCTTCCGGTCGTGAGCCGTGGGCCGGAGGCTCCGGTGGTGTGCCGGGCCAGGGGGCCGGGGAGCCTGCCGGCGGCTACGGTGACGGTGCCGGGGGCCCGGGCCGCGAGGGGCCGGGGCCGGACTCGCCCGGGGAGGTCCCGTCGCCCGAAGAGCAGGCGCGGTACGCGCCGTTGGTGGCGCCCGGGTACGACACCGGGCCGCGGTACACGGACCACATCACCCCCGGGCGTCCCGAGGAGCGGCCCGACCTCCAGGCTGCGGCACGGGCCGGGGCCATCGCCGCGTACCGGGCCGGCTCGCGGGCGGCCGCCGCCCGTGTCACCGAGCAGCGCAAGGCGGAGGCGGAGGCGGCGGCGACAGGGGTCCCCGCGCCCGAGCCGGCGCCGAGGCCCGGGGGATCGAACCTCCCGGAGGGGTACTCGTACCCGTACGGCGGCCCGCAGTCCGGCGCCACCACCTCCTGGCACGGAGCGACCCCTCGCCGGCATGCCCTCCCCCCGGCCGGGGGGACGCCGCAGGCCGATGTGACGCGGCCGGAACCGCCCGCGCAGGCCACCGGTCCGCAGCCCGGGGCGCCCGGCCGGCCCGCCGACCCGCAGGTGGGGGCCGGGTACGGGCTCGCCCGGCACGACGACCACCCGCCGAGCGACCCCGCGCGGCCCGGTCCGCAGCCGCAGCCGCAGCCGCAGCCGCCGCAACGCGCCTGGCCGCAGGCCGACCCGGCGCGGCCCGGCCTGCCCGCGCAGCTCGCTCTGCCGCAGGGGTACCACCAGGCCGAGACCCCCGCTCCCGAGCAGTCGTCGCCCGGGGACGGCAGCGCGCCGCACGGCGGACCGGGCGCCCCCGGGTACGGTCGGACCCCGTCGGAGGGCGGGGCCGAGCCGCGGGGGTACGGCGGTACGGGCCGGGTGCCCGTGCAGTCGGCCGGGTCCGGCGGGCCGCAGCCGCGGCCACAGGGCCACGGCGGTACCGCTCCGGTGCCCGCGCGGCAGCGCGACCACGGTCCCGCGCAGGCCGCCTCCGGGGCCGGCGGCTGGGCCTCCGCGCAGCAGGGTGGCCAGGGGCCCGTGCAGCAGGCTCACGGTCCCGCGCAGGCCGCCTCCGCGGGCCTTCGCCCCGGGTACGCGCAGCCGCACGCGGTCGGTGGCCCGCGCACCGGGCTGGACGCCGAGCGGGCGCGCCAGACACGGATGGCCGTCGTCGGGGCCGTGACCGAGCGGTGGGCTCCCGAGCAGGCCCGCAGCGTCTCCGGGCCCTGGCAGCTGGCCGCTCCCGTCGGACCCGCCACCGACCTCTGGGCCCTCGGCGCGCTGCTGTTCCGCGCGGTGCAGGGCCACGCCCCGTACCCGGAGGACAGCGCGGCCGAGCTCGTCGAGCTCGTCTGTGCCGAGCCCCCGGCCTTCGCCGAGGAGTGCGGCGCGCTGCGCCCCGTCGTGGAGTCGCTGCTGCGTCAGGACCCCACCGAACGACCCGACTTCGAGGAGCTGCGCGGCTGGCTGCGTTCGCTCGTACGATCGGCCCCCGAGCCGGAGTCGGGCGCCGGCGTGGCCATGCTGCCGATGGCGGAGCCGGATCCCGCGCGCCTGCCCGTCGTACGCCGCCGGGGCGAACTGCACGGCCGGCACCGCAATCCGTCCGCCCCGCGCACCCGGGGGCCCCGTTCCCTCGGGCGGACCCTGCTCCTCGGGATCCTCGTGCTGCTCGCCGGAGGCGTGGCGTACGCGATGCTGTTCATGCCCCGGGCGGCGGACGGCGGGGGGACGCACGATGCCGCGCCGACACCCCCGAAGCAGAGTGGGAGCCCCTCCCAGGTGCCCACCGGGACCCCCGAGTCCAAGCCCGCGCCCCAGACGACGGCGACCGCATCCGCCCCGGAGGCGACGGCCCCGCCCGGCTACACCATCCAGCAGGACCCCGAGCACTTCGAGATCGCCGTCCCCGAGGGCTGGGAGCGCCGCAGCGTCAACGACGCCGGTCAGGTGCGGTACGTCAGCGGGCAGTTCGTACTGACCGTCGTCCCCGGCCGCGACAAGGTCGAGGGCAATCCCGACCCGGCGGCCTACCAGAAGGACAAGGAGCAGGAGCTGACCCCGTACCGCACCTCCACCTGGTCCTCCGTCGGTGACGTGAAGACCACGAAGGTCGGCCGGCAACTCCGCGCCACCGGCCGCTACACGTGGATCGACGGCACCGGACGCAACGTCTTCGCCCGCAACTTCGTGGTCGCGCTGGCCGGCAGCTACCACGTCGTCATGGTCACCGGACCGGAGGACGAGCAGGGCAAGGTCACCGAGGTCTTCGAGAAGGCCACGGCGAGTTACAAGTCCGGTGGCTGAGAACGTACTGACGACTGATCAGTACGGCGATTGCGTCACAGTGCTGCCTTTACGGCCCCGTGCGGTTCCGGCAGTGCCCATGAGCTCCGTAATCTGGCGGCCTGAAGTGTGGAGAGCGGCGGGATTTCGTGGAACAGCAGACAGGTGGGGGCACCGTGCTCGCGGGTCGGTACCGGCTCGTCGAGCCCATCGGCCGCGGCGGCATGGGCAAGGTGTGGCGCGCGCATGACGAGCTGCTGCACAGGACCGTCGCCGTCAAGGAACTGACGGCGGGTCTGTACGTCGCCCAGGCCGACCGGGACGTCATGCACGCCCGTACGCAGAAGGAGGCCCGGGCCGCGGCCCGGATCCAGCACCCGGCGGTCGTCACCGTTCACGACGTACTGGAACACGACGACCGGCCCTGGATCGTCATGGAGTACATCGACGGCCCCTCCCTCGCGGACGCGGCCAAGGCGGCCGGCCGGATCGAGCCCCGCGAGGCGGCCAGGATCGGCCTGCACGTGCTGGGCGCGCTGCGCGCCGCGCACGCGGTCGGCGTACTGCACCGGGACGTGAAGCCGGGCAACGTGCTGCTGGCCAAGGACGGCCGGGTGCTGCTCACGGACTTCGGGATCGCCGCGATCGAGGGCGACTCCTCCATCACGCGCACCGGCGAGATCGTCGGCTCCATCGACTACCTGGCCCCCGAGCGGGTCACCGGCGCGACGCCCGGCACGGCCTCCGACCTGTGGTCGCTGGGCGCCACCCTCTACACGGCGGTCGAGGCCCGCTCGCCGTTCCGCCGTACGTCGCCCATCTCCAGCCTCCAGGCCGTCGTCAACGACGAACCGCCGGCGCTGCGCCAGTCCGGGGTGCTGGGACCGGTGATCACGGCCCTGCTGCGCAAGGACCCGGAGGAGCGCCCTTCGGCCGAGGAGGCCGAGCGGATGCTGATGGAGGCGATGGAGGGCCGCGAACCGAAGGCGGCGCAGGCGTACGTGCCGACCCGCGCGGTGACCCCGGAGGAGCTCGCGCCGGCGCGGGAGTCGGCGGAGGAGCCGGCCACGCGGGCGGACGGCGCGCAGACGGCCGCGCTCCCGGAGCCGCCCGTGTCCGGGACGGCGTCCGCGTCGGGGGCGGTGCCCGGGACGGTGTCCGCACCCGCGCCCGTGCCCGCCGTCCAGGGCGGCGGCTGGCTCAAGCGCGCCGCGGTGGTGGCCCTGGTGGCGGCGCTGCTCGGCGGTGGCGGTGTGTTCGGGATCCTCAAGTACACCGGGGACTCGGGGGCGGACGACAAGCCCGCGGGTTCGACGGGCGGGCAGTCGGGCGACGACGGGAAGCCCCGGGCGGCGACCCCGCCGGCCGGCTACGACAAGGTCACCGACCCCATCGCCGGCTTCACCCTGTTCGTCCCGGACGGCTGGACGCGCCAGACGAACGGTGACCAGATCGACTACACGCCGGACAGCGGCAACCACTTGATCCGGATCGCCGTCGACTCCACCCCGGACTACCGGGACCCGTACGCGCACCTGCTCGATCTGGAGCAGCAGGTGAAGAAGCGGACGGACTACAAGAAGCAGCTGCTGAACCAGAACACCTTCCGGGACACCGTCCGCGCCGCGCTCTGGGACTTCTCGTGGACCGAGAAGCAGAACCACCCCGGTCCGCGCAGGGCCAGGGAGCAGATGTACATCGGCCCGGACGGCACCGAGTACGCGATCTACATGTCGAGCCCCGCCGCCGACTGGGCCACGACCCAGCAGCAGTTCGACGTCCTGCTCAGTGGCTGGGAGCCGCCTGCCAAGAAGCCCTGATCCCGCCACCCCGCCAGCAATCACTGGCGGAAATGGCAAAATCCGGTTACCCACGGGTACCCAAAGGTCCGCGGGCGCAATACGCTCACCGCCATGACGGATTCGCAGGCCCCCGACGCCCCTCTCCGGACCGCACCGCAGCCCACCAACCCGGTGGCCCCGGCCCCGGCCGGTGCCCGCACCGCCGCCGACGTGGTCACCGCCGACCTGGTCGCCCGGCTGACCCGCGGAGTGATCGGCTCCGGCCGCACCGCCAACCACACCCCCTTCACCGGGGACCGGCTCGCCGAGCTTCCCGAGGCCACCCCCGAGGACGTGGCCGAGGCCTTCGAGCGGGCCCGTGCCGCACAGCCCGCCTGGGCGGCCGTCCCCGCGCGGAAGCGGGCCGCGGTACTGCTGCGCTTCCACGACCTGGTGCTGGCCCGGCAGGCCGAGGTCCTCGACCTCATCCAGCTGGAGACGGGCAAGGCCCGCCTGCACGCCCACGAGGAGGTCCAGGCCGTCGCCGTCGCGGCCCGCCACTACGGCCGCAAGGCCCCCGCCTACCTGCGCCCCAAGGGCCACACGGGTGCCATGCCCACCCTGACCAAGGTCACCGAGCTGCGCCAGCCGCGCGGGGTCGTCGGCCAGATCGCCCCCTGGAACTACCCGCTCGAACTGTCGGTCGGCGACGCCCTGCCCGCCTTCGTCGCGGGCAACGCGCTGGTCATGAAGCCCGACACCGAGACCGCGCTGACCGCCCTGTGGGCCCGCGACCTGCTGATCGAGGCCGGACTGCCCGCCGAGGTCTTCCAGATCGTGCTCGGCGAGGGCCCCGTGGTCGGCCCCGAGGTGGTCCGGCACGCCGACTACGTCTCCTTCACCGGCTCCACCCGTACCGGCCGCGAGGTCGCCCGGGGCGCCGCCGACCGCCTCGTCGGGGTCACCCTCGAACTCGGCGGCAAGAACGCCATGCTCGTCCTGCACGACGCCGACATCGAGAAGGCCGCCGCGGGCGCCGTCCGCGCCTGCTTCTCCTCCGCCGGCCAGCTCTGCATCTCCATCGAGCGGCTCTACGTCCACGCCTCCATCGCCGACGCCTTCGTCGAGCGGTTCGCCGCCCGCACCAAGGCCATGCGGCTCGGCGCCTCCCTCGCGTACGGCGCCGACATGGGCTCCCTGGTCGGCGAGCGCCAGCTGGAGACCGTGACGCGGCACGTCGACGAGGCCGTCGCCAAGGGCGCCACGCTCGTCGCCGGCGGCACCGCCCGCCCCGACATCGGCCCGCTCTTCTACGAGCCCACCATCCTCGACGGCGTCGAGGCGCCCATGGCGGTCTGCGGAGAGGAGACCTTCGGCCCCGTCGTCTCCATCTACCGCTTCACCGACGAGGACCAGGCCATCGCCGAGGCCAACGCCACCGCCTACGGCCTCAACTCCAGCGTCTGGACCAAGGACTCCCGCCGGGGCCACGCCGTCGCCGCCCGCCTGCGCACCGGCACCGTCAACATCAACGAGGGCTACGCCCCCGCCTACGGCAGCGCCCAGGCCCCCATGGGCGGCATGAAGGACTCCGGCCTCGGCCGCCGCCACGGCTCCGAGGGCATCCTCAAGTACACCGAGGCGCAGACCGTCGCCCACCAGCGACTGCTCCCGATGGCGCCCTCGCTGGGCATGGACGACGAGAAGTACGCGGCGTTCATGACCCGCAGCCTCAAGGTCATGAAGGCACTTCGATTCCGCTGAACCGGACCCCGCCGAAAGGGCAGCACCGTGTCTGAGTCGTACGACTACGACGTCATCGTCATCGGATCGGGCTTCGGAGGGTCGGTCTCGGCACTGCGCCTCACCGAGAAGGGCTACCGCGTCGGCGTCCTGGAGGCAGGACGCCGCTTCACCCGCGAGAGCCTGCCCAGGAACAGCTGGGACCTGCGCAACTACCTGTGGGCCCCGGCCCTCGGGCTGTACGGGATCCAGCGCATCCACCTGCTCGGCAATGTGATGGTGCTCGCCGGCGCCGGGGTGGGCGGCGGCTCTCTCAACTACGCCAACACCCTCTACGTGCCGCCCGCGGCCTTCTTCGAGGACCGCCAGTGGGCGTCGATCACCGACTGGCGCGAGGAGCTCGCCCCGTACTACGACCAGGCCAAGCGGATGCTGGGCGTGCGGCTCAACCCGACGATGACCCCCTCCGACGTCCACCTCAAGGCGGCCGCCGAGAAGATGGGCGTCGGGGACTCCTTCCACATGGCTCCCGTCGGCGTCTTCTTCGGAGACGGGGACGACGCGGAAGGACAGCGGAAGGTCCGCCCCGGGGACGAGGTCGCCGACCCCTACTTCGGCGGCGCCGGCCCCTCGCGCAAGGCCTGCACCGAATGCGGCGAGTGCATGACCGGCTGCCGCCACGGCGCCAAGAACACCCTGAACGAGAACTACCTGCACCTCGCCGAACGCGCCGGCGCCGTCATCCACCCGATGACGACGGTCACCGCTCTCTCCGACCACCCCGAAGGCGGCTACCGCGTCCGCACCGTCCCCACCGACGGCCGCCGCAAGGGACGGGCGAGCGTGCTGCGCGCCCGGTACGTGGTCGTCGCGGCAGGCACCTACGGCACCCAGACCCTGCTGCACACGATGAAGGACCGCGGCGAGCTGCCGCACCTCTCGGAGCGGCTCGGCGACCTGACCCGCACCAACTCCGAGGGCCTGGTCGGCGCGCAGACCGACGACCGCCGCTACCGCAGGCGGCACGGCAAGGAGCGGCGCGCCGACTTCACCCGCGGCGTGGCGATCACCTCGTCCGTGCACCCCAACGCCGACACCCACATCGAGCCCGTCCGCTACGGCAAGGGCTCCAACGCGATGGGGTTCATGACCGTCCTCCAGGTCCCCTACGCCAAGCACCGGGTCCGCGCCTGGTTCGCCCGCACCGCCCGCCACCCCGTGCAGTTGGCGCGGTCCCTGTCCAACCGGCGCTGGTCGGAGCGGACCATCATCGGCCTGGTCATGCAGTCGCTGGACAACTCCCTGACGACGTACCGCAAGCCCGGCGGCATAGGGAAGGGCCTGCTCACCGCCCGCCAGGGCCACGGAGCCCCGAACCCGGTGCAGATCGCGGAGGCCACGCAGGCCGCGACCCTGCTCGCCGAGGAGATCAACGGCTTCCCCGGCAGCAACATCGGCGAGCTGATGGGGACCCCGCTGACCGCGCACTTCCTCGGCGGCTGCCCGATCGGCGCCTGTGCCGAGGAGGGCGTGGTGGACCCGTACCACCGGCTCTACGGGCACCCGGGCATATCGGTGGTGGACGGCGCGGCCGTCTCCGCGAACCTCGGGGTCAACCCGTCGCTCACGATCACCGCGCAGGCGGAACGGGCGATGTCGTACTGGCCGAACAACGGCGAGCGGGACCAGCGCCCCGAACAGGGCGCGGCCTACGTACGCCTCGCCGCGACCCCGCCGGTCCGCCCGGCGGTCCCGAAGGAGGCCTTCGGCGCGCTGCGGCTGCCGTTCCTGGCGGTCCCGGAGGTCCCGCCGAAGCGGGACCTCTGAGACGCCCGGCGCCGTTACGCGTGGTTGCCGCGACGGGGGCGGAACACGACGAACAGCACGATGCCCGCGGCGAGGACGGCGGCCGCACCGACGGCGGTCGCCAGCGCGGAGGTGCCGGTGGAGGCCAGACCACCGGAGGCGGGGGCGGTGCTGGAAGCGGGGGCCGTCGGGGTGGTCGTGCCGGGCGGCGCCGGTGTGGTGGGGGCGGCCGACGTCGTCGCGCTGGACGTCGGGGTCGTGCCCGGGCCCGGGTCCTTGGGATTCAGCACGATGTCGGCCGTGTTGTTGGCGTGGTCGGGGTCCCAGGAGTGCGGCTCGTTCTCGCCCTGCCCGGAGCCGACGCGGACGAAGCCCTTGGCGCCTTCGACGACCTTGTCGATCTTCAGCTCGAAGCGGAAGATCCCCTTCTCGTCGTCCAGGACGGTCTCGCCGCTCCCGCACGTGTACCTGGTGGCGTCCACCTTGGAGCAGCGCGGGGGGACGTTGGTGACGGTCGCGCCGGCCGGGATCTCGACCCCGACGTTGACGACCTCGGTGTGTTCGTCGGCGATCGCCGCCGGGCCGCGGTTGTGGTACCCGACGTCGAGTGTGACGGTCTCGCCGGCCTTGCCCTTGACGGTGGAGCCGACGGCGACGATGTCGGCGGTGTTCTTGACGGTGAAGGCGTGTTTCACGAGGTCGTCGTCGTAGGAGCCACCGGGGCTCGTGCGCGGCTTGAAGGTCAGCTTCTTGCCCGTGCTCGGCCGGGTCTGCTCTCCGCGGGGCTTCGGCGCCTCGCCCGCCTCGAAGATCTGGGCCGACACGACCTCGTTCATCGCGCGGGTGTTGGCCTTCAGCGTCAGCGGTTCGACCGTCTCGTAGGTCTGGCCGCCCTCGGCCGTACCTTCGAGGGTGCAGATGGTGAGGGTGCTGCCCTTGTCGGCCTGGCTGTCGCCGGCCGGGCCGTACGTACAGTTGTCGTACTTCTCCAGGGTGTCGATGCCCCGGGTGGTGCGCATCCAGACGACCGGGTCCTTGGTGGCGATCAGGCCCCGGTTCTTGAAGGCGATCGGGAGCCGGCTCTGGTTGCCCACCGCGGAGAGGGCGAACGGGCTGCCACTCTCGATGTTCAGCTCGGGCCCCCCGACGACGACGCGGGTGCTGTGCGGGGCGAAGGTGGCGCCTTCCGTCTTCGCGCTGAAGGTCAGGTCACCGGCGTCGCCCACCTTGCCGCCCTTGACGGGGGTGACGCTCAGGTCCAGGTCGGCGGACGCCGACACGCAGGTCAGCGTGGTCGCGTCCGAGGTGCACTTGTTCTGCGACGGATCACCGTTGATGGCCACCGTGGCGATACCCGCGAGCTTGCTCGTGTCGACCGTGAGGGTGACGGTCCGCTTGCCGTACGGCAGGTCGGGGGAGAGCACCGCGAGCGCGCGCGGGTACGCCTGACCCGACTCCGAGACCGGGGGCAAGGAGAGCGAGTTGGGGCCTGTGAGGTGGTAGACGGGGTCCGCCGCACCGGCCGGGGAGGCCAGGCCCAGCGCGACCAGCCCTCCCACGGCGAGCAAGGTCAACTTCTTCTTCATGGGGTCCCAGACCCGTGAACCCTGCACGCAGTTGCCCACTCCCCGTGTGACGGGCGACACAGGCGACAAGCGGACGACCGGGTGGTCACCGCGCTCCCCCTCCGAGCGCGGTGACCACCGCGGTACATGAGTGACAGGTGGTCAGCACGGATGGTTGTACCGGAATCCGCCCCGCCGGGCTGTGGCGTCCATCACGTGGTGAAATGCGCGGGCGCGGAACCGGACCGGAGGGGGCGGGGCGGGCGGGGCGCAGCGGCGAGGGAACAGAAGAACGGCCGGCCCGGGGCGTCCCCCGGGCCGGCCGTCTTTTGTGGGGTGACCGGGCTGCTGTCCCCTGCCGTCCGGTCACGCGAAGGAGCGAGGTCCCACGACGGGGGCTCCACGAGGCGCCCGTCTCATCGCTCCGGCGGAGCCACGCGTGGTGTCGCGGTCCCGCACCTGGCTGGCGCGGACAACCTCACCAACGAGGTCCCCCGGGGGCCGTCACGGTCCGGACGGGTGACGAACAGGCGTCAGCGCCTGCCGTCACACCCGGCCCCGGCACAGCTCCAGCAGCGTCATGGCGAGGGCGGTGCCGGGCTTGCCGAGGGCATCGCTCCAATGGGAGAGCACCTCCATCTCGCGCGACAGGTGCACGCGCCGCCCGCCGGAGGCGATCCGGGCGTCCTGGATCACCGTCGAGACGGCCATCCGCTCCTGGATCAGACCGATGATCCGGTCGTCGATCGCGTCGATGCGGACACGGGAGTCGGCGATCAGCTGCTCGGGCGTGGTGGTGATCGTGGTCATGGTCTTCTCTCCTGTGGTCTGAGCCGGCAGGAGCGGAACGCGGAGCGCCCCGGTCCTGTCGGACCGGGGCGCTCTGGGAAGTCTGTGGCTCAGGCGAGCATCACGATGACCCATGGCGACCGGACCGGCCGGTGCCATAGGTAAAGAGGAAGCTCAGCTGCTTGCGCACGTGCCGATTATTGCGGCCCGGCACCCTCCGGGCCAAGCAAGTTCGGATGGTGAGACGAAGAGGGCACCGCGTCCCCCGTTAGAATCGACAAAACAACCTCCTCTTCCGCCGGAAGGCCGCCCCGTGCCAGAAGCACCCTCCGCCGCCCACGACAGCGCCCCGGACACGGTTCTCGTCGTCGACTTCGGCGCCCAGTACGCCCAGCTCATCGCCCGCCGCGTCCGCGAGGCACGGGTCTACAGCGAGATCGTGCCGAGCTCGATGCCCGTCGACGAGATGCTGGCCAAGAACCCCAAGGCGATCATCCTCTCCGGCGGCCCCTCCTCCGTGTACGAAGAGGGCGCACCGCGGCTCGACCGCGCGATCTTCGAGGCCGGGGTCCCCGTCTTCGGCATGTGCTACGGCTTCCAGCTGATGGCGACCACCCTGGGCGGAACGGTCGACAACACGGGCGCCCGCGAGTACGGCCGGACCCCGCTGGCCGTCTCCAAGGCCGGTTCCACCCTCTTCGAGGGCACCCCGGAGAACCAGTCGGTGTGGATGTCCCACGGCGACGCCTGCTCCGCCGCCCCGGAGGGCTTCACCGTCACCGCGTCGACGAACGTCGTCCCGGTCGCGGCCTTCGAGAACGACGAGAAGAAGCTGTACGGCGTGCAGTACCACCCCGAGGTGATGCACTCCACGCACGGCCAGCAGGTCCTGGAGCACTTCCTCTACCGCGGTGCGGGCCTGAAGCCCAGCTGGACCACCGGCAACATCGTCGAGGAGCAGATCGCGGCCATCAAGGCGCAGGTCGGCGACAAGCGCGCCATCTGCGGCCTCTCCGGCGGCGTGGACTCCGCGGTCGCCGCGGCCCTCGTCCAGAAGGCCATCGGCTCGCAGTTGACCTGCGTCTACGTCGACCACGGCCTGATGCGCAAGGGCGAGACCGAGCAGGTCGAGAAGGACTTCGTCGCCGCCACGGGCGTGCAGCTGAAGGTCGTCGACGCACAGGAACGCTTCCTGAACGCGCTCGCCGGCGTCTCCGACCCGGAGACCAAGCGCAAGATCATCGGCCGCGAGTTCATCCGCGTCTTCGAGCAGGCCCAGCTGGAGATCCTCCAGGAGGACGGCCCGGCGGTCGCCTTCCTGGTCCAGGGCACCCTGTACCCGGACGTCGTCGAGTCCGGCGGCGGCACCGGCACCGCGAACATCAAGTCCCACCACAACGTGGGCGGCCTCCCCGACGACATCGAGTTCGAGCTCGTCGAGCCGCTGCGCCAGCTGTTCAAGGACGAGGTCCGGATGGTCGGCCAGGAGCTCGGCCTGCCCGAGGAGATCGTCCAGCGCCAGCCGTTCCCCGGCCCCGGCCTCGGCATCCGCATCGTCGGCGAGGTCACCAAGGAGCGCCTGGACCTGCTCCGCGAGGCCGACGCCATCGCCCGCCACGAGCTCACCGCGGCCGGCCTGGACCGCGAGATCTGGCAGTGCCCGGTCGTGCTGCTGGCCGACGTCCGCAGCGTCGGCGTGCAGGGCGACGGCCGTACCTACGGCCACCCGATCGTCCTGCGCCCCGTCTCCTCCGAGGACGCGATGACCGCGGACTGGACGCGCATGCCGTACGAGGTGCTCGCCCGGATCTCCACCCGCATCACCAACGAGGTGCCGGAGGTCAACCGCGTGGTCCTCGACTGCACGAGCAAGCCCCCGGGCACCATCGAGTGGGAGTAGGGGCACCCGCCCCGTACGACGGCGCCGCCGTTCAGCCTGGCTGAGCGGCGGCGCCGCCGTTTCCCGGCCGGGCCGCGGCTCTGGTCTCCTCGGCCCGCCGCGGGTACCTTGCGCCGCGAGCCGAGCCGTCGAAGGAGTGCCCATGCAGGACAAGCCCGTACCCGTGCCCCTGGAGCGGCTCGACTTCGAGATGCCGCCCCGTTTCGCCACGGCCGACGAGGAGCGCGCGCACCGCAAGGAACGGCTCGCCGAGGCGCTGCGGCTGCTGGCGCGGCTCGGTCACGGGGGCGGGGTCGGCGGGCAGATCACCGCACGGGACCCGGAGTTCGAGGACTGCTACTGGGTGAACCCCTTCGGGCGGGGCTTCGCCGGTCTCACCGCGGACGACCTGCTGCTGGTCGACGGGGACGGGCGGGTGCTCCAGGGCGGACGCCGGGTCAACGAGCTGGCCTTCGCCGTGCACGCCGCCGTCCACCGCGCGCGCCCCGGCGCCGTGGCAGTGGTGCGCGCGCGGGCCCCGTACGGCGGCGCGCTCGCGGCGCTGGGCGAACTGCTGGCCCCGATCACCGAGGAGGCCTGTGCCTTCTACGAGGACCACGCGCTGCTGGACGAGTTCACCGGGGTGGAGGAGCCGAGCCGGATCGCGCACGCGCTGGGCCCGTACAAGACGCTGATCCTGCGCAACCGCGGGCTGCTGACCGTCGGGGACTCGGTGGACGCGGCGGTCTGGTGGTTCATCGAGGCGGAGCGGGCGGCGCGGGTGCAGCTGACCGCCCGGGCAGCCGGGAAACCGGTGCCCGTCGACCACCGCGCGGCGGTCGCCACGCGCGAGCGGTTCGGGTCCGATCTGGCCGCCTGGGTGAGCTACCAACCCCTCAGGGAAGAGGTGGCGTCAACATCATGAACCGTTAATCACCTGCTCTGACATCGTGCGCAATCCGGAACACTGCCCCAGTGGTGCACAATTCGCTGGCATTGCACCGTAGTTCAGAGAGGCGGCACGCACGTGGCTGTCCAAGAGATGTCCGAGATGTCCCGCGGGGGCACCCACACGGCCGCCTGTGCCTGCGACGAGTGCGCACGTGAGGGCCACCGCCGCGCGGTCGCCGCGTTCCTGGAGAAGCGCGACGAGTTCGCCTCCGGCCACGGGGTGCCGGCCGCCGTGGCGCACTCCCTCGGTGCCTCCCGCCAGTGGGTCTCCGACGAGCTCACCCTGTCGGCCCGCGCCGCGGCGGACCGGGGCCGGGAGGCCGGGAACTCCTGGCTGTACCTGTTCTCCCGGCGGGCCGTACTCGCCGTGTGGATCGCCGCCGGGGTCCTGCTGGTCGTCCAGGTGGGCACCGCGCTCGGCACCGGCTGGTCCACCGCCCGCACCGCCGGACTGCTGGCCGCCCTGGTGCTGGCCGGGCTGCTCACCGTCGCGGCACGCGCCCAGTCGGTGCGAGGCGGGCTGCTGGCCCCGCTGGTCGGCGAGGACAACCGGCTGTCCACCTCGAAGGCGGCGGCGAGCGCCTGGGTCGTGCTGACGGCCTTCGCGACACTGCTGCCCGCGCTGCGGCTGGCGGCCTCCCCGCCGGGCCCCGAGCGCCAGGCCCTCTACGCGGGGCTCGCGTTGGACCGGGCGCTGCCGCTGCTGGCGGTGGTGTCGCTGACCTCGGCGGTGGCGGTGCTTGTGCGCCGGGTGGTCTCCGTACGGATCATGGGCCAGCGGCTGCAGAAGCTCCCCGCGGACCGGCCGCGCGGGGTGGACCTGCTGACGGACGACGCGGGACACGGGAGCTTCCCGGACGCGCAGTACGTGCTGGTCTCCACGGTGGTGCTGACCTACGCGGCGGTGTCGCTGGCCCGCTTCCCCGAACGGCTCCCGCAACTGCCGTGGGCGTTGGCGCTGCTGATGGCGCTGTCGGCCGCGGTGTACCTGGCGGCGAAGTACGCGGAGGGCAGCCGCCCCCTCGTCCTGTCGGTGGTCCGCAGACGCGAGCCCGGGGACCTGGACGCCGCGGTCCGCCCCGGGGACGACATCGAGATCCGGGGCGTGGGGTTCGTACCGCCCGGGGCGCAGACGCCGGAGATGCTGGCCCGGCTCGTGGTGCGGATCGGCGCGATCCACGTGCACGTGCCGCTGGTTCCGGTGGCGGGCGGTTTCACCAACCCGTCCGACGCGGTGCTGACCGTGCCGGTGCCCGCGGAAGTGGAGCCGGGACGGATCGACATCCAGGTCATCACGGCCGCAGGAGTGGAATCCAACCGCTGCGTCATCGACGTGGCCGAATGATCGGGGTAGACATGACGGGTGACCACTACCGGAACTGAAGCCCCGTCCAGAGCGGAGGGGCTGCGCGTCGCCCCCCTCGCCTCCCGCCATGCCCTGCTGCCCCTGCGGATCTTCCTCGGCGTGACCTTCGTCTACGCGGGTCTCGACAAGCTGACCGACTCCGCCTTCCTGTCCGCCACCGGCACCGGATCCATCGGCGACCTGATGCACGGCGTGCGCGACACCTCCGCGATCCCGGCCATGGTGGACCTGGCGCTGAAGGCCCCCGTCGGCTTCGCGGTGGTCATCGCCGTCGGGGAGCTGCTGGTCGGCCTCGGGGTGCTGGCCGGCCTGCTGACCCGGATCGCGGCCGCCGGCGGAGCGCTGATCTCGCTCAGCCTGTGGCTGACGGTGTCGTGGGCGGTGACCCCGTACTACTACGGCAACGACCTGATCTACATGATCGCGTGGACGCCGCTGATCCTGGCCGGGGCGCCCTACCTGTCGCTCGATTCCGTGATCCGGTCGCGCCGGTCCCTGCGCACCGCGTAGGTCACCATCCCCACCAGGGCGGCGAGGCAGAGCCCGCCGAAGGCCAGGGGGACGACCAGGAACCACGGCACGTCGGTCTCGCCCGCCGCGTCGAGCAGGTACATCACGCCCGCGGTCAGCAGCACGATCCCCGCGAGGAGCCTTCCGGGCTGGAACTCATGACGCGGCACGGTCCACCTCCACCTGTCCGACACCCGCGTGCAGGTGCAGATCGATCGTCCCGCCGGCCTCCGTGCCGGCGGTGGGCGGGAGCGTCTCCGTCTGGGTTTCGCCGCCGCTCTTGATGCGTACGTCCTGGCTGGTGTCCCCGGGCATGTGGATGTCGCCGAGCTTGACCGACACGTCGGCCCGCGCCGTGACCTCCCGGGGCACGATCACCTTCAGCCGCCCCGCGTCGATGGACGCGCGGACCGAGACGGTGGTGCCCTTGGGGACGTCCAGCCGGCTCAGGTCCAGGGTGGCGAGCCCGGTGCCCGCCTCGTACACCGGTCGTACGTCGGCCACGGACGCGGGCCGCCACTCCACCCGCTCGAAGTCGGTGCCGATCTCGGGCGGCAGGGCCGAGGCCCCCGCCAGTAGCCCGGCCGTGATCAGGCCCAGCAGGACGGTGCCGAAGCCGGTGCGGCCCTTGACCGAGCTGACCGCGAGGCCCAGACCGAAGACGGCCAGGGCCGCGGCGAGCCCGATCTGAAGGGCGTGCCCGAGGGTGCTGCCCTGCCATACGGAGGCGGCCCCGGCGATTCCGGCCAGCAGGGCCAGTACGAAGATCCGCCCGCCGATCCCGCCGCGCGGCCGGGCCGCTGCGGGCTTGGGCCGCTCGGGCGCCCGCGTAGCCGTGCCGCCGGGCGGCACGTCCTCGGCGTCCGCGGGACCCCACAGGTACCCGGTGGACCCGACCGGGCCGGTGGTGCCGTCCTTGACCAGCGGGTCCCGCCACCACGACGGGCTGCCGGGGACGGGCGGGGCCTGTGTCTCCGGCGGGGCCGGGGAGTGCGCGGCAGGGGTCTCGGCCTCCGGGGCGTGGGCCCGGCGCCGCTGCGACCAGTACGAGGCACCGCCCAGCGCCAGGATCACCAGGATCGAGAAGACCGCGAGCCCGCCGTTGTCCAGCATGGACAGGAACAGCGCGCAGCCCACCAGGGCCGCGAACACCGCCGCCAGCGTGGCGCCCTCGACCCGGCCGGTCAGCAGCTTCTTCGCCTCGCTCTCCTCCTCGCCCTCCTGCGGGAGCATCAGCCACGCGAAGCCGTAGAAGATCAGGCCGACGCCCCCGGTGACGGTGAGCACGCCCAGCACGATCCGGAAGACCACCGGGTCCAGGTCGAAGTAACGGCCCAGCCCTCCGCACACGCCGGCGAGGACCTTGTCGCGCCTGCTGCGGCGAAGGGGCGGCCGGGCGTCGGGAGGCTGAGGAGCCCCGGCACCGGCCGGTGGGGCGTCGTGTACTTCGGTCATGCGTCCATGGTGACGGTCCCGGACCGCCCCGGGCATCCGGCCCTACCCTGGCGCAACCCTGATATCCCCCCGGCCGGAATGGGGGGATGCCCTGATGCCCGGCCGCCCGCGCGCGTGTGACCCTTGGTGACATGCCCGTAGCAGCCGCTCCCCACCACGTGCCCGATACCGACGAGGCGCCGCCGCGCAAGCTCTACCGCAGCGCCGACGGCCGGATGCTCGGCGGAGTCGCACGCGGTCTCGCCGGGCACCTCGGACTGCCCGTGATCTGGGTCCGCCTCGCCTTCCTCGGCCTGTTCATGTTCGGGGACGGCCTCGGCGTGCTGCTGTACGGCGCGTTCTGGGTCTTCGTACCGCTCGGAGTCGGCGGCCGCTCCGCGAACCGCTCCTTCTTCGAGACCCTCACCGACGGCAGCCGCCACCTGCGCCGGCCCGACAAGGGGCAGGTCCTCGCGCTGATAGCCCTCTTCGTCGGCGTGTGGATCTTCATCGCGAAGCTCCAGGTCGGCGGCTCCTCCGGCCGTTACGTGTGGCCGACGCTGCTCGTCGGCGCGGGCGTGGTCCTCGTGTGGCGGCAGGCCGACAACGCGCGGCGCGACCACTGGGGCGAGGCCGGCGCGCGGCGCGGCCGGCTGTTCCAGGTCGCCCGGGCCCTCGCCGGAGTCGCCCTCGTCGGCGTCGGCCTGACCGTCTTCATCGTCGTACGGGGCTCCGCCGCGCAGCTCGGCAACGTACTCACCGCGACCCTCGCCGTCCTCATCGGCGTCGCCCTGCTCGCCGGGCCCTGGCTGATCCGCATGACCCAGGACCTCTCCGAGGAACGCCTGATGCGCATCCGCGCCCAGGAACGCGCCGAGGTCGCCGCCCACGTCCACGACTCCGTGCTGCACACCCTCACCCTGATCCAGCGCAACGCGGAGGACGTCGGCGAGGTGCGCCGCCTCGCGCGGGCCCAGGAGCGGGAACTGCGGAACTGGCTGTACAAGCCCGAGGGCACCGGCAAGGACGAGGCCGAGGAGCCGGCCACCCTCGCGGAGGCCGTGAAGAAGACGGCCGCCGAGGTGGAGGACCACCACGGGGTGCCCATCGAGGTCGTCGTCGTCGGGGACTGCCCGCTCGACGAGAAGCTGGGCGCACAGATCCAGGCCGCGCGCGAGGCGATGGTCAACGCCGCCAAGTACGGTGGCGAGGGCGGGCCGGTACAGGTGTACGCCGAAGTGGAAGGGCAGACCGTGTTCGTGTCCGTACGGGACCGGGGGCCGGGCTTCGACATGGACGCGGTACCGGACGACCGCATGGGCGTACGAGAATCGATCATCGGCCGGATGCAGCGCAACGGCGGGACCGCGATGCTGCGGTCCGCACCCGAAGGCGGCACGGTAGTCGAGCTGGAGATGGAGAGGGCGGCGAAGGCGGCATGACCGAGGACAGCGCTGAGAAGGAGACCCGCAGGGTCCGGGTGGTACTCGTCGACGACCACCGGATGTTCCGCGCGGGCGTACAGGCGGAGATCGGCGAGACCGACCGGACCGGGGTGGAGGTCGTCGGCGAGGCGGCCGACGTGGACCAGGCCGTCACCGTCATCACCGCGACCCGCCCCGAGGTGGTCCTGCTCGACGTGCACCTGCCCGGCGGCGGCGGGGTCGAGGTGCTGCGGCGCTGCGCCCCGCTGATGGCGGCGGCGGAACACCCGGTGCGGTTCCTGGCGCTGTCGGTGTCCGACGCCGCCGAGGACGTCATCGGGGTCATCCGGGGCGGCGCCCGCGGATACGTCACCAAGACCATCACCGGCACCGAACTGGTGAACTCGGTCTTCCGCGTGCAGGACGGGGACGCGGTGTTCTCGCCGCGGCTGGCGGGCTTCGTGCTCGACGCCTTCGCCTCGACGGACGCCCCGCCGATCGACGAGGACCTGGACCGCCTCACGCAGCGCGAGCGGGAGGTGCTGCGGCTGATCGCGCGCGGGTACGCGTACAAGGAGATCGCCAAGCAGCTGTTCATCTCGGTGAAGACGGTCGAATCGCACGTCTCGGCGGTACTCAGGAAGCTCCAGCTCTCCAACCGCCACGAGCTGACCCGCTGGGCCACGGCCCGCCGCCTCGTCTGACGCCTGACCTGCGGGTGAACCGGTGGTGACACCCCGGGGCCGGGCCCCGGGGTGTGATCCACGACGCAGTCGGCGAGGGCAACCGGACCGCCTCGGGCCGCCCTCTTGGGTGGCGTGATGAGCCTGACGGGGACACCCTTCTTCGTGACGGCGATCGTGCTGACCGCGATCGCCGTCATCCTTCCGCTGGCCTTGTGGAGCAAGGTCCGCGGCCCCGCCGCCGTACGCGTGGCGACCCGTGCGCTGATGGTGGTGTTCGCCCAGGTCACCGCCGTCGCCGTGGTGTTCGTCGCGGTGAACCGGGCCGAGAACTTCTACGCCTCCTGGGGCGACCTGTTCGGCACCGGCAAGTACGTCCAGGCCGCCCCCGACCTCGGCCCGGACGGGCTCGGCGGGAAGAAGGCCGAGGAGGTCAAGCAGGCCCCGAAGGTGCACCAGGAGTTCCAGCCGGTGGAGGGCCTCGGCGGGCGGGTCAAGAAGACCGAACTCGACGGGAAGATATCCGGGGTCAAGGGCGACGTCATGGTGTGGCTGCCGCCGCAGTACGACGACCCGGCCCACAAGGACAAGAAGTTCCCGGTGGTCGAGCTGATCCCGGGCATCCCCGGCACGGGCAAGTCCTGGTTCCAGGGGCTCCACGCGCACGAGGTGCTCGAACCGCTGATGAAGAGCGGCAAGGTGCAGCCGTTCATCCTCGTCTCGCCGCGCGCCATGCTCCTCGGCAACGGCGACACCGGCTGCGCCAACATCCCCGGCAAGGTCAACGCCGACAGCTGGTTCAGCGTCGACGTCCGCAAGATGGTCGTCGACAACTTCCGGACCTCGGAGGACCCCAAGCACTGGGGCGTGGCCGGGTACTCGGCGGGCGCCTACTGCGCCGCCAAGCTCGCGATCGCCCACCCCGACCGCTACAGCGCGGCCGTCTCCCTGTCCGGCTACAACGACCCGGGCCAGGAGCCCTCCTCGCTGGTCGCCCAGGACCCGGAGCTGCGCCGTACGCACAACCTGAAGGCCGTGCTCCAGGCGGCGCCCGCGCCGCCGGCGGTCTCGCTGTGGATGTCGGGGGCCGAACAGGACGGCTACCTGTCCGGCGTGGACCTCAAGGGGCTGGCGAAGGCGCCCACCGCGGTGCACGCGGAGAAGGTGGTCGGCGGCCACAACCTCGAAGCGTGGTCCAAGCAGCTGCCGCAGACGTTCGGCTGGCTGAGCGGCGTGGTCAAGGCTCCGTAGCCGCCGCCGTGGCCGCTGTCGCCGCCGCTCAGGCCGGGCGGGAGGCGCCCGCCCAGGGCATCGAGTCGACCGGGGCGATGCGGACCGTGGAGCCGGGGCGCGGGGCGTGGATCATCTGGCCGTTGCCGATGTAGAGCCCGACATGGGTCACCCCGGAGTAGAAGAACACCAGGTCGCCGGGGGCCAGTTGATCACGTGAGACCCGCTGTCCGGCATTGATCTGGGTGTAGGTGGTGCGGGGGAGGGAGACCCCGGCCGAGCGCCACGCCGCCTGGGTCAGGCCCGAGCAGTCGAAGGACCCCGGGCCCGTCGCGCCCCACACGTACGGCTTCCCGATCGCCCCGTACGCGAAGGCCACGGCGCGGGCCGCGCGCGAACCGTCGGAGGGCGGGGGCGGGGTCGCGGTGTGCGGCCCGGCGGGGGCGGCGCCGGCCGACTGGGCCTCGTACGCGGCGCGCTGCTCGGCGGTGAGCCGGGCGAGCAGCTGCCTGGCCGTGGCGAGCTTGCCCTCGATCTCCGCCTTGCGTTCGGCGAGTTCGTCCTGCCGGGCACGGAGGTCGGCGAGCCGGCCGGCGGCCCGCTCGCGGAGCTCGCCCACCTCGTCGAGGCGGCGGCGCACCGTGCTGATCCCGGCGGCGCTGCGCTCCTGGGCGCGGGTGATGAAGGCCGACTGGGACAGGTACTCCTGCGGGTCGGCGGCCAGTGCGAGCTGCACGGCGGTGCCGAGGGAGCCGCTGCGGTACTGGCCGGCGGCGAGCGAACCCAGCGCGTTGCGGGCGGCGTTGAGCTGGTCGGTCTTGCGAGCGGCCTCCTCGCGCAGACCGGTCAGCGCCTGCTCGGCCTCGTCGGCCCTCTCCTTCGCCCCGTTGTACCGCTCGGTCGCCGCCTCGGCCTCCTCGTAGAGCCGGTCCACCTCGGCCTTGACCTGGGAGGGGGTGGGCTGGGGGTCGGCCTGGGAGGTGCCTTCGAAGGCGGTGGCGGTGGCAGCGCCCGCGAGGGCCAGGGTGGCGGCGGTCGTACGTACCGCTGCGCCGGGGAGCGGGCGCTGCCTGGGCTTTCGATGACTGGCCACGAGGGCCTCACGTCCTTCCCCTGTCGGCTGGGTCTTGGGGGAGGACGCTAAACCTGGAAGTAACGGGTGGATGACGAGATGACCCGAAGTGATCGGATGTGGCGGATCGCTTGTCGTCAGTGCCAGAGAACGGCGATAAAGATGTTGATCACGGTCAGTCCGCCGACCGCGCCGAACAGTGCCTTTTCCACGCGCTCCTCGTCTCGCTTGACGTAGACGAGGGCGAGGATCACGAAGAGGACCGCCAACTTCACGCCGATCTTGACGTGGTTGAGGGAGCCCCCGTCCATTTCCCGGAAGCCGACCAGCAGTACGCCGGTGACGAGCATGGTGAGCGCGCCGTGCAGCATCGCCGGCACGAAGCGCGCGGTGCCCGCGCCCATCGCCTTCATCTGGGTGAGGAAGCCGCCGAGGAGCGAGGCTATTCCGATGATGTGCAGGCCGACGAAGGCATTGATGAGTACGTCCATGGCGTCGAGCGTACGGGGTGGCTATCCGCGGATTTCGGTCAGGCGGGCGAATACGACGACGTTGCCGTCGTAGCCCGTCTGCTTCGAGAATCCACCGCCGCAGATGATCACTCGGAGCTCGGGTACGCCTTTGTGGCCTTGGAGCGGTGGCGGGCTTGACGCGGCGTGTGCGCCTCGCGACTGCCCTCCCGGCAGCCGGGATGAGCGCGAGGCCCATCCGGTGAAGGTGCAAGACGTTGCGGGCTGCGTTGTGGTCGGCGTTCCCGGACCAGCCGCAGCTGGGGTTCTTGCACGCGAACACGGCCTGGGACTCCCGGTTGCCGGGTGTGGTGAACCCGCACGTGGAGCAGCGCTGGGAGGTGCCCGGGGCGGGAACCTTGTGCAGGGTGCCGCCGCGCCGTGCGGTCTTTGTACGTCAGCAGCTCGACCGTGCGGCCCCACGCCTCACCGCTGATGGAGCGGTTGAGTCCGGATTTCTGGGCGACGTTCTTCCCCGGCTGCTCAAGGGTTCCCTTGGCGGACTTGACCATGTTCGTGATGGCCAGGTTCTCCACCACGATCACGCTGTACTTCGCGGCGATCTCGGTGGTGATCTGGTGCTGCCAGTCCTGCCGCCTGCGCTTGGCTCTCGCACGAAGCTGCCGGATCTGGTCACAGGTGCGGTGCAGGCGCCGGGAGGTCTTCTCCCCGCGCTTGCGGGAACTCTTGCGGTGCGCGGCCCGCCGCTCCAGGCAGTCCGCAAGCGGGCCTTGAAGTCGGGTGCGTCGGCGCGGCCTCCCCGGCAGTTCTTCCACGCCTGGAAGTACGTCTTCAACACGGCCCGTGCCGCCTGGGCGGGAAGCGCGCCGAGCCAGTCGATCTCTTTGCGGGCCTGCGCTTGGCGCCTGAGGCGGGGGCGCCGATCGAGCTCGGTTGACCGGGAGTTCTCCTGGTCAACCGAAGAATTGCGTCAACTCGGCGACTATGACCTCCGGCTGCTCCTCCGGCAGGTAGTGGCCGCTGCCGTCGACGCGGACGACCCGGGTGTCGGTGCCGAGTGCCGGGACTGCGGCCACCAGCTGCTCGTAGTTGCTGTACTCGCCGCCGAGGGCGAGCAGCGGGGCGGTCACGGGGGCGTAGGTCGCCAGGTCCGCGATGTCCCGGCCGAAGGCGCGGTACCAGGCGTTGCCCGCGCGGATCGCGTCCGGGGAGTCGTACGCCCGGGCGTACACCGCCCGCGAGCGGGCGTCGATCGAGGCCGGGTCGACGGCCGCGCCCTTGAACAGCCAGTCCAACAGGAGGTGGTAGCGGCCCTCCAGGAGTCGCTCCGGCAGGCCCTCCACCTGGTTGAAGGCGAACCACCACAGGTGGAACAGGTCGGGCCGGGGGAGCAGTGGCATCCGCGCCCAGCTCTCGTCGGGGTGCGAGACGTCGAGCAGGGCGATGCGGCGGGTGGCTTCGGGGTGGTTCGCGGCGAAGGCGTAGGCGACCATCGCGCCGATGTCGTGGCCGGCGAAGTGCGCGGAGTCGATGGAGAGGTGGTCGAGGAGGGCGCGGATGTCGGCGGCCATCGTCTTCTTGTCGTACCCCTCCTCCGGCTTGGCGGACCCGCCCATGCCGCGCAGGTCCACGGCGATCACCCGGTGGCGGCGGGCCAGCGCGGGCAGCACCTTGTGCCACTGCCACCAGGTCTGCGGCCAGCCGCCGAGGAGGACGAGGGGTTCGCCGCTGCCCCCTTCCACGTAGTGGAGGCGGATGCCGTTGACCTCTGCGTGCCGGCTGGTGAAGGAGCCGTCGAGGGAGGCGGCGAGGGCGGCGTCGTCGAGGGCGGTGCCGGTGCCCGTGTCGGTGTCGGTGCCGGTGGTGGTGTCGGTGCCGGTGGTGGTCATGGGTGGTGTCCTCACGTCGAAGCAACCGTACGAAGATCTCGTACGGTCACGACAGTACGAGATGTTCGTACGGTCTGGCAATGTCCGTACGAGATCTGCGTACAGTTGGTGCATGCCTGCTGAGCTGACCCACCCCGCCACCGACCGCATCGACCTGGTCGACGTCCTGGCGGCACTCGGGCATCCCGTCCGGCTGGAGATCGTCCGCAAGCTGGCCTCCGGGGAGGAGGCGTTCTGCGGCGAGGTCGTCCCGGACCTGCCCCGGTCGAGCGTCACGCACCACCTCAAGACGCTGCGCGAGAGCGGAGTGATCTGCCAGCGGCCCCGCGGCCGCAAGCTCTACCTGGCGCTGCGCCGCGAGGACCTGGACCGGTGTTTCCCCGGTCTGCTGGAACTCGTGCTCGGCTGTCGGTCCCGCCCCCTAGACTCGGAATGCGATGAGCAGCCTCTTTGACGACAGCTTCCTGGCCGACCTCACCCCCTCCGACGAGGTCCCGCCGCCGCCCGAGGAGCACGCCGCCCCCGAGCAGGGCGCGGACGACCTCTTCGGGGGCATGTTCGACGTGCCCATGAGCGGAGACGCGTACTACCGGGACGGCGCCCCCAAGCCCGTCATCGACCCGGCGACGCTCCTGGACGGGCTGAACGAGCAGCAGGCGGCCGCCGTCGTCCACGCGGGCTCCCCGCTGCTCATCGTCGCCGGCGCCGGCTCCGGCAAGACCCGCGTGCTCACGCACCGCATCGGGCACCTGCTGTCCGCGCGGGGCGTCCACCCCGGCCAGATCCTGGCGATCACCTTCACCAACAAGGCCGCCGGTGAGATGAAGGAGCGCGTCGAGGGTCTGGTCGGCCCTCGCGCGAACGCCATGTGGGTCTCCACCTTCCACAGCGCGTGCGTCCGCATCCTGCGCCGCGAGTCCAAGCGGCTCGGCTTCACCTCGTCGTTCTCGATCTACGACGCCGCCGACTCGAAGCGCCTGATGGCGCTCGTCTGCCGCGACCTGGACCTGGACCCGAAGAAGTTCCCGCCGAAGGCCTTCAACGCCAAGATCTCCAACCTGAAGAACGAGCTGATCGACGAAGAGGCCTTCGCCGACCAGGCCGCGGACGGCTTCGAGAAGACCCTGGCCCAGGCGTACGCGATGTACCAGGGCCGGCTGCGCGAGGCCAACGCGCTCGACTTCGACGACATCATCATGACCACGGTCCACCTGCTCCAGGCGTTCCCGGACGTGGCCGAGCACTACCGGCGCCGCTTCCGCCACGTCCTGGTCGACGAGTACCAGGACACCAACCACGCGCAGTACACGCTCGTGCGCGAGCTGGTCGGCACCGGCTACCCGGACCTGCCCCCGGCCGAGCTCTGCGTGGTGGGTGACGCCGACCAGTCGATCTACGCCTTCCGCGGCGCGACCATCCGCAACATCCTCCAGTTCGAAGAGGACTACAAGGACGCGACGACGATCCTGCTGGAGCAGAACTACCGCTCCACGCAGACGATCCTCTCCGCCGCCAACGCCGTCATCGAGCGCAACGAGAACCGCCGCGCGAAGAACCTGTGGACCCAGGCCGGCACCGGCGCCGTCATCACCGGCTACGTCGCGGACACCGAGCACGACGAGGCCCAGTTCGTCGCCGACGAGATCGACCGGCTGACCGACGCCGGGGACGCCAAGGCCGGCGACGTCGCGATCTTCTACCGGACCAACGCCCAGTCGCGCGTGTTCGAGGAGATCTTCATCCGCGTCGGACTGCCCTACAAGGTCGTCGGTGGCGTCCGGTTCTACGAGCGCAAGGAGGTCCGCGACGTCCTCGCGTACCTGCGGGTCCTCGCGAACCCCGAGGACAACGTCCCGCTGCGCCGCATCCTGAACGTGCCCAAGCGCGGGATCGGCGAGCGCGCCGAGGCGATGATCGACGCGCTCGCGATGCGCGAGAAGATCACCTTCCCGCAGGCGCTGCGGCGCGTGGACGAGGCCTTCGGCATGGCCGCGCGCTCGACGAACGCGGTCAAGCGGTTCAACGTCCTGATGGAGGAACTGCGCACCATCGTCGACTCCGGCGCCGGGCCCGCGGTGGTCCTGGAGGCCGTGCTGGAGCGCACCGGGTACCTCGCCGAGCTCCAGGCCTCGACCGACCCGCAGGACGAGACGCGCATCGAGAACCTCCAGGAACTCGCGGCCGTGGCGCTCGAGTTCGAGCAGGCCAGGGAGGCGGCGGCCACCGAAGCGGCGGAGACCGGCGCCCCGGCCCCCGGCCCCGGCACCCTCGCCGAGTTCCTGGAACAGGTCGCGCTCGTCGCCGACTCCGACCAGATCCCGGACGAGGACACGGACGGCACGGGCGTCATCACGCTGATGACCCTGCACACGGCCAAGGGCCTGGAGTTCCCGGTGGTCTTCCTGACCGGCATGGAGGACGGGGTCTTCCCGCACATGCGCGCGCTGGGCCAGACCAAGGAGCTGGAGGAGGAGCGCCGGCTCGCCTACGTCGGCATCACGCGCGCCCGCGAGCGGCTGTACCTGACCCGGTCGAGCATGCGCAGTGCGTGGGGCACGCCTTCGTACAACCCTCCGTCGAGGTTCCTGGAGGAGATCCCGGCGCAGTACCTGCACTGGAAGCGCACGGGCGCCGCGCAGAAGCCGGCCGGGCCGATGCGGAGCATGGGCGCCGGCAAGGCCTCGTTCGGCACCTCGCCGGAGTCGTTCCTGTCCTCGTCGCGTACGAAGTCGGGTCCGTCGGGATTCGCGACGCGCCGGGCGGCGGACAAGCCGGTCATCGCGCTGGCGGTCGGGGACCGCGTCACGCACGACCAGTTCGGGCTCGGCACCGTCATGGAGGTCAAGGGCGCGGGTTCGGACGCGCAGGCCACCATCGACTTCGGGGACGACAAGCCGAAGCGGCTGCTCCTGCGCTACGCGCCGGTGCAGAAGCTGTAGCGGTCGTAGCGGTCGTAGCGGCTGAAGGGGCTCCGGGAGCCCTTTCTCAGCGGGGGTCCAGGCCGTGGCTGCGGAGCCACGGCAGGGGGTCGACCGCGCTGCCGCCGCCGGGCCGTACCTCGAAGTGCAGGTGCGGGCCGGTGGAGTTGCCGGAGTTGCCGGAGTACGCGATGACGTCGCCCGCCTTGACCTTGCCGGACCGGATCTTGGTGCTGCTGAGGTGGCAGTACCAGGTCTCGGTGCCGTCGGGCGAGGTCACTATGGCCATGTTGCCGTAGGCGCTGTTCCACTGGGTGCGCACGGTGCCGTCGGTGGCGGACATGACCGGGGTTCCGTAGGAGACCGGGAAGTCGATGCCGGTGTGCACGGACATCCACATGCCGCCGGCCTGCCCGAACATGGCGCTGAGGCCGTGCTGCGAGACGGGGATGGCGAACTTGGGGCGGGCCGCTTCCTTGGCCGCCTCCTCCTCCGCCTTCTTCTTCTTCTCGTCTTCCTGGCGCTGGCGCAGGTCGATGCGCTCCTGCGTGCGGCTCGCGCGGTCCGCGAAGTCACCCGCGTCGGCGCTGAGCGCCGTCAGCTGGGTGTCGAGCTTGGTGTTCGCCGCGACCGGCTTCACGGCGGCCGGGTCGGGCGCGGCCATCGTCGTGGTGTCGTCGGAGGGCTTCTCGGTGCCGGTGAGACCGCCGACGGAAGCGGCCGCGATGCCCGCGACCCCCATCACGCAGGCGGAGGGCACGGCCACGGTCAGCAGGGCGGAACGCTTCGCCGGGGTCCGGCGACGGCCGTTGCCCGCCTTGGCGTTGTTGCCGGCGCTGCCCTTGCCCTTGGGGGCGTTGCGGCGCGCGGAGCGCGACCCGGGGGTCACCGGCACGGCCTGGGTGGGGAGGTCGTGCACCTGGTGCACGCCGGGAACCTCGTACGCCTCGAGTTCGTCCAGCGCGCCGAGTGCCTCGGGTGCCTCGGGTGCCTCGTCGAACGCCACGTCGTCGGCCACCGGATGGGGGACGGGCTCGAAGACGGAGGTCTCGACGTAGGGGTCGGGCTCCGCGGCGACGGGGACGACGGGAACCTCGTAGGCATAGCCGACGGTGGTCGCCTCGTACGCGTACTCCTGCTGCGCGGGCTGCTGCTCGGCGTAGGAGGGGTGGCCCGTTACGTCCATGCCGGCGGTGACGTCCGTGCCGGCCGTGTTCCAGGCGGTGGCGTCGTAGGCGCCGGTCTCGGTGCCGTAGCCCGGCATCGCCCAGTGCCCGGTCTGCTCGGCGGAGGTGTCGTAGCCGAAGGAAGGCGCCGACTGGTAACCGGAGTAGTCCGTGCTCGGAGTGGTCCAGGCGCTCGCATCCCACTGCCCTGTCGTGTCCGCGGGTGCGGTCTGCGAGGGGATGGTGGACAGATATCCGTCCTGCGAGGTCCACGCCGTGGTGTCGTACGCGCCGGTCTCATAGGAACCGTACGTCGCGTAGTTGACCCCCTGCCCCTGCGTTTCATAGGAGACGTAGGTCGAGTCACCAGCGAAAGTGGTGGTGCCGAGGCCGTCGTACCCGAAATCCGGGTACTGGCCCGACGATGGGCGGTCGTTCACCAACTTCTCTTTCGCCTCGGCGGTGGGGGCCTGGGTGGCCGGTGGACCGAAGTTCACCGGAGGAGAGCAGTGGCGTGACTGTACCCGGCGGTTACTGGCATCGACAATCTTCGGAGGGTTTTCGCATCGCCGGAACCGGGCATTCGGCCGCCTTTCGGTCGCCGAAAGACGCAGCCTTGGCCTTGAGTTCGAAATTCGTTCGACTTCGGGTTGCCCGGCGGCTACGCGACCGACGCGGCTCCGGAGCTCGCGACGACCTTCGGGCCGGGGCCGTCGAGGGCCCGCCGGACCGCGGCGATCACGGTGGGGTGTGCCGGCAGCGCGAGGTGCCCGATGCCGGTGACCTCCACGTTCTCCACGCGTAGATCGGGATGCTCGATCCTGGCCGCCCCGACGGGGGCCATCAGCGCGTCGAACTCGCTCCAGAACGCGACGCATCGAGTGGCGCAGCCGGGCGCCGGCAGGGCCAGTTCGGCCAGCACCTCGGAGTCGGGCCGCATCTGCCGGACCAGCGGGTGCGCGTCCATGAAGGGGGCGACCGCCGTGCCGGAGTGCGGGGTGCCGAGCGTGACGAGGGTGCGGACACGGGCGTCGCCGCCGAGGCGCTGGACGTAGTACCGGCCGACCAGTCCGCCCAGGCTGTGCCCCACGATCTCCACCCGGTCCTGCCCGGTGCGCGCGCACAGCTCCTCCACGCGCCGGGCGAGGTGGCGGGCCGTGACGCGCAGGTCACGGGTGAAGGGCGAGTAGTTGTACGCCTCCACGTGCCGCAGCCCGCCGGCCCCCAGGGCGCGGCGCAGCAGGACGAAGACGGAGCGGTTGTCGGTGAAGCCGTGGAGGAGCAGTACGGGCGGCCGCACCGAAGCCGGGTCGGGGGCGGCCTTCTCCTGGCAGACTCCGGTGGGATAGAGGAGAAGGTGTCCGCCGAGCACGACCACCTCGAGCGCGCCGGCCCGCAGCGCGGCACCGGACGTGGGTATCGACACGGGTATGGACAGCCCCATCGCGGCCTCCCCTGGCCTCCCCTGAGCCTGTGGGACCGCGGCCGGAAGCGCCACCGTGCCGTGCGGCTGGCGGCGCGGTGGCGCAATGCCGTCCCACGTGTGATTTCCCCCTCGTGGTTGACCGTGAAACGGTGGCGTGCGCGATGCTGTACTTAACGTTCGTTCACTCGGGAGGCAGTGCGATGGGTGTGACCGGTCCGATCCGTGTGGTGGTGGCCAAGCCGGGTCTCGACGGCCACGACCGCGGGGCCAAGGTGATCGCGCGGGCGCTGCGGGACGCGGGCATGGAGGTCATCTACACGGGCCTGCACCAGACTCCCGAGCAGATCGTGGACACCGCGATCCAGGAGGACGCCGACGCGATCGGCCTCTCGATCCTCTCCGGCGCCCACAACACGCTGTTCGCCCGCGTCCTGGAACTGCTCAAGGAACGCGACGCGGAGGACATCAAGGTCTTCGGCGGCGGCATCATCCCGGAGGCGGACATCGCTCCGCTGAAGGACAAGGGCGTGGCCGAAATCTTCACCCCGGGCGCGACGACGACCGCCATCGTCGACTGGGTCCGCGCGAACGTCCGCCAGTAGCCTCCGGCCCGGCCACCGTCGCCCGTACTCTGCGGCGCCGCTGTCGGGGCTCCGCCCCCGAACCCCCGCGCCTCAAACGCCGGCGGGGCTGGAGTTGCCCTGCGGGCAATCCAGCCCGCGGCGGGGGCAACTCCAAGCCCGTCCGGCGTTTGAGGACCGGGGTCCGGGGCGGAGCCCCGCGCAGCGGCGACCCGCACCCGCCCACCCCACACCCGGGAGGGATTAGGCGACCGGAGCCAGTTCCAGCAGCATGGCCTCGCGCAGCCGCAGCGTGGCCACCAGCCGCTGGAACGCCTCGGCCCAATACGCGGCAGCCCCCGGCACCGCGTCCTCCGGCTCCGCCACGGCGGCGGTCAGCGCCTCCAGCCGCAGGGCCTCCGCAGGATCGAGGCAACGCTCGGCGAGCCCCATCACCCCGCTGAAGCTCCACGGGTAGCTGCCCGCTTCCCGCGCTGTGTCCAGCGCGTCCACGACCGCCCGCCCCAGCGTCCCCGCCCACGGCACCACGCACACCCCGAGCAGCTGGAACGCCTCCGAGAGACCGTGGGCGCGTATGAACTCCGCGACCCAGGCCGCCCGCTCCCCGTCCGGCAGGACCGACAGCAGCTTGGCCCGCTCCGCGAGCGAGGCCGTGCCCGGGCCGGCGGCGGGCGGCGCGGACGGCGTGCCCAGCAGGGCCCGCGACCACTCCGCATCGCGCTGGCGCACCGCCGCCCGGCACCACGCCGCGTGCAGTTCTTCCCTCCAGCCCTCGCCCTCGGAGACCGGCAGCGCCACTATCTCCGCCGGGCCGAGGCCCCCGAACCGCTCCCGCCAGCAGGACAGCGGCGCGGCCTCCACCAGCTGACCGAGCCACCACGCCCGCTCCCCGCGCCCGGCGGGCGGCCTCTTGACCACCCCGTCGCGGAGCATGCCCGCGTCGCACTCGGCCGGTGGGGTCACCCCCTCGGGGCCGACGCAGGCCAGCGCGCGCTGCGCCATCCGCCCCGCCAGTGCCGAGTGCGGCAGCGCCGACAGCAGTTCGGCGGCCGTCGCGCGGACATTGCGGCTGCGGTCTCCGAGCGCCGCCTCCAGGAACGGCTCGTCATCATCCGAGAGCCCCACCCTCAACGAGTCGAGGAACATCAGCCGGTCCTCGGCCCGCTCGGTGCTCCAGGTCGTCGACAGCAGCCGGCGTGCGGCCGCCGCGTCGGCGTCCCGTACCGCGCCCAGCAGTGCCACCCGTTCCGCGAACAGCCCCTCCTGCCACAGTCGTTCCACCCCGGCCGGGTCCGACGGCTCGGGTAGCTCCCCGGCGCCACCGGTCCCGCCCCGCAGGGCGAACCGCCAGTCGGGATTCAGCCGGGCCAGCCACAGCCCCCGCACCCCGGCCAGCGCCAAGGCGTGCGGCCGCAGGTCCGTACGGGCCCGGGCCGCATCCAGAAGTGCGGGGAGCAGCGCGGCCGGTGAGCGGTAGCCGTGCCGCCGGGCGGCGGCCAGCCACTGGGGCAGCAGCTCCGTCAGATCCGGGGCGGCCCCCCGCCGCCCGCCGCCGCCCGCCGCCCCCGAACGGCCCGCCAGCAACTGCGCGAGCCGCCGCCGGGCCGCCTCCGGCGGTGCCGGACGCGGGTCCCGCGGCGCCGGCTCCGGGCGCGGGCCCGCTTCGGCCGGGCACAGACCGGCCCGGCGGCGCACGGCGTGCACGGCCGCCGCGTCCAGCAGCGCCTCCGGCGAACCGGCCGGGCCCCCGCCCCGGCGCCGGTCGGTGCCCAGCAGCGCGGCCCCGACCAGCTCCTCCCACTCCCCGTACCCCTCGTCGACCTTGTCCATCGCGCCCCTCCCTCTTCCCTGCTTCCCGCTCCGTGTCCTGCGCTCCGGTCCCGCCCCCTCCGCGGGACCGGAGCGGCCCTTGCCCCCGTCGGGCCGGCCGACTCGGCCGACCGCGCTCAGCTGGCGTGGTTGTCGTTCATGCAAGCCCCCCGGCTCCTCGTCACCTCGCGCCGGCGCCCCCGCGCCGCCGCGTACTTCCCGTAGTCCTCGTAAGCGGACACAGAACCCCCCAGGCCCCCAGTGATTTCCGTTGTCTTCCTGCTGTCTCAGGCCAGGGCGACCGGCTCGGGCGAGCCCGGATGCCAGGCCGTCAGCGGGGTGAAACCCCGATGGCCGCATTCGCCGAACACCGTCACCGGGCCCCCGCCCGACAGTGCGGCCAGCTGCCACAGGCCCCCGCGTGAGCGGCTGCCCGGCCCGGTGAGGGGCACCGGCAGTGCGGAGGTTCCCTCCGCATCCGCCAGTTGCCAGCCCAGCTCTCCCGGTATCGGGACCACCGGACCGAGCACCACCGGCCAGGACTCCAGCCACGGGTCGTCCCGCAGTGCCGCCCCGTACGCCTCCAGTGCCGCCCCCGTACTCACGCCGGCCGGAACCTCCGTGCACGGCACGGCCGCCGCGAACCTCTCCCCGAGATCCCCCCGCAGCCCCGCGGACCCGGGCCGGAAGCGGATCTCCGCCTCCAGTACCAGCCCCACCGGCAGGGCCAGCCCCGGTGGCCGCCCGGGCGGTCCGAAGTCCAGCACCAGCGCGGGCCGCCCGCTCCCCGTCCCGCGCAGCCATATCCGGCGGGTGGTGAGCCGGCCGTCCGGTGACACCGAGTCGTGCTGGGCCAGCACCAGCCAGCGGTCCCGTACGGCCTCCCCCTCCCCGGAGGCCGGCAGTCCCACCCGGCTGCGCACCGTCGCGGCCAATTGGTCCGGCAGCCCAGCCACCCCGAGCCAGGCCCGATCCAGCAGGTGCAGCAGCGCCGCCTCCTCCAGCATCCGGGCGGGCCAGCCGGGCCCGCAACTGGGTATCGTCCCCAACTCCCGCACCCGACCCGCCAGTCCGGGAGCCTGGGCGTCCACCATCCGGGCCGCCGTCTCCTCCCACGCCCCGTAACCGGCCTGCTCCTGGCCCGCGAGGCCGCCGCGCAGCAGATCCGCCAGCCGCTGCTCCAGCTCGGTGACGCCCGCGCCGATCCGGGCCGCCCGCCGCTCCGCCCGCTTCCGCGCCCCCTCCGCATCCACCGGACCCCCCGTTCCGGCGGATGTGCGCGCGGCCTTCGCCGCCCGGTCGGCCAGCCACTGGGCGGCCCACTCCGGAGCCTCCCCGGGCTCGCCCGCCCCCTCCGCGGACCAGAGCAGCAGCAGCCCCAGCGCGTGCTTGCACGGGAACTTCCGGCTCGGGCACGAGCACTTGTACGCAGGCCCCGTCAGGTCCACGACCGTCTGGTACGGCTTGCTGCCGCTGCCCTTGCACAACCCCCACACAGAACCGGAAGCGGAACCTCCGATCTGCGACCACGGCCCCGCCCCGCCGAGTCTGCTTCCCGCCTTGCGTGAGGCATCGTCAGGAGCCAGAGCCAGTACCTGTTCCGCCGTCCAGCGGACCCCCTGCTCAGTCATGTGAACAACCGTAGAGACCCCCACTGACAATCGCCCTGACCTGCAACAACAGCTGGAACAAGGTGCGTTGTCAGTGGTGTGGTGCACCTTGGATCCAGCAGTCGGGAGCGGCTGCGGAGCATTGGAGGGGGACCATGACCGAGCACGAGAACACCCGCGGGGCCGAGGCGCTGCGACCGCACGCAGAAGACGCCTTCGCACACGAACTGAAAGCCCTGGCGGCGGTCGACGACCGGCCCCGCCCGGCCCGCTGGAAGCTCTCCCCGTGGGCCGTCGCCACCTACCTGCAGGGTGGCACGCTCGAAGACGGCACGGTCATCACGCCCAAGTACGTGGGGCCGCGCCGGATCGTCGAAGTCGCCGTCACCACCCTCGCGACCGACCGCGCCCTGCTCCTGCTCGGAGTCCCCGGCACCGCCAAGACCTGGGTGTCCGAACACCTCGCGGCCGCCGTCAGCGGGGACTCCACCCTCCTCGTCCAGGGCACCGCCGGCACCCCCGAGGAGGCCATCCGGTACGGCTGGAACTACGCCCGCCTCCTGGCCCACGGCCCCAGCCGCGAAGCGCTCGTCCCCAGCCCCGTCATGCGGGCCATGGCCGAGGGCATGACCGCGCGCGTCGAGGAGCTCACCCGCATCCCGGCCGACGTCCAGGACACCCTCATCACCGTCCTGTCCGAGAAGACGCTCCCGATACCGGAGCTGGGCGAAGAGGTCCAGGCCGTGCGCGGGTTCAACCTCATCGCCACCGCCAACGACCGCGACCGGGGGGTCAACGAGCTCTCCAGCGCGCTGCGCCGCCGCTTCAACACCGTGGTCCTGCCGCTGCCCGCCACGGCCGACGCCGAGGTCGACATCGTCGCCCGCCGCGTCGACCAGATGGGCCGCGCCCTCGACCTGCCGGCCGCGCCCGAAGGCCTCGAGGAGATCCGCCGCGTCGTCACCGTCTTCCGCGAGCTGCGCGACGGAGTCACCGACGACGGCCGCACCAAGGTGAAGTCCCCCAGCGGCACCCTGTCCACCGCCGAGGCCATCTCCGTCGTCACCGGCGGCCTGGCCCTCGCCGCCCACTTCGGGGACGGCGTGCTGCGCCCCTCCGACGTGGCCGCCGGGATCCTGGGCGCCGTCGTCCGCGACCCGGCAGCAGACAAGGTCGTCTGGCAGGAGTACCTGGAGGCAGTGGTCCGCGAGCGCGACGGCTGGAAGGACTTCTACCGCGCCTGCCGGGAGGTGACGGTGTGAGCCGGAGCCCGAAGGGCCCCCTGCTCCTGGGGGTACGGCACCACGGGCCGGGATCGGCCCGCGCGGTGCGGGCCGCCCTGGAGGCGGCCCGGCCGGCGGCCGTCCTGATCGAGGGCCCGCCCGAAGGGGACGAACTCCTCGCCCTCGCCGCCGACCCGGGCATGAGGCCGCCCGTGGCGCTGCTCGCGCACGCCGCGGACGACCCCGGCCGGGCCGCGTTCTGGCCGCTGGCCGAGTTCTCCCCGGAGTGGGTCGCCATCCGCTGGGCGCAGGAGGCCGGCGTACCGGTGCGGTTCATGGACCTGCCGGCCGCGCACTCGCTCGCCCGCGGGGAGGAGGAAGGGGAGGAGCCGGAGCCGTCCGTACGGGTGGACCCGCTCGCGGTTCTGGCCGAGACCGCCGGATACGACGACCCCGAGCGCTGGTGGGAGGACGTCGTCGAGCACCGGGGCGGCGAGGAGGCGGACGCCCTGGGCGCGTTCGAGGCGCTCGGCGAGGCCATGGGAGCCCTGCGGGAGGCCTACGGCGACGGAGACCACGGCCGGGACCTCGTGCGCGAGGCGTACATGCGTCAGCGGATGCGGGCCGCCCGCCGGGAGTTCGGCGACGCTTACGCGGTGGTGTGCGGGGCCTGGCACGTCCCGGCACTGCGGGCGAAGACCACCGTCGCCGCGGACAAGGCACTGCTCGCGGGACTGCCCAAGGTCAAGGTGGAGACCACGTGGGTGCCCTGGACCCACCGCAGGCTCGCCAGGGCCGGCGGGTACGGAGCGGGCATCACCTCGCCCGGCTGGTACGCGCACCTCTTCGCGGCCCGGGACCGGCCCGTGGAGCGGTGGCTGACCAAGGTCGCGGGCCTGCTGCGGGAGGAGGACCGGCAGGTCTCCTCGGCGCACGTGATCGAGGCGGTCCGGCTGGCGCAGACGCTGGCCGCGATGCGGGGGAGGCCGCTGCCCGGGCTGACGGAGACGCTGGAGGCCGTCCGGGCGGTGATGTGCGACGGCTCCGACGTGCCGCTCGCGCTCGTCGAGGACCGGCTGGTGGTCGGCGACGTGCTCGGCGAGGTCCCCGACGGGGCTCCCGTCGTACCGCTCCAGCGCGACCTGACCCGGCAGCAGCGCTCTCTGCGGCTCAAGGCCGAGGCGGCCGATCGCGAGCTGGAACTGGACCTCCGCAAGGACACCGACACCGCGAAGTCGCTGTTGCTGCACCGGCTGCGGCTGCTCGGGATCGAATGGGGCAGACCGGCCGCCTCGCGGAGCAGCACCGGGACCTTCCGGGAGACCTGGCGGCTGCGCTGGGAGCCGGAGCTGTCGGTGCGGGTCGCCGAGGCAGGCATATGGGGCACCACCGTCCTGGCCGCCGCCACCGCCAAGGCGGAGGCGGAAGCGGCCTCGGCGCAGGAGCTCGGGGAGGTCACGGCGCTCGCGGAGCAGTGCCTGCTGGCCGGGCTGTCCGAGGCGCTGCCGGCGGTGCTGCGGGCCCTGGCGGACCGGGCCGCGCTGGACACCGATGTGGCACGGCTCGCCAAGGCCCTGCCGGCGCTGGCCCGTTCGCTGAGGTACGGGGACGTCCGGGGCACCGATGCGGCGGCCCTCGCCACGGTGGCGGCCGGCCTCGCCGAACGCATATGCGTGGCCCTCCCGTCGGCGTGCGCGGCCGGTCTGGACGCGGACGCGGCGGCGGAGCTGCGGGGCCACGTGGACGGGGTGCACGGCGCGGTCGGGCTGCTGGCGGACGCGGAGGAGGGGCTGCGCGAGCGCTGGTCCGAGGTCCTGCGGAAGCTGGCCGCGTGGGAGGCCGTGCCCGGCGTGATCCGCGGCCGGGCGGCCCGGCTGCTGCTCGACGACGGGCGGCTGCCGGCCGAGGAGACGGCCCGGCTGATGGGGCTCGCCCTGTCACCGGCGGCCGACCCGGCCGACGCGGCGGGCTGGATCGAGGGCTTCGCGGGCGGGAGCTCGGGGGGCGGCACGCTGCTCGTCCACGACGAACGGCTGCTGGGCCTGATCGACAGCTGGCTGGTTGGGGTCCCGGAGCGCGCGTTCACCGACGTACTGCCCTTGCTGCGGCGGACGTTCGGGGCGTACGAGCCGGGGGTGAAGCGGACGCTGGGCGAGCTGGTCCGCCGGGGCCCCGGCGGGCGGCCGGGCGTGACCGCTTCCGGCGCGGGTCCCGAGGGCTTCGCGCCCGAGCTGGACGCGGAGCGGGCGGATGCGGTGGTGGCCGTGGTGCGGATGCTGCTGGCCGGTGCCGGTGCCGGTGCCGGTGGCGCGGCGGCTTGAGGGGCTGTTCGGCCGGGTGCGGCGCCGTTGCCGGGGTGCTGCCCGGACCCCGCTCCTCAAACGCCGGAGGGGCTGGATTTTGCCCGGCGCAGCCGGATGGTGCGGCGGGCCGACACGACGAGTGCAGGGGGACGGACACATGATCAGGACGGGAAGCCAGGCGGGGGCGCAGGACGCGCAGCCGGCCGGCGAGGGGCGCGGCGCCGCCGGGAAGACCGAACGCCCCGCCGGAGGCGAGCGGCTGCGGCGGTGGCGGATGGTGCTCGGTGGGGGAGAGGGCGACGGGACCGGGTGTGTGCTCGGCGGGCGGGACGCGGCGATGGACGCAGCGCTCGGTGCGCTGTACGGGGGAGGGGCGGGGACGGGGCGGAAGGGGGCCGGGGAGCGGTCGGCCGGGCTCGGGGGGTCCGCGCCGAACGTGGCCCGCTGGCTCGGGGACATCCGTGCGTACTTCCCCAGCTCGGTGGTCCAGGTCATGCAGCGCGACGCGATCGAGCGGCTCGGCCTGTCCGCGCTGCTGCTGGAGCCGGAGATGCTGGAGGCCGTGGAGCCGGATGTGCATCTGGTCGGCACCCTGCTCTCGCTGAACAAGGCGATGCCCGAGACCACGAAGGAGACGGCGCGGGCCGTGGTCCGCAAGGTGGTCGAGCAGTTGGAGAAGAAGCTCGCGGCGCGCACGAGGGCCACGCTCACCGGAGCCCTCGACCGGTCCGCCCGCATCAGCCGGCCCCGGCACCACGACATCGACTGGGACCGGACCATCCGGGCGAACCTGAAGAACTACCTGCCCGAGTACCGGACCGTGGTCCCCGAGCGGCTCGTCGGCTACGGCCGGGCGGCGCAATCGGTGAAGAAGGAGGTGATCCTCTGCATCGACCAGTCGGGTTCGATGGCGGCCTCCGTCGTCTACGCCTCCGTCTTCGGGGCGGTCCTGGCCTCCATGCGGTCGATCGCGACGCGACTGGTCGTCTTCGACACCGCGGTGGTGGACCTGACCGATCAGCTCGACGACCCCGTGGACGTCCTCTTCGGCACCCAGCTGGGCGGCGGCACCGACATCAACCGGGCCCTGGCCTACTGCCAGTCGAAGATCACCCGACCCGCCGACACCGTCGTCGTCCTGATCAGTGATCTCTACGAAGGAGGCATACGCGACGAGATGCTGAAGCGGGTCGCCGCGATGAAGGCGGCGGGGGTCGAGTTCGTCACCCTCCTCGCGCTGTCCGACGAGGGCGCCCCGGCCTACGACCACGAGCACGCCGCCGCCCTCGCCGCGCTCGGGGCTCCGGCCTTCGCCTGCACCCCCGACCTGTTCCCCGATGTCATGGCCGCGGCGCTGGAGAAGAGGCCCCTCCCCATGCCATGACGAGTCCGGAGCGCGCCACCCTGTGAATCGGTAGATCGCACGAACTTCCAGTTCAACCGTGAGGCGATCTGTGAGAGGAATCACCGCTCAGGTGTGATCTGCGATTTAGGGACCTACGTCCCACGGGGATAACCTGCGGGACGGACATGCCGCGTCCACGGTCACCGTGTGCGCCTTCCTAGTGACAGCGCCGTCACGTTGCCCTCCGCGGCACGCCCACGCAGATAGCAGACAAACCGCGAATCACTGCGAATCTTTGAAGACAAGGGACGGACGCGCGTGGACCTGTTCGAGTACCAGGCGAGGGACCTCTTCGCCAAGCACGGTGTACCGGTGCTGGCCGGTGAAGTCATCGACACGCCTGAGGCGGCTCGCGAGGCCACCGAGCGGCTGGGCGGCAAGTCGGTCGTCAAGGCGCAGGTGAAGGTCGGCGGCCGCGGCAAGGCCGGTGGCGTGAAGCTCGCCGCCACCCCGGACGAGGCCGTCGCCCGTGCGACGGACATCCTCGGCATGGACATCAAGGGCCACACGGTCCACAAGGTGATGATCGCCGAGACCGCTCCCGAGATCCTCGAGGAGTACTACGTCTCGTACCTGCTGGACCGCACCAACCGCACCTTCCTGGCCATGGCCTCGGTCGCGGGTGGCATGGACATCGAGCAGGTCGCCGAGGAGACCCCCGAGAAGCTCGCCAAGGTCCCGGTGAACGCCAACGAGGGCGTGACCATCGAGAAGGCCCGCGAGATCGTCGCCCTGGCGCAGTTCCCGGCCGAGGTCGCCGAGAAGGTCGCCGAGGTCCTCGTGACCCTGTGGCAGACCTTCATCGCCGAGGACGCGCTCCTCGTCGAGGTCAACCCGCTCGCGAAGGTCGCCTCCGGCGACGTCATCGCCCTCGACGGCAAGGTCTCGCTCGACGAGAACGCCGAGTTCCGCCAGCCGGGCCACGAGGAGTTCGTGGACCACGCGGCCGCGAACCCGCTCGAGGCCGCCGCCAAGGCGAAGAACCTCAACTACGTCAAGCTCGACGGCGAGGTCGGCATCATCGGCAACGGCGCGGGTCTCGTCATGAGCACCCTCGACGTCGTCGCGTACGCCGGTGAGAACCACGGCGGCGTCAAGCCCGCCAACTTCCTGGACATCGGCGGTGGCGCCTCCGCCGCCGTCATGGCCAACGGTCTCGAGATCATCCTCGGCGACCCGGACGTCAAGTCGGTCTTCGTCAACGTCTTCGGTGGCATCACCGCGTGCGACGAGGTCGCGAACGGCATCGTTCAGGCCCTTCAGCTGCTCAAGGACAAGGGCGAAGAGGTCACCAAGCCGCTCGTCGTCCGCCTCGACGGCAACAACGCCGAGCTGGGTCGCAAGATCCTCTCGGACGCCAACCACCCGCTGGTGCAGCGCGTGGACACCATGGACGGCGCGGCCGACAAGGCCGCCGAGCTCGCTGCGGCTGCGAAGTAAAGGGACGAGGTCACAGACTCACCATGGCTATCTTCCTCAACAAGGACAGCAAGGTCATCGTCCAGGGCATGACCGGTGCCACGGGCATGAAGCACACCAAGCTGATGCTGGCTGACGGCACCAACATCGTCGGCGGTGTGAACCCGCGCAAGGCCGGCACCACCGTCGACTTCGACGGCACCGAGGTCCCGGTCTTCGGCTCCGTCGCCGAGGCGATGAAGGAGACGGGCGCCAACGTCTCCGTCCTCTTCGTCCCGCCGGCCTTCGCGAAGGCCGCCGTCGTCGAGGCGATCGACGCCGAGATCCCGCTGGCCGTCGTCATCACCGAGGGCATCGCGGTGCACGACTCCGCCGCCTTCTGGGCGTACGCGACCGCCAAGGGCAACAAGACCCGCATCATCGGCCCGAACTGCCCGGGTCTGATCACCCCCGGCCAGTCCAACGCCGGCATCATCCCGGGCGACATCACCAAGCCCGGCAAGATCGGTCTCGTGTCCAAGTCCGGCACGCTGACCTACCAGATGATGTACGAGCTGCGCGACATCGGCTTCACCTCCGCCGTCGGCATCGGTGGCGACCCGGTCATCGGCACCACGCACATCGACGCCCTGGAGGCCTTCGAGGCCGACCCGGAGACCGAGCTCATCGTCATGATCGGCGAGATCGGCGGCGACGCCGAGGAGCGTGCGGCGGACTTCATCGCGAAGAACGTCACCAAGCCGGTCGTCGGCTACGTCGCGGGCTTCACCGCCCCCGAGGGCAAGACCATGGGTCACGCCGGCGCCATCGTCTCCGGTTCTTCTGGCACCGCACAGGCCAAGAAGGAAGCCCTGGAGGCCGCGGGCGTGAAGGTCGGCAAGACGCCGACCGAGACCGCGAAGCTGGCGCGCGAGATCCTGAACGGCGCCAACTAGGCAGTCGCCGTACGGACACACGGGCGTGGCCCGCACCCCTCGGGGGTGCGGGCCACGCCCTTTTCCGTGCGGCCGTCATCCGGCGCTCATCCGGCGCTCGTCTCGCCCCTCATTCGGTCTTCGGGGTGATCCTGGCCGGACCTGCCGCCGGGTCGGAACGCAGTTTGTCGTGGAGGGCCCTGCTCTCCTCCGTGAGCCGCTGGGGGCCGCTGTGCGGGGGCACGCCGGAGACGTTCGCCCCGGGGGCGTTCGGCGGCTCGTACTTGGTGGGCGCGGTCGCGGTGGTGTACGCGGTGGCCACGGCGATCACCGCGGCCAGGCCGATCACGGCGCGCGTCCGCCGCCGGTTGCGCCGCTCGGCGGTGTTCCGTACGGCGGCGGCCGGGCGCGGGTCGAGCGCCACGGCAGGCTTCAGCGCGGTGAACCTTTCGCGGAGCAGCGCGGACTGTTTCTCGGGAGCCGCCGCGGCCAGTTGGGGGATCCGCGCGGCGAGCGTGGCGTGCGCGTGGAGCAGCCGGTTGCCGGCGGTGGGGGTGCTGGCCTCCGTCTCGGCGGCGGTGTCGGGCAGGTCGAGTCCCACGCCGTCGTAGAGCAGCACGGTACGGCGGTGGTTGGTGGGCAGCGCGAGCATGGCGTCGAGGAGGATCCGGTCGGCGGGCTCGGCGGGGGGTTTGTCGGGATGGCGGTGGGCGCGGCGGAACTGGTGCCAGGGCGAGAGCGCGTACTCGTGCGCGGCCGCGCGCACCCAGCCCACCGGGTCCGGGTCGGTCGCCACCTCTGGCCAGCGGTCCCAGGCCAGCTGGAAGGCCCGGTCGACGGCCTCCAGGGCGAGGCCCCGGCGGCCGGTGAGCAGGTAGGCCTGCCGGGTGAGTGCGGGCGCGGCGTGGGCGTGGAGGGCGTCGAAGTCGTCGACGGGCAGCCGGGCCGGCGTTTGCTCCACGGGGTCCGGGTCTGCCTGCGGATCGGTCTGCGGGTCGGCCCCGGCGGTGGCTGTCGGTGGCGCCCCGGCGGACCCGGATGCCTCCGCCCCTGCCGGTTCCGGGGCCGGTGACGGTGCCGGGGTCGAGGCTGGGGTCGAGGTCGAGGTCGAGGTCGGGGTCGGGGTCGGGGTCGCAGGGTCGGGTTGGGCGAGGCCGGGTGACGGTGCCTCGGCCGGTGCGGGCGGGTGGTCGGGCTCGGCGGCCGCCCGGGGCGCCTCGGCGGGCGTCGGCCCGGCGCTTCCGGCGGCCCCGTGCGCCGCTGCGGCGGCAGCCCGCGGCGGGTCTGCGGGGGTCGGCTCGGAGGCTCCGGCGGGCCTGGGCCCGGGCGCCTTCGCCGCTGCCGCTGCGGCGGACGTCTGCGGCTCGGCCGCGGACCTCGGCTTCGCGGTGCCGGCGGCCCGGGACGCCTCCGGCCCTCCCGGCGCGCCGGTTGCCGGCGGCGCGACCGCGGACGTCGCGTCGGGGGCCCCGTCCGCCCGCGGCGCAGCCGGGGTGGCTGCCCGCGGTGCGGTGCTCTCCGTCGGCCCGGGGGCCGGTCGCCGCTCCGGCGGTGCCGGGTGGGGCCCGGCGTCGGAGAAGGCTCCTGGGGCTCCGGGCGACCCGCCCACCGCCGTTGCGGGGGTGCCGGATGACTCGGCATCAGTGCCGGGCGCGGCCGCCTCCGGCTCCGGCTCCGCGGGGGTGTCCGCGCGCGCGGAAGTGGCCTTGGCCAGGGACTGGAGGCGGGTCAGAAAGCGGGAGTACACCTCCAGTTTGCGGCCGCGCGGGGCCGTGCGGCCCGTTTCCCAGGAGCGGACCGTGGTCGGAGTGACGCCCACCGCCGCCGCGACCTCATCGTGCGTCAGCTCCGCCGCTTCGCGCAGTCTGCGGCGCTCCTTCGGGGACGGGAGGCTCCGCTCCGCGTCGGATGCGGAGGTCGTATCGACGCTTTGTGTCATGCCACACTCCCCGCGACCTGACCGCTCTGGGCGAAAAAGTACATAAACGTATATTGAGCGACACCACGGGCATTCGCCTGTTACGCACTCATAGCGCGTGTCGAAGGCACCATGTCGGGGTGACCCAAGTGACCGAACGCGGGACCCCGTTGCAGACGGCCCCGCGAGCCGGCCGGCGGCGCCGTTCGCCGGCCGCCGCCGCATGCGTGATGGGCGGCGCCGTGGCGGCCGGGCTCGGGCTCGGCTTCCTCGCCGTGCTCGTCATCGTCCTGTGGATCAGCTCCCCCTACCCCGACAGCGGCCCCGGCGGTGCCCTCCACCTCGCCGCGGGCCTGTGGCTGCTCGCGCACGGTACGGAGCTGGTGCGGTACGACACCCTGTCCGGCGTGCCCGCGCCCGTCGGGGTGACCCCGCTGCTGCTCGTCGCGCTGCCCGTGCTCCTGATGCGGCGTGCCGCCCGACTGGGCAGCGGGTCCGAGGGGGGTGGTGAGGAGGGCGGCGAGGGCGTCGAGGAGGTGCTGCCCGCCGGAGCCGTCTTCTCGGCCGTGCTCTGCGGCTACCTCGCGGTCGGCGCCCTCGCCACGGTGTACGCCGCCGGGGGGCCGATGCCCGCCGATCCGCTCAGCGCGGCCTGGCACGTGCCGATGGTCGCCGTGCTCGCGGCGGCCGGCGGGGTGTGGGCCGCCCGGGGACGTCCGGAGGGACCGTTGCCGACCTGGCTTCCCGGGGGCGTACGGAAGGCGGTCGCGCGCCCCCGGTACGCGCTTGCGCTCCGTGCCGGGGCGGGCGGGGCGCTGGTGCTGCTGGGCGGCGGGGCACTGTTGGTCGGCGTCTCGCTCGCGTGGCACGGAGCCGAGGCGCAGGGGTCGTTCCTGGCGCTGACCGGGGTGTGGTCGGGGCGGTTCGCGGTGCTGCTGCTGGCGCTCGCGCTGATCCCGAACGCGATGGTCTGGGGGGCGGCCTACGGGCTCGGGCCGGGCTTCGCCCTCGGCGCCGGCGCGAGCGCCACCCCGCTCGGCTTCGCCGGTTCGCCCTCGCTGCCGCGCTTCCCGCTGCTGGCCGCGCTTCCGCCCGAAGGGCCCGGGACCCCGCTGACCTGGGCGGCGTTCGGGGTGCCGGTGGTGGCGGGGCTGGCGGTGGGTTGGTTCGCGGTACGCCGGGCGCGCGAGGTCTCGTGCGGGGAGACCGCGCTCACGGCGGCGCTGGGTGCGCTGGTGTGCGGGTTGCTCATGGCCGGGCTGGCGGCCGCCGCGGCGGGGCCGATGGGGTCGCGGCAGCTCGCGGAGTTCGGGCCGGTGTGGTGGGTGGTGGGCGTGGCGGCCTTCGCGTGGACCCTGCCGGGGGTGGTGGTGGCGGTGGCGGTGCACGCCTGGCGCAACCGGCCGGTCGCGCTCGCGCCGGGGTCGGCTGACGCCTGGCACGACAGCGGGGTGCGGGAGCTTCGGTGGGAGGCGTTGAGGGAGGCCGCCGGGGGGTTGATCCCGGACATCTCGGCGCCGCCGGCTCCGGTCGAGGCCCCGGCCCCCACGCCGCCTCCGGCGCGGGTGCTGACGGTCGTCTCCGCCGTGGGGCCGGACCTGACGGTGCCGCAGGCCGCGCCACCGCCGTCGGAGCCCTTGGTGCCGCCGGTGGTGGGGGCCCGGGTGCTGGCCCGCCGCAAGCCGTCTGCGTAGGCCCGTTCTTCGTCTGCGGCGCCGCCGCCGGGGCGCTGCCCCGGACCCCGCGCCTCAAACGCCGGCGGGGCTGGATTTGCCCGGCCGGGCCGGATCGGGTCGGCGGTGTCGTGCGAGTGGCCGGTGCGGCGCCGTTGCCGGGGGCTCCGCCCCCGGACCCCGCGCCTCAAACGCCGGCGGGGCTGGATTGGCCCGGCGGGGCCGGGGTTTGACGGTGGTTACTGACGGACCTTCAGGATGTCGCCCACCATGTTGTTCGGGAGGAGGGTGTTGCACTGGAGTTCCGCGGACTGGGTGAGGGCGTCGTCGCGGCAGACGTAGAAGTCCTTGTACGCCAGCTGAAGGGCGTACGAGCTCATCGCCAGCAGGATCGCCAGTGAGGCCGTGACGAGGCCGCTCACCGCCGCCGTGCGCTGCGGGCGGGCCGCGGGGCCCAGGGCTGCCAGGCCGCCGGCCTGGGGCCGGGACTGCGCCTGGGGCTGCGGCTGGTCGGGGTCGGGCGTGGGGGCCGGGCGGCCCCGCAGGGCGCTGACGCCCCAGTAGATGGCCAGCGCGCCCAGCAGGAGGCCGACCGACGGGATGCCGAAGATCCCGAAGAAGAAGCCCCACATGCCGGCCAGCAGCGCGTACCGCGCCCGCCGTTGGATCGGGTCCGTCGGGTCCCAGCGGGCCGGTCCTCCCTGGCCGTCCGTGTTCCCCGGGTCCTCCCCGGACCCCTGACCCGACCCGCCGCCGGCACCGGCGCGCGGCTGCCACGGCTGGTCGGGCCGACCCTCCGGCGGAGCCGCGAACGGGTTGTCGTCGGTGGAGGGGGAGGTGGGGGAGGAAGGAGTGGAGGGGGTGGAGGAGTCGGGCTGGCGGCGGTCCGGCATCGGGTGCGTTTCTTCCCCTGTGTCAAGGACGTCAGGGCGACGTCGAGGCGTGTACGCCTGACGCTACCGCCCGGCCGTCCCCCCGTCCCTCGGGGGCCGTCCGGTGTGCCGGTATCGTTGCAGGCGGTCGGTGGCTTCGTATGGTTCCCCGTATATCGGTACCCCGAAGTTTCGTATGACCGCACAAGACGAACACCGCAATTCCGCGAGAAAGGGCCTCCCATGGCCGCCTCCCGCCTGGTCGTGCTGGTCTCCGGTTCCGGCACCAACCTCCAGGCCCTGCTCGACGCCATCGACGCCCACCCCGGCGGACCCGAGGGCTTCGGTGCCGAAGTCGTCGCCGTGGGGGCCGACCGAGAGAACATCGCGGGCCTGGAGCGGGCCGAGAAGGCCGGGATCCCCACCTTCGTGTGCCCGGTCAAGGCCTACGGGAGCCGCGAGGAGTGGGACACCGCCCTCACCGAGGCGACCGACGCGTACGCCCCGGACCTCGTCGTGTCGGCCGGGTTCATGAAGATCGTGGGCAAGGCGTTCATCGACCGCTTCGGCGGCCGGTTCGTCAACACCCACCCCGCCCTCCTCCCCGCCTTCCCCGGCGCGCACGGCGTACGGGACGCGCTCGCCTACGGAGCGAAGGTCACCGGCTGCACGGTCCACTTCGTGGACAGCGGCGTGGACACCGGTCCGATCATCGCCCAAGGTGTGGTCGAGGTACGGGACGAGGACGACGAAGCCGCTCTCCATGAGCGCATCAAGGAAGTCGAGCGCCAGCTGCTCGTCGATGTCGTGGGGCGCCTGGCCCGGCACGGCTACCGCATTGAGGGACGAAAGGTAACGATCCAGTGACCGCCGCAGACACCGCAGCGAGCAACGACCCGACCACGAACCAGCGGCCGATCAGGCGTGCGCTCATCAGCGTCTACGACAAGACGGGACTGGAAGACCTGGCCCGCGGCCTGCACGAGGCGGGCGTCGCGCTCGTCTCCACCGGCTCCACCGCCTCGAAGATCGCCGCCGCCGGGGTGCCCGTCACCAAGGTCGAGGAGCTCACCGGCTTCCCCGAGTGCCTGGACGGCCGCGTCAAGACCCTGCACCCGCGCGTGCACGCCGGCATCCTCGCCGACCTGCGCCTGGAGGACCACCGCAACCAGCTCGCCGAGCTGGGCGTGGAGCCCTTCGACCTGGTGGTCGTCAACCTCTACCCCTTCCTGGCCACCGTCCAGTCGGGTGCCACCCCGGACGAGTGCGTGGAGCAGATCGACATCGGCGGTCCGTCGATGGTCCGCGCCGCCGCCAAGAACCACCCGTCGGTCGCGGTCGTCACCAGCCCGGCCCGCTACGCCGACGTGATCGCGGCCGCCCAGGGCGGCGGCTTCGACCTCACCGCGCGCAAGCGGCTCGCGGCCGAGGCCTTCCAGCACACCGCCGCCTACGACGTGGCCGTGGCCTCTTGGTTCACGAACGCGTACGCGCCGGAAGAGGGCGCCGTCCTGCCCGAGTTCCTCGCGGGCGCCTGGGAGCGCAAGTCGACCCTCCGCTACGGCGAGAACCCGCACCAGGCGGCCGCCCTGTACACGGACGGCCTGCCGGGCGGCCTCGCCAACGCCGAGCAGCTGCACGGCAAGGAGATGTCCTTCAACAACTACGTGGACACCGAGGCCGCCCGCCGGGCCGCCTACGACCACGAAGAGCCCTGCGTCGCGATCATCAAGCACGCCAACCCGTGCGGCATCGCCGTGGACGCCACGGACGTCGCCGCGGCCCACCGCAAGGCGCACGCCTGCGACCCGCTGTCGGCCTTCGGCGGCGTCATCGCCGTCAACCGCCCGGTGACCGTCGAGCTCGCCGAGCAGGTCGCGGAGATCTTCACCGAGGTCATCGCCGCCCCCGCCTACGAGGACGGCGCGGTCGAGATCCTGGCCAAGAAGAAGAACATCCGCGTGCTCAAGGTGGACGGCACCCCGCACCAGCCGGGCGACCTGAAGCCGATCTCCGGCGGCGTGCTGCTCCAGCAGTCCGACGTCTTCCAGGCCGAGGGCGACGACCCGGCCAACTGGACCCTCGCCACCGGCGACGCCCTCTCCGCCGACGAGCTCGCCGAGCTGGCCTTCGCGTGGAAGGCCTGCCGGGCCGTCAAGTCCAACGCGATCCTGCTCGCCAAGGACGGCGCCTCGGTCGGCGTCGGCATGGGCCAGGTCAACCGCGTCGACTCGGCGAAGCTCGCCGTCGAGCGGGCGGGCGCCGAGCGCGCGCAGGGCTCCTACGCCGCCTCCGACGCCTTCTTCCCGTTCCCGGACGGGCTGGAGATCCTGACGGCCGCGGGCATCAAGGCCGTGGTCCAGCCGGGTGGTTCGGTCCGTGACGAGCAGGTCGTTGAGGCCGCGAAGAAGGCCGGCGTGACGATGTACTTCACCGGGACGCGCCACTTCTTCCACTGAGACACGGCCCAACGGCGAAGGCCGCGACCCGCAGTGTGGGTCGCGGCCTTCGCCGTGTGCGTGAGACGTGCCTGCGGCGGCTCAGTAGCGCGGACGCCCGAACCAGGCGGCTCCGGACGGCGCGATCATGGCCGCGGCCATCGTGCCGCCGAAACCGATCCACAGCAGCGCCCAGATCAGGGCTGCGGTGGAGTCGGCGCTCGCCGAACCGATCAGGGCCAGCACGCCGACCAGCGCGCCCAGGATCCCGTACACCATGGTGGTGATGCGGATGCCCTGCCCGCCGCGCGAGAACTTCACGCCCAGAGTGATCGACAGCGCCGACAGGCCGAGGAACACCAGCGCGAGGATGAAGACCACACCGGCCGACGCGCTCGCGACCGTCGAGAACGGGTTCGAGCCGACCGAGTCGCTCGCCATGTTCGACGCATCGTTGATCGTGGCGGCACCGAACATCGCGAAGACGCCGATGAGCACCTGGACGCCCGCGACGATGAACAGCAGGACTCGCGCCGTCATCATCAGGCCGGGCATCGTCGCGGGGGCGCCCGAGTAGCCGCCGGGGCCCGCCGGGTAGCCCATGGGCGCCTGCTGCGGCGGGTAGGCGTAGCCGCCCTGCGGCGGGATGCCCTGCGGGGCCTGCTGCGGGTAGCCGTAGCCGGGCTGTCCCTGCGGGGGCTGCTGACCGTACGGGTTGTTCGGGTCGCCGAAGCTCATATGGGGTGTTCCTCCGTGGAAGTGCGGGGACGCACGGCAAACGCAGGGAGGAAATCTGCTTCTTGCGGTCCGCCCCCCGGCACTGCCCGCGGCACATCTGTCATTGCATCGTCGTGGGACACGCGAGTACTTGTCCAGTTGGTTGCGATGACCCCCGTCACTTGTTGTGCAAGTGCAATGAACGGCGCGCAGCGGTGAACGCCCCGCCCGGCACCGCGACTGGAACCGGGGCCACTCCATCCGGGAGGATGGGCGCATGACCGCCCAGATTCTCGATGGCAAGGCCACCGCGGCCGCGATCAAGTCCGAACTGACCGCCCGCGTGGCGGACCTGAAGGCCCGGGGCACCACCCCCGGCCTCGGCACCCTGCTGGTCGGCGACGATCCGGGCAGCCGCTGGTACGTCAACGGCAAGCACAAGGACTGTGCCGAGGTCGGCATCGCCTCCATCCAGCGCGAACTGCCCGGGACGGCCTCCCAGGAGGACATCGAGGCGGTCGTACGGGAGCTCAACGACAACCCGGAGTGCACGGGCTACATCGTCCAACTCCCGCTCCCCAAGGGCATCGACACCAACCGGGTCCTGGAGCTGATGGATCCGCTCAAGGACGCCGACGGCCTGCACCCCATGTCGCTCGGCCGGCTGGTGCTGAACGAGCCGGGGCCGCTGCCCTGCACCCCGTACGGCATCGTCGAGCTGCTGCGCCACCACGACGTCGAGATCAACGGCGCCCACGTCGTGGTCCTCGGCCGCGGCATCACCGTCGGGCGCTCCATCGGCCTGCTGCTGACCCGCAAGTCAGAGAACGCCACCGTGACGCTCTGCCACACCGGCACGCGCGACCTGTCCGGGCTGCTGCGTCAGGCAGACATCATCGTCGCGGCGGCCGGTGTCCCGCACCTGGTCAAGCCGGAGGACGTGAAGCCGGGCGCGGCCGTGCTCGACGTGGGCGTCAGCCGCGACGAGAACGGGAAGATCGTCGGTGACGTGCACCCGGGCGTCGCCGAGGTGGCGGCCTGGATCTCCCCGAACCCGGGCGGTGTCGGCCCCATGACCCGGGCCCAGCTGCTGGTCAACGTCGTCGAGGCGGCGGAACGGAGTACCAGTGCAGGCTGAACCCGACGCGGAGCAGGCGGCCGGGGCACGGCCGCCGGGCTCCCGACGCTTCCCTTCCGTAACCACGGACACCGCCCGCCCGGAGGGCAGTGGCCGTGCCGTGCCCGGTGCCGTGTCCACGCCCGCCCGGCAGTGGCCGATGCTCAGCGTGCTCACCGCGACCGCGGTGGGCCTCCTGGCCACGGCGCTGGGACATCCGCGCATCGGCACCCTGGTGATCGGCATCGCCCTGATCGCGGCCTCGGTCATGCGGCGGCTGCTGCCCTCGGTGGGGATGCTCGCGGTGCGCTCCCGTTTCACGGACATGATCACCTACGGGCTGCTGGGCGTGGCGATCACCCTGCTCGCGCTGGTCATAGAGCCCAAGCCGTTGCTGGAGGTGCCGTTCCTGGAGGACGCGGTCCGCTTCACCGTGCGCTGACACCCCCGAAAGGGAGGCCCGGCAATAGCCCGAAAGGGTCGAGATGCAGGGCGGAAACCGCCCTCCCGCCTTCGAACCCTCCGGTCCGTGTGCCATGCACCACAGGGACCGGGGGATCGAGCCGCTCCAAGGTCGGATAGCCTGACCGCGGATGTCTCTTCACATCAAGATTCACTGGGGAGCGGCGTCCTCCAGCACATGGGGCGGGACGCCCCAACCGCCAGCTGTCTAACGGAGAAGGCCATGACCCGCACTCCCGTGAATGTCACCGTCACCGGCGCCGCCGGCCAGATCGGCTACGCACTGCTCTTCCGCATCGCGTCCGGCCACCTGCTCGGCGCGGACGTGCCGGTCAAGCTCCGCCTCCTGGAGATCCCCCAGGGCATGAAGGCCGCCGAGGGCACCGCCATGGAGCTCGACGACTGCGCCTTCCCGCTCCTCAAGGGCATCGACATCTTCGACGACCCGAACCAGGGCTTCGCCGGCGCCAACGTCGCGCTGCTCGTGGGCGCCCGCCCGCGCACCAAGGGCATGGAGCGCGGTGACCTGCTCTCCGCCAACGGCGGCATCTTCAAGCCGCAGGGCGCCGCGATCAACGCGAACGCCGCGGACGACATCAAGGTCCTGGTCGTGGGCAACCCGGCCAACACCAACGCGCTCATCGCGCAGGCCGCCGCCCCGGACGTACCGGCCGAGCGCTTCACCGCGATGACCCGCCTGGACCACAACCGCGCGATCACGCAGCTGGCCCAGAAGACCGGCTCCGACGTCACCGACATCAAGCGCCTCACCATCTGGGGCAACCACTCGGCGACCCAGTACCCCGACATCTTCCACGCGGAGATCGCCGGCAAGAACGCCGCCGAGGTCGTGAACGACCAGGCGTGGCTCGCCGACACCTTCATCCCGACCGTCGCCAAGCGCGGCGCCGCGATCATCGACGCCCGTGGCGCCTCCTCGGCCGCCTCGGCCGCCAACGCCGCCATCGACCACGTGCACACCTGGGTCAACGGCACCGCCGCGGGCGACTGGACCTCGATGGGCATCCCGTCGGACGGCTCCTACGGCGTCCCGGAGGGCATCATCTCCTCCTTCCCCGTCACCACCAAGGACGGCAAGTACGAGATCGTCCAGGGCCTGGACATCAACGAGTTCTCCCGTGCGCGCATCGACGCGTCCGTGGCGGAGCTCGTCGAGGAGCGCGACGCGGTGCGCGAGCTCGGCCTGATCTGATCCCGGATCGCCTCACGGCTTCAACGGAACGCCCCGGCGGGCTTGCCCGCCGGGGCGTTCCGTACGTTCACGGCGGGCCCGGTGCGAACCCCCGTGCGGCACCGGATCAGACGTTGTACATGCCGGGCTTGTAGTGGCCGGGCGTCAGGCGGGTGGTGACGCCGATGCGGTTCCAGACGTTGATCGTCGCGATGACGGCGATCAGCTGGGCCAGCTCGCGCTCCTCGAAGTGTTTGGCGGCCTTCTCGTAGACCTCGTCGGGCACGAAGCCGTCGGTCAGCACGGTGACGGCCTCGGTGAGCTCGATCGCGGCGAGCTCCTTCTCGGTGTAGAAGTGCCGAGACTCCTCCCACGCGGCCAGCAGCACGATGCGCTCGACGCTCTCACCTGCCGCGATGGCGTCCTTCGTGTGCATGTCGAGGCAGAAGGCGCAGTGGTTGATCTGCGAGGCCCGGATCTTCACGAGTTCGACCAGGGCCGGGTCGAGGCCCTTCTTGGAGGCGATCTCCAGGGCCACGACGGCCTTGTACACCTCGGGGGCGACCTTGGCCATCTGCATGCGGGGGGTGTGCTCGTGTGCGTTCTGTGTCTCCGTCATGTGATCGACACTAGGTGCAGGGCGGCCCAGCGATATGGTCCATATCCATGACGGATTCATGGGCCACTTTCGGCGCCGACCTGCATCTGGACCTCTCCGCCGGGCGCGGACTGCGGGCCGGGCTCACCGAGGCGCTGCGCGAGGCCGCGCGCAGCGGGCGGCTGGCGGCCGGGACGCGGCTGCCGTCCTCGCGGTCGCTCGCCGTCGACCTGGGCATCGCGCGGAACACGGTCGCCGAGGCGTACGCCGAGCTCGTCGCCGAGGGTTGGCTGACGGCCCGCCAGGGCTCCGGGACCAGGGTCGCCGAACGGGCCCGGCCGCGCCGGACCCCACCCGCCGCCGGCCGGGCCCGGCGCCCCGCGCGCGGCGGGCCTTCGCACGACCTCCAGCCCGGCTCCCCGGACCTGAGCGGCTTCCCGCGCGCGGCCTGGCTGTCGGCGGCCCGGCGCGCGCTGACCAACGCGCCGAACGAGGCCTTCGGGTACGCGGTCGAGGTACGCGGCCGGATCGAACTGAGGGAGGCCCTCGCCGGCTACCTGGCGCGGGCGCGCGGGGTGTACGCGGACCCGGAACGGATCGTGCTGTGCGCCGGGTTCGTGCACGGGCTGACGCTGTTGGCGCAGGTGCTGCGGGCGCGGCGGGTGCGGGAGGTGGCGGTGGAGGGGTACGGGCTGGACATCCACCGGGACCTGCTGGTGAAGGCGGGCCTGCGGACGCGTCCGATGGGCGTGGACGCGGAGGGGGCCCGAACGGGCGAACTCGGCGCGGGCGGGCCCGGCGTGGGCGCGGTGCTGCTGACTCCCGCGCACCAGTTCCCGACCGGCGTCGCGTTGACCCCGGCCCGTCGGGCGGCCGCCGTGGACTGGGCCCGGACCACGGGCGGGCTGATCCTGGAGGACGACTACGACGGGGAGTTCCGCTACGACCGCCAGCCGGTGGGGGCGCTCCAGGGACTGGACCCGGACCGGGTCGTGTACCTGGGCACGGCCAGCAAGTCCCTCGCGCCGGCGCTGCGGATCGGGTGGCTGGTGGTCCCGCCCGGGCTGGTGGACGAGGTCCTGGCCGTGAAGGGCGTGACCGACTGGACCTCCAGCGCGCTGGAGCAGCTCACGCTCGCGGAGTTCATCACCTCCGGGGCGTACGACCGGCACGTGCGGGGGATGCGGCTGCGGTACCGGCGGCGGAGGGACGAACTGGTGGCGGCGGTGGGGGACCGGGTCGGGGTGTCGGGGATCGCGGCGGGGCTGCACGCGGTGCTGGACCTCCCGGAGGGGACGACGGAACGCTCGGTGATCCAGTCGGCGGCCTGGCAGGACCTCGCCCTGGACGGCCTGTCCCGCCACCGCCACCCGGAGGCCGACCTCCCGCCGCGCCCGGCGGTGGTCGTCGGCTACGGGACCCCGTCGGACAGCGCGTGGGCCTCTGCGCTGGCCGCGCTGTCCGCCGTTCTGCCGTAGGCCTGGCCGGGGTTTGGTCGTGTCCCCTGGCGGGTCCGGCTGCGCGGTCCGGCCGCGGCGCCGCTGCCGGGGCTCCACCCCGGACCCCGCGCCTCGAACTCCCCCAGCTACCGCTGGGAGGTGCCCCCCGGCGAGGCTGAGATTTGCTGCGCAAATCCAGCCCGCCGGGCGGAGATTTCAGCCCCTCCGGCGCTTGAGGAGCGGGGTCCGGGGCGGAGCCCCGGTTCGGGAAGGGGCGGGGTGGGGGAAAGGCCCCGCGCAGCGGCCCCCACACAACCGCGGTGTGGTTGCGGGGCTTTCGCCGAAGCGGGCCGGCGGCGGGGCCCGCAGCGGCACGCCCCCGGCGCGGCGGGGGCAGCGGCGCGCGCCCCCGGCCGGGTCACTCCGCGGCGGCAGCGGTGGGGGCCGGGGGTTCGCCGAAGCGGGCCAGGGCCAGGGATCCCGCCAGGGCCACGGCGAAGCCGGCGATTGCGAGCCACGTCAGCCCCTCGCGGGTGCGGTCGCCCAGCCAGGCCACGCCCACCACCGCCGGACCGATCGTCTCGCCCAGGACCATCCCGGCCGTCGCCGCCGTCACGGAGCCCCGCGCCAGCGCCGAGGTGAGGAGGAGGAACGCCGCGCCGCCGCCCAGCAGGAGGGCGTACAGCGCCGGGTTGAGCAGCTCCCGCAGGGAGAAGGAGTCGATGAGCCGTACCGACACCTCCACCACCCCGAAGCCCGTTCCCGAGGCCAGGCCCAGGACGAGGGCCCGCGGCCCGTCCGGGAGCCCGCCGGCGGCCGCGCCCACGGCCAGCACCATCACCGCCACCCCCAGCAGCCCCAGCTTGAGGGCGAGCGAACCCTCCCCGGAGCCCTCCTCCCCGGAGGCCAGCCCCAGCATCAGCAGCCCCGCGCACACCACCCACACCGCGCCCCACTCCGTCCGCGACAGCCGCACCTTCAGCAGCCGCGAGGCGACCACGGCCGTCACGGCGAGGCTCGCCGCCAGCGCGGCCCCCACCGTGTAGATGGGGACGTGGCGCAGCGCGATGATCTGGAGCGCGAACCCGGCCGCGTCCAGGCCGAGGCCGGCCAGGTACCGCCACTGGCGGGCCGCCCGCAGCAGCAGCGCGGGGTCCACCCCGGAGCCCGTCCCGGGCTCCGCGGCCCGCGCCGCCATCGCCTGCAGCACGGACGCCGTACCGAAGCAGACCGCCGCACCGAGCGCACAAATCATCCCAATGAGCACGAACTGACTCTAGGTCACGGTTTCTGCGACGGCCGGATTCCATCCCCCGGGGGCACCGCTCTACGCTGTCCCGCAGTACGCAGGGTCCCAGGGGGAGCAGCAGACATGGACAGCAGCAACACCAACCGGCGCCGCATGCGCTCCGGCGCGGTCGCCCTCGGCGGTATGGGCCTGCTCGCGGCGACCCTCGTCGCCTGCGGCAGCAGCGACGAGCCGGACAAGCGCTGCGCGTCCCGCTCCACGCTGGAGACCCTGAACAGCAAGGAGTGCAAGAGCGGCGGCCGCGGCTCCTGGTACTACGGCGGCACCGCCAAGGCCGGCAACGGCCGGGCCTACGTCTCCGGCGGCAGCTTCGACAAGTCGGCCGTCACCCGCGGCGGCATCGGCGGACACAGCAGCTCCGGTTCCAGCGGCGGCTGAGGAACGGGCCGAGGAACACGGAACCAGGCACATGAAGCGGCACACCATCGAGCCCCGCCCCGACTGGCAGAAGACCGTCGAGGAGCAGGGGCTGATCTACCCCCTCACCCGGTACCCCGACGACTCCCTGCGCCCCTACTGGGACGAGAGCGCGTACTACTCCTTCTCCCTCCCCGAAGTGGAGGCCCTGGAGAACGTCGTCGAGGAGCTGCACGCCATGTGCCTGGCGGCGGCCGCCCACATCGTCGACCACGACCGCTTCGCCGACCTCGGCATCACCGACCCGAAGCTCGCCGCGCTCATCTCCGACTCCTGGCGGCGCCGCGCCGAACAGCCCTCCCTCTACGGCCGCTTCGACCTGCGCTACGACGGCTCCGGCAGCCCCGCCAAGCTGCTGGAGTACAACGCCGACACCCCCACCTCCCTCGTGGAGGCGGCGAGCCCGCAGTGGTTCTGGATGGAAGAGCGCTTCCCCGACGCCGACCAGTGGAACTCCCTCCACGAACGCCTCGTCGACGCCTGGCGCCGGCAGGCCGAGCTGCTGCCGCCCGGAGTGCTGCACTTCGCGCACTCCGAGACCGACGAGCTCGGCGAGGACCTGATGACGGTCGCCTACCTCCAGGAGACCGCGGAGCAGGCGGGCATCGACACCCACGCCCTGTCCGTCGAGCAGATCGGCTGGGACAGCCTCACCGGCCGGTTCGTGGACGACAAGCTCCGCTTCATCCGCGGCTGCTTCAAGCTCTACCCGTGGGAGTGGCTGGCCACGGACGAGTTCGGCCCGCAGGTCCTCGGTACGTACGACCTCGGCGGCGGCAGCGGCTCCACCTGCTGGATCGAGCCGCTGTGGAAGATGTTGCTCTCCAACAAGGCCCTGCTCGCGATCCTCTGGGAGCTCTTCCCGGAGCACCCGAACCTGCTGCCCGCCTACCTCGACGGTCCGCGCGAACTCGCCGACACCACCGGTTACGTCGCGAAGCCGCTGCTGGGCCGCGAGGGCGCCGGAGTCACCCTCCACGAGGCGGGTGGCGAGCCGTTCGTACCGGAAGAGGACGAGCGGTACTGCTTCCAGGGCCTGGCCCCGCTGCCGGACTTCGACGGCAACCGGGTGGTGCTCGGCGCGTGGGTCGTCGAGGACGAGGCGGCGGGGCTCGGCATCCGCGAATCCGCGGGGCCGGTCACGGACGAGTACGCCCGCTTCCTGCCCCACGTGATCCTGTAGCGGCGGCTACGCGGAGAGGACCGACCGGAGCTGGTCCAGGCCCCAGTCCAGGTCCTCCTTGCCGATCACCAGCGGCGGCGCGATGCGGATCGTCGACCCGTGGGTGTCCTTCACCAGCACCCCCAGCTCCATCAGCTTCTCGGAGATGTCCCGGCCCGTCCCGCGCGAGGGGTCGATGTCGACGCCCGCCCACAGTCCGCGCCCGCGTACGGCGGTCACCGCGCCCCCGCCGACCATCAGGTTCAGCTCCCGGTGCAGGTGGTCGCCCAGCTCGGCGGCGCGCTGCTGGTACTCGCCGGTGCGCAGCATCGCGATCACTTCCAGGGCGACGGCGCAGGCGAGCGGGTTTCCGCCGAAGGTGGAGCCGTGCTCGCCGGGCCTGAACACGCCGAGCACGTCCCGGTCGGCGACCACGGCCGACACCGGCACCACGCCACCGCCGAGCGCCTTGCCCAGGATGTAGACGTCCGGGACGACGCCCTCGTGCTCGCAGGCGAAGGTCTTCCCGGTCCGGCCGAGGCCCGACTGGATCTCGTCCGCCATGAACAGGACGTTCCGCTCGCGCGTGAGGTCCCGTACGCCCTGGAGGTACCCGGCGGGCGGCACCAGCACCCCCGCCTCGCCCTGGATCGGCTCCAGCAGCACGGCGACGGTGTTCTCGGTGACGGCGTGCGCGAGGGCGGTGAGGTCCCCGTACGGGACGATCTCGAAGCCGGGGGTGTAGGGGCCGAAGTGGTCGCGGGCGTCGTGGTCCGTCGAGAAGGAGACGATGGTGGTGGTCCGGCCGTGGAAGTTGTCGGCCGCGACCACGATCTTGGCGTGCCCGTCCGGGACGCCCTTGACCTCGTAGCCCCACTTGCGCGCGGTCTTCACGGCCGTCTCCACGGCCTCCGCGCCCGTGTTCATGGGCAGCACCATGTCCTTGCCGCACAGGGCGGCGAGCTCGGTGCAGAAGTCGGCGAACCTGGCGTGGTGGAAGGCGCGCGAGGTGAGCGTGACCCGCTCCAGCTGCGCGTGGGCGGCGTCGAGCAGCCGGCGGTGGCCGTGCCCGAAGTTGAGCGCCGAATAGCCGGCGAGCATGTCGAGGTAGCGGCGGCCCTCCACGTCGGTCATCCACGCGCCTTCCGCGGAGGCGACGACCACGGGCAGCGGATGGTAGTTGTGCGCGCTGTGCGCGTCGGCGGAACGGATGGCATCAGCAGTTGTCGACACGGGGTCTCCGATCGTCCGTCAGGCCTGTGACGAGGGTGGCGTCACTCTGCATCCTCGCTCGTATAGCGGGCGGAGAAACCTTTCTCGTGGCGCGCCCGCTAAGGTGGGCGGTACGCACGGCGACTGGCGTACGGAGAACAAACTCCGGGGGAGTCGTGCGCGCACGACCGCAATCAGGGCCGCTCGCCTGGGCCTCGCGGGGACGAGACACGAAATCGACCCCGGAGGAGCCGCCATGAGCGCGAACCACCGTCATCCCGCCCTTCTCGCGACCGACCCCGAGCTGGCGTCCTTCGTCGCGGCGGAGGAGACCCTGCAGGCCGAGACGCTGCGCCTGATCCCGAGCGAGAACTACGTCTCGGCGGCCGTCCTCGAAGCCTCCGGCACCGTCCTGCAGAACAAGTACAGCGAGGGCTACCCGGGCCGCCGCTACTACGAGGGCCAGCAGAACATCGACCGCGTCGAGGCGCTGGCCGTCGAGCGCGCCAAGGGCCTGTTCGGCGTGGACCACGCGAACGTGCAGCCGTACTCCGGCTCCCCGGCGAACCTGGCCGTGTACCTGGCCTTCGCCAAGCCCGGCGACACGGTGATGGGCATGGCCTTGCCGATGGGCGGGCACCTGACGCACGGCTGGGGCGTCTCGGCGACGGGCTCGTGGTTCCGCGGCGTGCAGTACGGCGTGCGCGCGGACGACGGGCGCATCGACTACGACGCGGTGCGCGAGCTGGCCCTCGCCGAGCGGCCGAAGATCCTCTTCTGCGGCGGCACCGCGCTCCCGCGCACGATCGACTTCGCGGCGTTCGCGTCGATCGCCGAGGAGGCGGGCTCCATCCTGGTCGCCGACGTGGCGCACATCGCGGGCCTGATCGCGGGCGGCGCGCACCCGTCCCCGGCGGGGCACGTCGACGTGATCTCCACGACCACGCACAAGACCCTGCGGGGTCCGCGCGGCGCGATGCTGATGTGCAGGGAGGAGCACGCGAAGGCCATCGACAAGGCGGTCTTCCCGGGCCTGCAGGGCGGCCCGCACAACCAGACGACGGCCGGTATCGCGGTCGCCCTCCACGAGGCGGCGCAGCCGTCCTTCACGGCGTACGCCCACGCGGTCGTCGCCAACGCGAAGGCGCTGGCCGAGGCGCTGCTGGAGCGGGGCTTCGACCTGGTCTCGGGCGGCACGGACAACCACCTGATCCTGATGGACCTCACCTCGCGGGGGGTCCCCGGGAAGGTGGCGGCGAAGGCCCTGGACCGGGCGGGGATCGTGGTCAACTACAACACCGTCCCCTTCGACACGCGCAAGCCGTTCGACCCGTCCGGTATCCGCATCGGCACCCCGTCGCTGACGTCCCGTGGCCTCGGGGTCGAGCACATGCCGGTGGTCGCGGACTGGATCGCGCGCTCGGTCGACGCCGCGGCCAAGGCCGACGAGTCGGCGTTGGCCGCCGTCCGCGCGGAGGTCACCTCCCTGATGGCCGCCTTCCCGGCCCCGGGCCTCGCCCTGTCCTGACCGCCCTGCCGCGGGGCCCCGCCCCGGGGCCCCGCGCCTCAATCGCCGGCGGGGCTGGATTTTGGTTGCCCCGAGCCGTCGGGTGCGGCGCCGTTGCCGGGGGCCGGCCCCCGGACCCCCGTTCCTCAATCGCCGGAGGGGCTGGATGTGCCCGGCGGGGCCGGAACCGCCGGGCGGTACTGGACGGGCGGCGCTCGGCCGAAACCAGCCCCGCCGGCGTTTTGAGGCGCGGGGGCTCGGGGGCGGAGCCCCGGGAAGCCCCGCGCAGCGGCTCGGCCCGGCTCGGCCCGGCCCCGCGCAGCGGCTCGGCTCGGCTCGGCCCGGCCCCGTGCAGCGGACCGGCCCCGCGCAGTGGCTCGGCCCGGCTCGGCCCGGCCCCGCGCAGTGGACCGGCCCCGCCCCGCCCGGCACGCCCCGCCCCGCGCAGCGGACCGGTCCCGCCCGCCCCGGCCCCGCGCAGCGGAGTGGCGGAAAGCGGTCGCTCGGCCGGGGTGGGATTCGGCCACCGCGCTACCCGGTGGTACGGGCAGCGGGCCCGCCCCGCCGCAAGGGGGCGCGGTCCGGCCGCACGCATTCTCCAGCGGGTTCCGGACACCGGCGGGCCCGAGCCCGCCCCCGCACCTGAGAGAATGAAGCCATGGCTTCTGATCGTCCTCGCGCGCTCTCCGGCATCCAGCCCACCTCCGGTTCGTTCCACCTCGGGAACTACCTCGGAGCCATCCGCCAGTACGTCGCCCTGCAGGAGACGCACGACGCCTTCTACATGGTCGTCGACCTGCACGCGATCACCATGCCGCAGGACCCGGCGGCCCTGCGCGCGAACACCCGCCTCTCCGCCGCGCAGCTCCTCGCCGCCGGCCTGGACCCCGAGCGCTGCACGCTCTTCGTCCAGAGCCACGTGCCCGAGCACGCGCAGCTCGCCTGGGTCATGAACTGCATCACCGGCTTCGGCGAGGCCAGCCGGATGACCCAGTTCAAGGACAAGTCCGCCAAGGGCGGGGTCGGCAGCGCCAGCGTCGGCCTGTTCACCTACCCGATCCTCCAGGTCGCCGACATCCTGCTCTACCAGGCGCACTCCGTCCCCGTCGGCGAGGACCAGCGCCAGCACGTCGAGCTGACCCGCGACCTCGCGGAGCGCTTCAACCAGCGCTTCGGCCAGACCTTCACCCTCCCTGCGGCGCACATCGTCAAGGAGACCGCGAAGATCTACGACCTCCAGGACCCGGCGATCAAGATGTCGAAGTCCGCGTCCTCCCCCAAGGGTCTGATCAACCTCCTCGACGAGCCCAAGGCCACCGAGAAGAAGGTCAAGAGCGCGGTCACCGACACCGAGACCGAGATCCGGTTCGACACCGAGAAGAAGCCCGGTGTCAGCAACCTGCTCACGATCTACTCCACCCTCACGGGCGAGACCATCCCCGAGCTGGAGGCGAAGTACGAGGGCAAGGGCTACGGCGCGCTGAAGACGGACCTGGCCGGCGTGATGGTCGACTTCGTCACTCCGTTCAAGCAGCGCACCCAGGAATACCTGGACGACCCGGAGACGCTGGACTCCATCCTGGCCAAGGGCGCGGAGAAGGCCCGTGCGGTCGCCGCCGAGACCCTCGCGCAGGCCTACGACCGGATCGGTTTCCTGCCCGCCAAGCACTGACGCAAGCGCTCGCGGAAGACGGCCCTGGCGGTACAGGGGGTGCTGCCCCCACACTGGGGCGACAGCACGCACTCGGACGACGGAGGAGACATACGTGGGGACCGTAACGCTCGGCGTTTCGATCGCGGTCCCGGAGCCGTACGGCAGCCAGCTCCAGGAGCTGCGCGCCGGCTTCGGGGACGCCGCCGCGCACGGCATTCCCACGCATGTCACCCTCGTGCCGCCCACCGAGGTGGAGGCCGACCGGCTGCCCGCGATCCGGGCCCACCTGGCCGAGGTCGCGGAGGCCTTCCGGGGCTTCCGGATGCGGCTGGCCGGGACCGGAACCTTCCGGCCCCTCTCGCCGGTCGTCTTCGTCCAGGTCGTGGAGGGCGGCGCGGGCTGCACCCGCCTCCAGAGCGAGGTCCGCAATCCGCAAGGGCCGCTCGACCGCGAGCTGGCCTTCCCGTACCACCCGCACGTCACCGTCGCCCACGGGATCTCCGAGGAGGCGATGGACCTCGCGTTCAGCACGCTCGCCGACTACGCGGCCGAGTGGCTCTGCGAGGGTTTCGCGCTCTACGAACAGGGCTCCGACGGGGTCTGGCGCAAGCTGCGTGAATACCCTTTCGGCACGGGCCCGACGGGAGTCCCGGCGCAGGCGGGCGCGCCCGCCGAAGCGGCCCGGGCGACCGTACGTCCTTCCTGACCGAGCGGCCGCCGGCCCAGCCGGACGGTGAGCCGGGTGGTGAGCCGGGCGCTGAACCGCAGCTTCCGTAGAACCAGAGCGTGGAACGGATGAGTCGTCGGGCGAAAAGTCACAATCGACGACCGTAGTCCCCGAAACCGGCAATCCCGGCTATTTCCGGCAGCTCAATTACGGTGACTTCATGGACTGGCTGACGAAACTCCCGGTGATCGGGCCGCTTGCGGCCCGTCTGATGCGGACGCACGCGTGGCGTTCGTACGAACGACTCGACCGCGTCCACTGGACCCGGCTCGCCGCCGCCATCACCTTCATCAGCTTCCTCGCGCTCTTCCCGCTGATCACCGTGGCCGCCGCGATCGGCGCGGCGCTGCTCAGCCAGGACCAGCTGGACCGGCTGGAGAAGAACCTCGCCGAACAGGTCCCCGGGATCTCGGACCAGCTCGACATCGACGGGCTCGTCGCGAACGCCGCCACGGTCGGTGTCGTCGCCGGCCTGATCCTCCTGCTCACCGGCATCGGCTGGGTGGGGGCGATGCGGGACTGCCTGCGCGCGGTGTGGGACAAGGACGACGAGGACCAGGGCAACCCCGTCGTCCGCAAGGGCAAGGACGGGCTCGTCCTCCTCGGCCTCGGTGCCGTGGGCCTGGCCTCCGCGGCGGCCTCGATCTTCGGGGCGAGCGCGGTCGGCACGACCGCGGAGTGGCTGGGCATCCCGCGGCACGGCGCGGGCGGCGGACTGCTGCGGGGCGCCGCGTTCGGCGTGGGCGTCGTGGCCGCGTTCCTGCTGCTGCTCTACCTCCTCACCCTGCTGCCCGGGGTCGAGCCGCCGCGCGGCCGCCTGATCCAGGCGGCCCTGCTCGGCGCGGTCGGCTTCGAACTGCTGAAACTGCTGCTCAGCGGCTATATGCAGGGGGTCGCCGCGAAGAGCATGTACGGCGCCTTCGGCACGCCGATCGCCCTGCTGCTCTGGATCAACTTCACGGCGAAGCTGCTGCTGTACTGCTCCGCCTGGACGGCCACCCGCGACGACGGCGACGACGACGGCGACGACGGTGACGGCGCCGCCGCCGCTACACCAGCTCCTCGCCCTTCCCGCGACGACCCCGCGGCCAGCGCCGGTTGACGAAGTAGGCGCCGCCCGCCAGGAGGACGATCACCCCGCCCGCGACGCCGAGCGCGGTGCCGACGCCGCCCGAGGGGTTCCCGCCGGCCGCCGACGGGTCGTGATCGTGCGACTGGGCGGGGGAGCCGTGGGGGGAGGTGTCCGCGCTCTTCGGCGGGACCAGCTCACCCACCGGCTTGACCTTCCCGGCCGCCGCGAAACCCCAGTCGAAGAGCGCGGCGGTCTGCCGGTACACCTCGAGCGCCGGGCCGTCCGGGTTCATGACCGTGACCAGCAGCTTCCGCGAACCCTGCTGAGCGGCGCCGGTGAAGGTGGCCCCGGCCATCGACGTATTGCCGTTCTTCACCCCGGCGATCCCCTTGTACGGGGCGATCCCGTCGGCGCCCGTCAGCAGCCGGTTGGTGTTCTGGATCTCGAAGTACTCGCGCGGCTTCCCGGGCTCCTGCTTGCCGGGGAACTTGGCCTCGGCCGTGCCGCAGTACTCCCGGAAATCCTGCTTCTGCAGCCCGGAGCGGGCGATCAGGGTGAGGTCGTACGCGCTCGACACCTGCTCCGGGGCGTCGTATCCGTCCGGGGACACCACGTGGGTGTCCAGCGCCTGGAGCTCCTCGGCGTGCGCCTGCATGTCCTTGACGGTCTTGTCGATGCCGCCGTTCATGGCCGAAAGCACGTGCACGGCGTCGTTGCCCGACTTGAGGAACACCCCGAGCCACAGGTCGTGGACGGAGTACTCGTGCTCCTCCTTCACCCCGACCATGCTGCTGCCCGGGCCGACGCCGTCCATGTCCTCGTAGGTGACCTTGTGGACCTGTTCCTTGGGCAGGCTCGGCAGCACGGTGTCCGCGAAGAGCATCTTCATCGTGGAGGCCGGGGGGAGCCGCCAGTGCGCGTTGTTCGCCGCGAGGACCTCCCCGGACTCGGCGTCCGCCACGATCCAGGACCGGCCCGTGAGGTTCGCGGGCAGCGCGGGCGCCCCGGGCAGCAGGTTGACCTGGATCCCCGGCTGGCCGAGCAGCGTCCCGCCGACCGTGGACATCGACGCGGGCGGCGCCGCGACCTGCGGCGCCTTGCCGGTCCCGCCCTTCCCGTCGGCCGGCGGCGACGGCGCGGCGTACGCGGGGGCCATCAGCATCGAGGGGACGAGCAACGCGGGGACAATGACCGACAACGCGGTCTTCTTGGCGGACACGCAGGTGAAAGTACATCCCGATGAGCTCATCGTCGTCACGGACCGGCCAAGTCGCGGCAACCTCCCCCGGGACAGCCCACCCCGGCGCGTCCGTCCTGGGGAAGAATCCGATACTGAGGGCATGAAACTCAGCCGTACCGCTTCCTGGTTCCTGCTCTCCTTCGGCGTGTGGAGCTGGTTCATCTGGGTGTCTTTCGTCCGGAACCTGTGGAAGAACGGCAGTGGGCTGGCGTTCGACGCGGCAGGTGACCCCACGGCCTACTTCTGGGTGCACCTGACGCTCGCGGTGACGTCCTTTCTCCTGGGGACGGCCGTCGGTGTGATCGGGTTGCGCGGGGTCCTGGCACTGCGGCGCGCATCACGCACGGGAACGGACGGGGACCACTCCGAATGAAGATCGTGATCTTCGCGCTGATCGCGGCGGCGGTCCTCGCCCTCCTGGTACTGGTCCACCGCTGGCTCTGGATCCGGCTGGTGCGCGACACCACCGTCCCCGGCGGCCTGCCCCGGCGGGTCGGTACGGTCCTGCTCATCGCCCTGCCCCTCCTCTCTGTGGCCGCCCTGACCACGGGCCGCGGCGGGGCCCCCTTCCGGCTCCAGCAGGCGGTGGCCTGGCCGGGGTTCCTGTGGCTCGCGGTGCTCCTGTACCTGAGCCTGACGATGCTGGTCGCGGAGCCGATCCGCGCGTTGTTGCTCCGCCGACTGGCCCAGCGGCCGTCCTCCGGGGAGGCACGGGGCTCCGCCCCGGACCCCGCGCCGGGGTCGCCGGCGGGGCTGGATGAAGCCGCCGCAGAGTCACCCGCGCCGGGCCCGCAGGGCCGTACCGCCGCCGCCGGGCCCGCCGCGGGCGACGCGGTGCCGGCCGCCGGCAGCGCGCCGGGTCGGCAGGGGCGTATCGCCACCGCCGGGCCCGCCGCGGGAGACGCGGTGCCGGCCGCCGGCAGCACGCCGGACCCGCAGGGCCGTACCGCCGCCGCCGGGCCCGCCGCGGGCGACCCGCAGACCCGCCGCCGCTTCGTCGCGCGGGCGATCGGAGGCGTGGCCGCCGCCGTGGCCGTCGGGACGGTCGCGAACGGGGCGTACGGGGTCCTGCGCGGTCCGAGCGTGCGGCGCGTACGGGTACCGCTCGCCAAACTTCCCCGCGCGGCGCACGGTTTCCGGATCGCCGTCGTCAGCGACGTCCACCTCGGCCCGATCCTGGGCCGCGCCCACACCCAGCGCATCGTCGACACCGTCAACCGCACCCAGCCCGACCTGATCGCCATCGTCGGCGACCTCGTCGACGGCGACGTCCACGACCTCGGACCCGCCGCCGAGCCGCTGCGCCGGCTGGCCGCGCGGCACGGCTCGTACTTCGTCACGGGCAACCACGAGTACTTCTCCGGCGCCCGCCAGTGGGTCGACCACGTCCGCGAACTCGGCCTCACCCCCCTGGAGAACGCCCGCCGCGCCCTGCCGCACTTCGACCTCGCCGGCGTGAACGACATCGCGGGCGAGAGCGAGGGCGAGGGGCCCGACTTCCGGGCGGCCCTCGGCGACCGCGACCGGACCCGAGCCGCCGTGCTCCTGGCCCACCAGCCCGTGGTCATCCACGACGCCGTCCGGCACGGCGTCGACCTCCAACTCTCCGGCCACACCCACGGCGGTCAGCTCTGGCCCGGCAACTACCTGGCGGAGCTCGCGAACCCCACCGTGGCCGGACTGGAGCGCTACGGGGACACCCAGCTCTACGTGTCCCGCGGGGCAGGGGCCTGGGGTCCGCCGGTCCGGGTGGGTGCGCCGTCCGACATCACAGTCGTCGAACTCGCCTCATACCAGGCCTGACCCACCCCAACCGGCAGCGACTCGCGTCCGATCGGCCACACACCGACCTTCCGGTGGCTGAAATTCCGTGATGGGATGGCCGGTATCCGGTAATCGGACAGTGGGGTGCTGTCGCCGGTACAGGGGTGGGGATAGCGGCATGCCGTCTGTCGGGTCGAAGATCATCATTGCCGGGGTGGTTCTCGGCGTGGCCGGTGTGGGGGCCTGGCAGCTGGTGCCCTGGGAGGGCAAGGACCGGGGCGCCATCCGGGTCGGGACGAGTGACGTCGTCTCCTCCCTCGACCCCGCCGGGGCGTACGACGCGGGCTCCTGGGCCCTGTTCAGCAACGTCTACCAGTCGCTGCTGACCATCAAGCCCGGCTCCGAAACCCCCGTGCCGGACGCGGCCTCCTCCTGCCAGTTCGTAGGCCAGAAGCTCATGACCTACCAGTGCGTGCTGCGCTCCGACGTGAAGTTCACCAACGGGCGCCAGATCACCGCCGAGGACGTCAAGCACTCCTTCGACCGGATCAAGGCGATCAACTCCGACCAGGGCCCGGCCCCGCTCTTCAACACCCTGGAGTCGGTCAAGGCCGAGGGCCGCACGGTCACCTTCAACCTCGCCACCAGCGACGCCACCTTCCCCTTCAAGATCGCGACGGGCGCCGCCTCGATCGTCGACAAGGACGAGTACCCGGCGAAGGCGCTGCGCGAGGACGGGAAGATCGACGGATCCGGCCCGTACAAGCTCGGCGAGTACAAGGCCGGCACCAGCGCCGAACTACAGCCCAACGAGTCGTACGTGGGCCAGGCCAAGCCCGCCCGGTCCGCCGTCACCGTCAGGTACTACGAGGGCTCCGCGCAGCTCGACAAGGCCTGGAACGACCACGAGATCGAGGTGGCCCACCGCGAGATGCCGCCGGCCGTGCTCGCCGGTCTCAACCCGGGCCTGAAGGACACCCGGTACGAGGCCTCCGGCGGCACCGAGACCCGCTCCGTGGTCTTCAACGTCCGTCCCGGCTCGGCCGCCGCGCCGGCCGCCGTCCGCCAGGCCGTCGCCGCCGCCCTGGACCGGCCGAAGCTGGCCAGTGAGATCTACTCGGGCACCGTCACCCCGCTGTACTCCCTCGTCCCGGCGGGCGTCGCGAGCCACAGCACCCCGTTCTTCGACCTGTACCCGACGCCCAACGGCGCGGCCTCGAAGAAGATCCTGAAGGACGCGGGGATCACCACGCCGGTCTCGCTCACCCTCGGGGTCAACGTGAAGGGCGCGAACGTTCCCGAGGCCGAGGAGCTCAAGCGCCAGCTGGAGGCCACCGGCCTCTTCCAGCTGACGATCAAGCCCATCGAGAAGTGGGCCGACTTCCAGAAGGGCTACGCGGCAGGGGAGTTCGACGCCTACACGATCGGCTGGATCGCCGACTTCCCGGACGCGGACAACTTCCTCGCCCCGCTCGTCGGCGCCGACTCCTCCATGAACAGCGGCTTCGCCGACAAGCACGTCGACGAGCTGATCACCCGTACGCAGTCCTACTCGGAGCGGGCCGGGGCCGCGGGCGACTTCCGCGAGCTGCAGAAGCTCGTCGCCCAGCAGGCCCCGATGGTGCCGATCTGGCAGAAGAAGGACTACGTGATGTTCCGCGACGCCGTCGCCGGCGCCCAGTACCTCTCCGACGGCACGGGGGTCTGGCGCCTGTGGGAGCTGAACTGGCTGTAGGCCGGCCGCCCGTCGGACGCGGACGTCAGGCGTCCGACGGGTCCGGCTCCGGCTCCGCACCCGGGGCCGATGCCGAGGACTTCCTCCTGGCCTTCGCCGTCGCCGTCTCGGCCATGCCGGGCAGGAAGTCGGCGAACAGCTCGTGGAGCTCCCGCACCAGCGGCCGCAGCACCCGGAACCGGGCCAGGACGATGCCCCGCGTGGTCAACTGCGCACCGCGCTCGGCGAGCCGCCGGGTCTTCTCGCTGTCCGGCGAACGGTCGAAGACCCAGTAGAGGACCAGGCCCATCTGCGAGAGCCACATCAGCTCGGGCAGTACGTCGGCCAGTTCGGCCGGCACCTTGGTCTTCGCGCCCGCCAGCACCTCGCGGTGGATGTCGATCGCGGCCTGCCGCGCGGGCTCGGACTCCGGCGAGAAGGGGCTGAGCGGACTCTCCGGGTCGGCCGCGTTCTTGAAGAACTGCGAGGCGAACTCGTGGTACGGGGCCGCGATGTCCATCCAGGTCGTCAGTACGCCCGCGAGCCGCTTCTGCAGATCCGTCTCGCTGTCCAGGATCGGCCGGACCGCCGCCTGGTGCGCGGCGCTGATCCGGTCGTAGAACCCCTGGACCAGGTGTTCCTTCGATTCGAAGTAGTAGTAGGCGTTGCCGACCGAGACACCGGCCTCCTTCGCGATACCCCGCATCGTCGTCTTGTCGAAGCCGCGCTCCTGGAAGAGCCGGAGCGCGGTTTCGAGGATGAGCGTGCGGGTCTGCTCGCTCTTGGGAGCCTTCTGATCAGTCACGGTGGATGAGCCTATCGGGGGACGGGGCAGTGGTCGTCACAGGCCGGTCCCTCGGACTCCGCTTCGGAGCCCGCACCGCCTTCGGTCCGTACCGCCTGACGCCATGCCGAGGCCGTGTACATGGCGGCCCGGGCGAAGGGCCGGCCAGCGGGTGTGGCCAGCCAGTTGGCCCGGGGCCGGTGCTCGGACAGCGCCCACAGGCAGACGATGAAGGCGTCCGTCCCGGTCCACACCTGGCCCGAGTCCCCGACGACGGTGATCTCGCGGAGCGTGGAGGGGTGGTCGAGTTTCGGGAACCGCCGCCGCGCCTCGGCGGACGCGGCGGGGATGAGCCGGAGCGGTACCAGCCAACGCTGTCCGAGCAGCCAGTGCCGGATGTGCACGCAGAGCGGGCAGTCGGCGTCGTAGAGCACGGTCAGGTGGCGTACCACGGTCCCCGGCGCGGCCACCGGTCAGGCCCCGGCCGGCGCGGTCCACCCCTGGGGGGCGAGCGGCGGGGTCTGCTGGCGCTCCATGATCCCGCGGCGGCGCATCTTGTTGAGCACGTACACGTTGCCGAGGTGCATGACCCCGAGGACCAGCAGCACGATGCCGAGCTTGAACGACAGCGCCTCGAAGAGCTCGCGGGTCGTCTCGATGCCGACGTCCGAGCGCAGGAACAGGGTCACGAACCCGATGTTCACGAGGTAGAAACCGACCACGAGCAGCTGGTTGACGGCATCGGCGAGCTTCTCGTTGCCCGCGAGGACGTCACCGATGAAGACGCGGCCGTTGCGGCTGAGCGTGCGGGCCACCCAGACGGTGAGACCGATGCTGATGCTCAGGTAGATGACGTATGCGACGACGTTGAGGTCCACGGCCCCAGCCCCTTTGAACGTGTTCAACTGCTGACGGTCATGACTGTAGGACCTTTTTTGAACAAGTTCAAGCGGCGGAGGCGGACCCCTGCTCCGTACCCCGGTCAGAGGGCCGCGTCCACCAGCTTGCCGATGCGCTCGCGCAGCGCGTCGCGGTCATCGGTGACCGGTACGAGGGAGTAGACGACGGTGCGCGCCGCGTGTTCGGTGCCGAACACCCCGCTGACGGAACGGCCCATGGAGCCCGTCTTGCCCCACACCACCGTCCCGCCGATCTCGCTGCGCATCAGACCGCCCATGCTGAACCGGTCCTTGTCCTTCACGCCCTCCGAGAGCGCCGGCATCGCGAACAACTGCCGCTGCTCGGCGGGCCGCAGGAGCCGGCCGCGCAGCAGGGCGGTCATGAAGCGCTCCAGATCGGGGGCGTTGGAGATCATGCCGCCCTCGGACCAGGCCCAGGGCTCGATCTCGCTCGGGTCGGCCAGCACCGGGCCGGGGAGGGAGCGGTCGCCCGCCTTCGGGGAGTACGTGTGGCGCAGCCCGAGCGGGCGGCTGATCCGGCGCTGCACCTCGTCGGCGTAGGAGTGCCCGGTGGCCTTCTCGATCACCATGCCGAGGAGGAAGTGGTTGGCGCCGTTGTACTGCTGCGTGAGCACGGGGTACTCGGGCGCGGCGCACTTCGGGTCGGTCCAGTGGGAGATCACCTGCTCGGGGGTCGGGGCGTCGCCCTTCGCGAACTCGACGCAGGGCATCCCCAGGCCGCTGGTGTGGCTCATCAGCTGCCCCACGGTGATCGGCCCCCAGTGGGCGGGGAGGGTCCCGGGGAGGATCTCCTGCACCGGGGTGTCGATCGTGAAGCGGCCCTCGCCGATCAGCTGGAGCACCACCGTCGAGGTGAACAGCTTGGTGATGCTGCCGATGCGGAAGTTCGCGGCCGGGTCCTGCGACAGCGGCCCGGTGACCCCGGTCCACCGCACGCCCGAGCCGCCCAGCCGGACCATGGTCCCGCTCGCGAGGTCCCCCGGTGCCATCAGCTTGGCCAGCTCGGCGGTGTCGGGCGCCTGGGGCCCGTGGAAGGCGGCCGTCACGGGGGCGGGGGTCCGCTCGGCGGCCGAGGCCGGCAGGGCGCCCGTGGCGAGCGAGGCGACGGCCGCGCCGGCGGCGACGAGGGTGATCCAACGGGCCTTGCGGGTGGCGGAGTTCGCGGCGTACTTCGGGTTCGTCATGGCTGTAAGCCTGCCGTGAGGAAGATCCACTGCCCATGGGTGACGGCCCCCATCCGCCCCTGAGGCACCCCCGAGTACGCGTAAGGCCCGTACCCCGAGAAGGGGTACGGGCCTCGGCGGTCCGCCGGCCTCGGGGGAGGCCGACGGACGGAGTCCGGCGCAGCACCTCGAAGCCCGGGAGGCCCCCAGGGGCCGAGCGGTGCGAGAGGTGCGTAGAGAAGGCTAGAAGCGGCGCGTGATCAGCGCGCGCTTCACTTCCTGGATCGCCTTCGTGACCTCGATGCCACGCGGGCACGCGTCGGTGCAGTTGAAGGTCGTGCGGCAGCGCCACACGCCGTCCTTGTCGTTCAGGATCTCCAGCCGCTGCTCGCCGGCCTCGTCACGCGAGTCGAAGATGAAGCGGTGCGCGTTGACGATCGCCGCCGGGCCGAAGTACTGGCCGTCGTTCCAGAACACCGGGCACGAGGACGTGCACGCGGCGCACAGGATGCACTTGGTGGTGTCGTCGAAGCGCTCGCGGTCCTCGGCGGACTGCAGGCGCTCGCGCGTCGGCTCGTTGCCCTTGGTGACCAGGAACGGCATGACGTCCCGGTACGCCTGGAAGAAGGGCTCCATGTCGACGACGAGGTCCTTCATCACCGTGAGGCCCTTGATGGCCTCGACGGTGATGGGCTTCTCCGGGTTGATGTCCTTGATCAGCGTCTTGCAGGCGAGCCTGTTCTTGCCGTTGATCCGCATCGCGTCGGAGCCGCAGATGCCGTGCGCGCACGAGCGACGGAAGGTCAGCGTGCCGTCGAGGTCCCACTTGATCTTGTGGAGACCGTCGAGCACGCGCTCCTTCGGGTCGATCTCGATCTGGAAGTCCTGCCAGGTCGACTCGTCCGAGATCTCCGGGTTGAAGCGGCGGATTCGGAACGTGACCGTGATGAAGGGCGAAGCCGCGGCCGCGGCCTCCATCTTGTCCGTCTTGCTCAGGGTCGGGGTGCCCATCAGTACTTACGCTCCATCGGCTGGTAGCGGGTGACGACGACGGGCTTGTAGTCCAGCCGGACGGAGTCCTTGCCGTCGGCGCCGACCTCGCGGTACGCCATGGTGTGGCGCATGAAGTTGACGTCGTCGCGGTTCGGGTAGTCCTCGCGGTAGTGACCGCCGCGGGACTCCTTGCGCGCCAGGGCGGACACGGCCATGACCTCGGCCAGGTCGAGCAGGTTGCCCAGCTCGATGGCCTCCAGCAGGTCCGTGTTGAAGCGCTTGCCCTTGTCCTGGACGGACACGTTCTTGTAGCGCTCGCGCAGCTCCGCGATCTTCTCGACCGCGGTCTTGATGGTCTGCTCCGTACGGAACACCATCACGCAGGCGTCCATCGTCTCCTGGAGCTCCAGGCGCAGGTCCGCGACCCGCTCGCTGCCCGTGGAGTTGCGCAGGCGCTCGACGAGCTCGACGACGTCCTTCGCCGGGTTCTCCGGCAGCTCGACGTAGTCGTTGGCGTGGGCGTAGGCCGCGGCCGCGATGCCCGAGCGCTTGCCGAAGACGTTGATGTCCAGCAGCGAGTTGGTGCCCAGGCGGTTCGCGCCGTGCACCGACACGCACGCGACCTCGCCGGCCGCGTACAGACCCGGGACGACGGTGGTGTTGTCCGCCAGGACCTCACCCTCGACGTTGGTCGGGATGCCGCCCATGGCGTAGTGCGCGGTGGGCTGGATCGGGATCGGGTCCGTGTACGGCTCGATGCCCAGGTAGGTGCGCGCGAACTCGGTGATGTCCGGGAGCTTCGCGTCGAGCTGCTCCGGCGGGAGGTGCGTCAGGTCCAGGTACACGTGGTCGCCGGCGGGACCGCAGCCGCGGCCCTCACGGATCTCCGTGTAGATGGAGCGCGAGACGACGTCACGGGACGCGAGGTCCTTCATGACCGGCGCGTACTTCTCCATGAAGCGCTCGCCGTCCTTGTTGCGGAGGATGCCGCCCTCACCGCGGGCGCCCTCCGTCAGCAGGATGCCCATGCGCCAGATGCCCGTCGGGTGGAACTGGAAGAACTCCATGTCCTCCAGCGGCAGGCCGCGGCGGTAGCAGGCCGCCTGGCCGTCACCCGTCAGGGTGTGCGCGTTGGAGGTCACCTTGAAGAACTTGCCGGTGCCGCCGGAGGCGTAGATGACGGCCTTCGCCTGGAACACGTGGATCTCGCCGGTGGCGAGCTCGTACGCGACCACACCGGCCGACTTCTTGACGCCGTCCTCCTCGACCAGGAGCTGGTCCAGGACGTAGAACTCGTTGAAGAACTCCACGCCCTCCTTGACGCAGTTCTGGTAGAGCGTCTGGAGGATCATGTGGCCCGTGCGGTCCGCGGCGTAGCAGGACCGGCGGACCGGCGCCTCGCCGTGGTTGCGGGAGTGACCGCCGAAGCGGCGCTGGTCGATGGTGCCGTCCGGGGTGCGGTTGAACGGCAGGCCCATCTTCTCCAGGTCGAGGACCGCGTCGATGGCCTCCTTCGCCAGGATCTCGGCGGCGTCCTGGTCGACCAGGTAGTCACCGCCCTTGACCGTGTCGAAGGTGTGCCACTCCCAGTTGTCGTCCTCCACGTTGGCCAGCGCGGCGGCCATGCCGCCCTGCGCGGCGCCCGTGTGGGAGCGGGTGGGGTAGAGCTTCGTCAGCACGGCGGTGCGGCTGCGCTTCGTCGCCTCGATGGCGGCGCGCATGCCCGCGCCACCGGCGCCGACGATGACGGTGTCGTACTTGTGGATCTTCATCTGTTTCGCCTCAGCCCCGTTGCCTAGCGGATGTTCGGGTCGAAGGTGAAGATCACCAGCGTGCCCAGAAGGATGGTGAACACCGTGGCGGTGTAGAGCAGGCCCTTCAGCCACAGCCGCGTGTTGGCGCGCTCCGCGTAGTCGTTGATGACGGTACGCAGACCGTTGGCGCCGTGCAGCATCGCCAGCCACAGCATCAGCAGGTCCCAGACCTGCCAGAACGGGGACGCCCAGCGGCCGGCCACGAAGGCGAAGCCGATCTTGGAGACGCCGCCGTCGAGCACCAGCTGGATCAGCAGGTGGCCGATGACGAGGACGACGAGGACGATGCCCGAGAGGCGCATGAAGAGCCACGCGGCCATCTCGAAGTTGCCGCGGGTCGAGCGCGGGGTCTTGCCCGTGCGCTTGCGCGGGGCCTCGATGTACGGGGCCGGGTTGTCGACGTCGTAGAGGGAGACGCCCTCCACGGAACCGACCTTTTCGAAGGAAGTGTCAGAGCTCATGCGTGTCACTTCCCGAACAGTTCGAGGTAGGCGTGGCTCAGGACGGGGTACACGGCCCCGGCCATCAGCACGATCCAGACGCTCACCACGGTCCAGAGCATCTGCTTCTGGTAGCGCGGGCCCTTGGACCAGAAGTCCACTGCGATGACACGGAGACCGTTGAGCGCGTGGAACAGGATGGCGGCGACGAGGCCGTACTCCAGCAGCGCGACGATCGGAGTCTTATAGGTAGCCACGACATCGTCGTACGCCTCGGGGGAGACGCGGACGAGAGCGGTGTCGAGGACGTGTACGAACAGGAAGAAGAAAATGAGGACGCCGGTGACTCGATGAGCCACCCAGGACCACATTCCTTCCCGGCCGCGGTACAACGTTCCAGCCGGCACGGAAAACCCTCCGGAAGCGGGGCGGGGGCCAGCCGGCTTCTTTGTCGGTCGGGCCCGGCCGGGTACGGTCCACCGGCCCCGGACATCGTAGCGACGCTTTGTCGGTTCCCTCGCCCGGGGTCCGCCGGTGTGATCAAACAGGCACGGACGGGCTATCCCACAGGAGCAAATAGCCCGAATTCGGCCGCAGCCACCCCATCCGGTGAGGTCAGTCGGCGTGTCAGTTCGGCCAGCCGGGTCTGCGCGAGGCGGCGCAGCTCGTCGGCGGAGATGGAGCGCTCCTCGTCCACCTCGTGCGCCATCCGGTGCCGGATGGCGGCCAGCAGCTGGTTCGCCTGCTCCTCCGGAGGGTGCTCGTCGAGGCTGATCACGAAGGCGTGCCCGAACTTGCGCTCGTACTCCGCGTTGGCCGCGTCGAGCGCCAGCAGGGCCGCGTACGGGGACCCGTGTCCGAGTTCCGCCGGGCATTCGACGGCCAGCGCCTCCGTCAGGTCCGCCTGCGAGAGGTCGTACGAGGCCTCGTCCGCGGCGGCGAACAGGGCGCCGACGTCGGGATACGGGCGGTGGGCGGCCACCCGGTGGGCCCAGCGCCGGCTTCCGCAGCAGTGCAGCAGGACGGCCCGGGCGGCGTCGGGGGAGAGGCCGTTGAACCGCGCCAGTCCGGAGCCGTGGGAAGGGTCGGAGCAGCCGCGGGCCTGTGCCGGAAGGTGGCTGGACAGCGGGGGGCTCCTCGGGGCGCGACGCGGGTGTACCGCCACGCTATCGACGCGGGGCCGGGAGTGTCGTACCCATTCGAGGTTTTCACCCGGAAGTGAGCCGAAAGGATGACGTGAGGTGAGGAGAGTGACGCGAGGGGCCCGGGTGGCGTCCGTGGTGGCCCTACGCCTCGCGTGCGGGGATGTCCGGGGAGAGGTGGAGGACGACCGAGGCCGCCACCCCCCACAGGAGAGGCCCCGGTCGCCATCCGTCACGGGCTCGTGCGACAAGCCCGTACTCCTGTCAGCGCCCCGAGTGCGTTTTGTGTCACACCCCGCTCCGCGCAGGAATGGTTGCAGGTTGTACAACACATGGACGAGGGGTGCGGAAAGCCGTAACGTGCTGATTTGCGCCACACGGACAGGACGTTGAACGGGTTGGGGACTTTGCTGGGGGACGACGCGGAGCTGACCGCCGCGGTGCTCGCGGCACAGGACGGCGACGAGGACGCGTTCCGTGCTGTGTACCGCGCTGTGCACCCGCGCCTGCTCGGATACGTACGCACGCTCGTCGGAGACGGCGACGCGGAGGACGTGACCTCCGAGGCCTGGCTGCAGATCGCCCGCGACCTCGACTCCTTCACCGGCGACGCCGACCGCTTCCGCGGCTGGGCCGCCCGCATCGCGCGCAACCGGGCCCTCGACCACATCCGCATGCGAGGCCGCCGCCCCGCCATCGGTGGCGACGAGACCGAGCTGACCGGCTGGGCCGCCGAGTGCGACACCGCCTCCGCCGCCATGGAGGCCCTCTCCACCGGCTCGACGATGGCCCTGATCGCCCAGCTCCCCCAGGACCAGGCGGAGGCCGTCGTCCTGCGCGTCGTGGTCGGACTCGACGCCAAGAGCGCCGCCGAGACCCTGGGCAAGCGCCCGGGTGCCGTACGCACCGCCGCGCACCGGGGGCTGAAGAAGCTCGCCGAACTGCTCGGCGCACAGGACGGCGAGGGCGGGGGCCCGCCCGACGCCGACCTCGGCGTCACCGTCGGCCATAATGCCGGTGGCCGGCCACGGGACGGCGGGGGCAGGAGGGATCTCGACGCCGTTCCCGCGCAACGCGGTCGCGGTGGGGGCCTCGTGGAACAAACCGGTGTGACGCATTCACGTTGGCGGACGCAGAAGGACATGTGATGGCCGACGAGCGCGACAGGCGGTGGCTCGACGAAGCCGCGGCTGAGAAACTGCTGCGCGGTGAACCGCTGGAGCCCTCGGGACCGGCCGCCGACCCCCGCGCCCGGGCCGAAGCCGCCCGGCTGCGGGCCGCACTCGACTCCCTCGCCCGGCCGCAGGCCCCCGCGGGCGCACTCGCCGGCGAAGCCGCGGCGATGGCCGCCTTCCGGGCCGCGCGCGCCGCGGGCACGTCCGGCGCGATCGGGTCCGCCGCGGCGCGACCCGCAACCGGTGAGCCGCTCGTCGAACTCGTCGGGCACACGGGCCCCCGGAGCGTCCGGCGCGGCAGGACCGTGCGATTCGGCCTGGCGGCGGCCCTGGCGAGCGTCACCGTCGGCGGGCTGGCCGCCGCGGCGGCCGCGGGACTGCTGGGCCAGGACGGGTACGACGTGGCGGGACCGGGGCCGGCCGTGTCCGTCAGCATCGACGAGGACCAGGCCAAGGGAGTCGGCACCGGCGCCCCGACCCACTCCCCGCAAGTCCGGCCCAACCCGCACCGGGGCGACGAAGCGGTCCCGGATCAGAGCCCGAGCGGGGCGCAGCCCACGGGACCGGACGGGCTCACTTCCTGGGGCGGCTCCGCGATTGGCGGAAATTCGTCGGGTGGCTCCACCGCGGGAGGCCGGGGAGGCGACTCCCGCGACACCGGCGGCACCCGGGGCAGCGAGATCGGCGGCGCGACCGGAGGCCGGGACTCCGCCGGTGCCGAGGGCGGGGCCAAGGACAGGGACAAGGACAGGGACAAGGACAGGAGCGGGCAGGGGCAGGACGATCGCCTCCTCAAGGCCGCGGACCTGTGCAAGGAGTACAAGGTGAACCGCCTCACCATCGAGCGCCGCGAGCGACTCTCGCTGCTGGCCCGCGGGGTTTCCCGCATCCCGGCCTACTGCGACTCGCTGCTGATCGGCGCCACCGCGGGCGGCCGGCGCGGGGACTCCCCCGGCCAGGACGCCCCGTCGCAGCCCCGGACCCCGGTCCCCGCCGGCCCCGGCGGCGGCTTCCGCAACGCCGGCTGAAATTCGTACCGGCCCGCTGTAACACTTTTCGAAGCGGCGACGCAGTACATAACGAGCCGACTGGTCATCGGCCGCGCATGAGCCGGGGTTCCCCCCGTACCCCTGGGCTCTGCGCAACCGGCGCGGGCGGGGCACGTTCCCCCGGCCCCGCCCGCGCCCTCTACTCCACGACCGACCGGTCGATCGATCGACCGGTCTCGGCCCGGCACGCACAGCGGCCCGGCCGGATCCGCCCGGCCGGGCCGCATCCACATGACGCCCGAATGGCCGGACGCCCCGGAAACTCACCAGTAGACGACGACCTTGTCGCCGGTCTGCACCTGGGCGAAGAGCGCCGACAGCTTGTTCTTGTCCCGGACGTTCACACAGCCGTGCGAGGCGCCGGCGTAGCCGCGGGCAGCGAAGTCGGCCGAGTAGTGCACCGCCTGGCCGCCGCTGAAGAACATCGCGTACGGCATCGGCGTGTGGTAGAGCGTCGACACCCAGTCCTTCTCCTTGCGGTCCACCTTGAACTCGCCCTCACGGGTCGGAGTGTTCTCCGAGCCGAAGCGCACGTCCATGGTGGAGATGATCTTCCCGTCGATCATCCAGGCGAGGGTGCGGCTCTCCTTGCTGATGCACATCACCCGCCCCGTCATGCAGCGCGGGTCCGGAGCGTCGACCTCGTTGGTGGTCGGCGGGCGCAGCTCGTCGTCGGTGGGCTTCTTCGTCAGCGTCTGGATCTTCTTCCAGGTCTCCTCGTCGACCGAACCGCTCGCGGTCAGCGCGTTCTTCGACTGGAAGGACTTGACCGCGGCGGTCGTCTTCGACCCGTAGAAACCGGTCGGTGCGACCGACATCAGCTTGAGCTGCTTCAGCCGCGCCTGGAGCTCGCGCACCTGCTCGCTCTCGTCGCCGTTGGCCATGATGGCCTTCACCGAGGGCGTGGCGGACGCCGAGGGCGAAGCGGAAGTGGAAGCGGAAGCCGACGGCGAGGCCTCGCCCGGCTTGTTGTCCGTGGAAGGAGAGGCTTCAGGGGTCGCACCCGCCGTGGGCGAGGACGAAACGGAAGAAGAGGAGCCGGCCGACTCCGACTTCTGCGGTCCGCAGGCGGTCGCGGCGAGCGCGACGGCGGTGGCGATCCCGAGCGTGCGGATTATGACTCTCTGGCGGTGCATGAAGCGGTCCCCCGATTTCTACGTCGTGTATCTAGGTGATGCCTCGCGCGCGTGGAGAGTTGCACTGGGCCGGGGGATGTTGCGCCATTGTGACAAGGAGCCGTCCGCAGCCTTTCGAGGACATGCGCGGGAGGTGTTCTATCAGCCCCTGCGCCGACGGTTCTACCTCTGGTGTTGCGTAGTGCGTCACTACGGCAGGCGATTCATAGGCATGTATGAGTATTTGAGTTCCATTCCAGCTGTAACGGGCGCAATGGCATGTTGATCGCATGAGCAGCGAACGTATGTGGGAAAAGCGTCAGTTCGGGCACCGAGCCCGGCTGGCCTTGACGCCCGCGCACGTGCGGCTCATTGACGCCCAGGCGCATGCGGCCCGAGGGATGTGGAACCTACTCCACGACTGGTGGAAGATGCTCCCCGAGGACCGCAGGTCGCTCGCCGCCGCCGATGCCGCGATCCGCCAGGCGCGTGGGGAGATCGACTGGCTTGGCATACTCCCGGCGCAGGCTGCGCAGGCGGTGTTGAAGAGCTGCTTCCAGGCCTGGAAGAACTGTTGGGACGGTCGAGCGGACGAGCCGAAGTTCAAGGCCCGCTTCCGGTCGGTAATGTCCGTGGACATCCCGCAGGGCCGGGAACGGCGTGATCGTGGTGGAAGCGGTACGGATCACGAATATGGTCCGATCGGCGAAGGGGACCACGGGTCGGCCGGGAAAGAACGTCGCGCAGAAGTCCGGACTGAACCGCTCCATCAGCCGGGAGGCCTGGGGTCGGACGGTCGAGCTGCTGGCGTACAAGGTCGCCCGCAACGGTGGTGCCCTGCTCAAGGTTCCAGCCCCGGGCACTTCCCGGCGCTGCTCGGTCTGTGGTGTCACCACACAGGGCAGCCGAGAGTCCCAGGCCGTGTTCGTGTGCAAGAACCCGGCCTGTGGCTGGTCGGGCAACGCCGACCACAACGCGGCCCGGAACGTCCTGGACCCGTATCGGATGGGCCTCGCGCTCACCCCGGCTGCCGGAAGGGCAGTCGTCAGGCGCGTCAACCGCGTCAAGCCCGCTACCGCAAGGTAAGCAGGAATCTCTTGGCCGTAGCCGGGAGAGCACTTCAAGGAGGAACGACGTGACGGCGCACACCGAGAGCGGAATCCCCATCGAACCCGTCTACGGTCCCGGCGACCTGACGGGGTGGGACCCGGCGCAGGCGCTCGGGGAGCCCGGCGGGTTCCCCTACACGCGCGGGGTCTACCCCAGCATGTACACCGGCCGGCCCTGGACGATGCGGCAGTACGCCGGGTTCGGGACGGCCGCCGAGTCCAACGCCCGGTACCGGCAGCTCATCGCGGGCGGCGGCACCGGACTGTCCGTCGCCTTCGACCTGCCGACGCAGATGGGACACGACTCCGACGCCCCGCTCGCGCACGGCGAGGTGGGCAAGGTCGGCGTCGCCGTCGACTCCGTCGACGACATGCGGGTCCTGTTCGACGGGATCCCGCTCGACCGGGTCTCCACCTCCATGACCATCAACGCGCCCGCCGCCCTGCTCCTGCTGCTCTACCAACTGGTGGCGGAGGAACAGGGCATCTCGGGCGCGCAACTGACGGGGACCGTCCAGAACGACGTCCTGAAGGAGTACATCGCCCGAGGGACCTACATCTTCCCGCCCGGGCCGTCGCTGCGGCTGACGGCCGACACCTTCCGCTACTGCCGGGCCGAGATCCCCAGGTGGAACACCATCTCCATCTCCGGCTACCACATGGCCGAAGCGGGGGCCTCGCCCGCGCAGGAAGTGGCCTTCACCCTCGCGGACGGGATCGCCTACGTCCGTACGGCCCTGGCCGCCGGGATGGCGGTCGACGAGTTCGCGCCCCGGCTCTCCTTCTTCTTCGTCGCCCGCACCACCCTCCTGGAAGAGGTCGCGAAGTTCCGCGCGGCCCGGCGGATCTGGGCGCGCGTCATGCGCGAGGAGTTCGGGGCCCGGGACCCGAAGTCGCTCATGCTGCGCTTCCACACCCAGACGGCGGGCGTCCAGCTGACGGCGCAGCAGCCCGAGCTGAACCTCGTACGGGTGGCCGTGCAGGCGCTGGCCGCGGTCCTCGGCGGCACCCAGTCGCTGCACACCAACTCCTTCGACGAGGCCATCGCGCTGCCGACCGAGAAGTCCGCCCGTCTCGCGCTGCGCACCCAGCAGGTCCTCGCGTACGAGACGGACGTGCCGCACACCGCGGACCCGTTCGCCGGGTCGTACGCGGTGGAACGGATGACGGACGAACTGGAGGCGGCGGCCCTCGCGCTGATGCGCCGGGTCGAGGACCAGGGCGGGGCGGTGGCCGCGATCGAGAACGGCTTCCAGAAGGCCGAGATCGAGAAGAACGCCTACCGCATCGCGCAGGAGACCGAGCGCGGGGAGCGCGTGGTCGTCGGGGTCAACCGCTTCGCGCTGGAGCGGGAGGAGCCGTACGAGCCGCTGCGGGTGGACCCGGCGATCGAGGCGCGGCAGTGCGAGGCCCTCGCCCGGTTGCGCGCCGAGCGGGACGGGGCGGCGGTGGAGGCGGCGCTCGCCGCCCTGCGGGAGGCGGCGGCCGGAACGGAGAACGTGCTCTACCCGATGAAGGAGGCGCTGCGGGCGCGGGCCACGGTCGGGGAGGTGTGCGGGGCGCTGCGGGAGGTCTGGGGGACGTACGAACCGGTCGATTCCACTTGGTGAAACGCAGTGGACCGACAGGTGCAACCTTGTGGGACACTCCTGCACATGCTGGGTGTGACAGATCTTCCGACCTATCTCGCCGGCCTGGTACTGATCATTCTGTTGCCGGGCCCGAACTCGCTCTACGTGCTGTCCGTGGCCGCCCGCCGCGGCGTCCGCACCGGCTACAAGGCCGCCGCCGGGGTGTTCACCGGTGACGCCGTGCTGATGCTGCTGACGGCGCTGGGCGCCGGAGCGCTGCTCAAGGCGAGCCCGCTCGCGTTCACCGTGGTGAAGTTCCTCGGCGCCGGGTACCTGGCGTGGCTGGCCGCGGGAATGATGCGCGGCGCCTGGGCGCTGTGGCGCACGCGCGCGGAGCGGGCCGAGGTGGTGGAGGAGGCGCCCGCCGAGGCGGGCGAGCACGAGCGGCCCTACCGGCGGGCGCTGCTGATCAGCATGCTCAACCCGAAGGCCATCCTCTTCCTGATGTCCTTCTTCGTGCAGTTCGTCGACCCGTCCTACGCCTACCCGGCGTTGTCGTTCCTGCTGCTGGGCGGTCTGCTGCAGACCGGCAGCTTCCTGTACCTGACGCTGCTGATACTCGGCGGCACCCGGCTCTCGGACGCCTTCCGCCGCCGCAAGCGGCTGTCGGCCGGGGCCACCTCGGCGGCGGGCGTGCTCTTCCTCGGCTTCGCGGCCAAGCTGGCGACCGGCTGAGGCCGCTCAGCCCAGCACGCGCTTCAGCCGCCGGGCCACGCGGCGCGCCGCCCGGCTCCGCGGCAGGAACGACAGCCGGGCGGGGAGGCCGCCCGGCAGGCCCAGGCCGGTCAGCCGGCGGCGGGTGAAGTAGCGCCACGTGCGGGCGGTCAGGTGCCGGGCCAGGTAGGCCTCGGCGTCGGCCCGGCGCCCGGCCAGCATCTGCGGCTGCATCGTGAAGCCGACGGCCGTGAGCAGCCCGGCCGTCTCCTCCCGCACCCGCTCGGGCGGGGGGAAGGTCCAGGAGCGCACCGCGCCGGCGTCCGCGAGGTCGGGCAGCAGGGCGTCCACCAGCACGAGCGGGACGCGGTTGCTGTTCGGGTACGGGGTCAGGCGGGCCAGTACGGCGTCCGTGCCGGTCCGGGCCACCGGGAGCCCGTACAGCGTGGCGGCGGTCAGGAGCCCGGTGGAGAAGCAGCCGACGACCAGAGCGGGACGCAGCCGCTGGTAGAGGGCCTCGGCCAGGACCGGGGTGTCGACCACGGTGATCCGGGCGCCGATCCGCTCGGCCTCCGCCTCGGCGCGGCGCGAGTAGGCGGCCGGGGCGCTGGGATGCGGTTTGAAGACCAGCTCGGTGTGGCCCAGCGCGTGCGCGCCCCGGACCATCGAGACGTGCAGCTCCTCCTCCTCGTCCGGGCTCATCAGGTCGAGCGCGGAGAGGTACTGGCCCAGGAGCAGGGCGGGCGGGGCTCCGGGCGGCACGGCCGACGCGGGCGCGGACGCCGTCGATTCCGTCGACTCGGCCAGTTCGGTCAGGACCTTGTGGAAGGCCTCCGTCGGCACCAGCTCCGCCCGGGCCCCGAACTCCGTCAGCAGCAATGGCTCCAGCCCCGGTACGAGGTCCAGGTGGAGCACCCGCCGCACGCGCATCCCGAGCTGCGGGTCGAGCCGGAAGCGCGTGGGCCCGTAACTCATCAGCCCGTCGGCGTAGACGTCGACGGCCGCGCCGGGGAAGAGCCGGCACAGGGTCTGCGCGGGCGGCACCTGGAGGGACTCCACGATCAGCTCGACGCGGTCCTCGCCCAGCCCCCACAGGGCGCGCAGCTGCCGCTCCCACAACGGGACGTCCTCCGGGCGCGGGGCCCAGGTGCTCGGGTGCTGCGGTGCGATGACCTCGTTCCAGTCGAGCACCTCGTCGAAGCGGGAACGCAGGGCGGCGAAGCCCGGCATGTCGGCGACCCCGGGGGTGACCTCGGCGGCGACGGCGTGGTTGCTGGTCAGCAGGATCCGCCGGCCGGCGGGAGGGAAGGAGCCGGCGTCGATGCCCGCGGCGAGCGTGGCCGTGCCGTAGAGGGTGGAGGCCAGGAAGAGCTGCGTGGGCATCAGGCTGTCGCCCCCGACGGGGTGCGGCGGCCGCCGCGGACACGGCGCAGGACGGTGGCGCGTTCGACGTCCATCGAGTCCAGGACCCGGTCCAGTACGTCCTGGGGCATGCGTCCGAGCGCGGCCGCGCTCATGAGGCGGAGTTTTCTGGCCACGGCCGGTTCGAACCTCCCGATGGAACCGAAATGGTGCGCGATAATCGCGCAATATGTTCGTACGGCTTTCGGGAGCAACAGCTCGGATTCCCGATCCTTCCGCACGTCCGACAGGACTTCGTCGAATGCCTTGATGAAATCGAGCTGCCGTTCGTCGCCGATCTGCGTCAGCGATGTGGATACTCCGCGCCGGTAGAAGATCCCCGGCAGCCCCACCGCGGCGAACGACTCCGCCTCCCGGTGCAGCCGCCAGATCCACGGCCGGTCCTCCGCCGTCCGCAGCCCGTCGGTGAAACGCAGCAGGCCGCTGTCCAGCAGCCGCCGGTGGTACATGCCGGCCCAGGCGTACGGGTAGTCCACCGAAGTGGCGCGGTCCACGGGCAGGATCGCGGTCCGCGGATCGGCGACCACCCCCTGCGGCCCGTAGGGGACCCGCTGCACGCTGCGCGCCCTCCCGGTGCACTTCACATGGTCCGTACGGATGAAATCGCAGCTCAGAGCCTCGATGGCGGTCAGCATCCGGGCCAGGTGGCCGGGCGCCAGCCAGTCGTCCCCGTCGAGGAACGCGAGGTACTCGCCGCGGGCCGCGTCCAGCCCGGTGTTGCGCGCGGTGGCCAGGCCGCCGTTCCGCTCGTGTCTGAGGTGCACCGCGCCCGGCAGCTCGCGCGCCGCCCGCTCCAGCAGATCGGGGGTGCCGTCCGTGGAGCAGTCGTCGACCAGGACGAACTCGAAATCGTCCCGGGCGTTCAAGGCGAGGCTTTTCAGGGCATCCGGTGCGTATGTCTGCACGTTGTAGAACGGCACGACAACAGAGAGCTTGGGCACCTCCGAGACATTAGGGCGGCGCCCGGCATTCATCATGGCCCGGATGCGTATTCCATGTGAACGACGCACGGCAGGCGTGTTAACCCGTCCGGTTTCGCATTCAGTCGACGCGTTGTTAACCCGCTGTTGTGCGTTCGTTGGGCCGATCACTCAATTCGCGGAATAGCTTCTGCGGCGTGTCGATCCGCAAACGCGTCGCCGTACTCGCCGATTCCGATACGCGATGGAAATGGGGTGCGCTCACCGCCCGCCGTCTCGTACCCGACGACCACGACCTCACCGGATACCTGCTGCGGGGCCGGGCCACGCCCACCGCGCGCCAGCTCGGTGAGGTGGGGGTCCGGGCCGACCGGCTGTCCGAGGTGACCTGCGCCGAATTCCTCGCGGAGATCGAGCGCGAACGCCACGACGTGGTCGTCCTCGCCCTCGTCGGCGGCGCCGTCCAGGCCGTCCTGCACGGGGCCCGCGCCCTGTGGCCGGACCCGGCACGCCGGCCCGTGTTCGTCACCGGGTACGTGGGCGTCGTGTACGAGAAGCTCGCCGACGGGCTGCTGCTGCGGCACGGGGCGGACCTCGTACTGGCCAACTCCCGCCACGACGCGGAGCGGTTCCGCGCCGTGTACGAGGGGGTCGGCGCGGACGCCGGCGCCGTCACGGAGACCGCGCTGCCGTTCCTGGGCGGGGCCCCGTACGAGCAGGCCGGGAGCCGGGCCCACACGGTGGTCTTCGCCGTGCAGCCCTCCGTCCCCGACAGCCGCGCAGACCGCGCGTACCTGCTGGAACGGGCCGCCGGGCACGCGCGGCTGCACCCCGAGCGGGAGGTGCTGATCAAGCTGCGCAGCAAGCCCGGGGAGCACACCACGCACCTGGAGGAACAGCCGTACCAGCGGCTCGCGGAGCGGATCCCCGGCGGGCTGCCGGTCAACTGCCGTCTGGTCTACGGGAACATGGGCGAGGTCCTGGACGGCACCGACCTGCTGGTCACCGTCTCCTCCACCGCCGCCCTCGAATCCCTGCACCGGGGCATCCCGACGGCCGTCCTCACCGACCTCGGCATCCGCGAGGCCCTCGGCAACCACCACTTCCTCGGCTCGGGCTGCCTGGCCTCGTGGGACCAACTCGACGCGGGCCTGCTCCCGCAGGGGGACCCGGCCTGGCTCGCGGCCCAGGGCGTCCGCCCCCCGGCTGCGCCGAAGCTCCCCGTGCCAACCCCCGCCGGTGCGGCCGCCGATCCGGCTGCACCGAGGCTCGTCGCGCGGGGTTCGGCCGCGCCGACCGATGCCGCCTGGGCCTCGGCGGCCCCGGCCGCCCGCGCCGCTCTCCAGGGCGACGCCCCGCGGGCCCGGGCGGGTGCGGTCACCTCCGCCGGTGACGGCGCCGCTCGGATCCCGACTGCGCCGGACGCCGTTCTGCTGGTCGATGCCCCGCAAGGTGCGGCCGCGCCGGACGACCCGCAGTCCGTCGGCGCCCCGCAGGGCGCGGCCGACTCGGCCGCCCTGCCCCCTCCGGCGCTTGCGGTGGCCTCCGTGGCAGCCATTCCCGCCGGGCCCGCGGCAGGCGTGCCGGCGGGCGACCCGTACGCCGACGCGCGGGCGAAGCTGAACCGGCTGCTCGCCGCGGGCGAACTGCCCGCCCCCGCGCCGTACTACACGCTCGAAACCGCCCCCGGGTACCTGCCCGGGATCCTCGCGCGACAGCACCTGCGGCCCGACGGCACCCCGCTGCCCGGCGCGCTGCGGGAGGCGGCGGGGGAGTCCCGGCTGCGCCGGTGGATCCGCTCGCACCTGCGCGAGGCCGCCCGCGGGGCGTACCGGCACGGGGTGCAGCGCGTGGCCCCGGTGATCCGCCGGCTGGGGGAGCTGTGAACACGTCCACCCACCCCCGCCCGGGCACCGACTCCGGCATCCGCCCCGGCCCGGGCACCGACCCCGGCACCCGCCCCGGCCCGGGTACCGACTCCGGCGCCCGCCCCGGCCCGGGCACCGACTCCGGCACCCGCCCCGGCCCCGGCACCCGTCCCGGCCCGGGTACCGACTCCGGCATCCGCCCCGGCCCGGGTACCGACTCCGGCATCCGCCCCGGCCCGGGCACCGACTCCGGCGCCCGCCCCGGCCCGGGTACCGACTCCGGCACCCGCCCCGGCCCCGGCACCCGCCCCGGCCCAAGCACCCACCCCGGCCCGGGCACCGACCCCGGCGCCCGGACGAGCCCGCGCCCGCGCGTCCTCGCCGTGATCCCGGCGCGCGGCGGCTCCAAGGGAGTCCCCGGGAAGAACACCGCCCCCGTGGGCGGGATCCCGCTCGTCGCGCGCGCCGTACGGGCCTGCCGCTCCGCGCCGAGCGTCACCGATGTCGTGGTCTCCACCGACTCCGAGTCCATCGCCGCCGCCGCCCGCGCGGCCGGCGCCGACGTCATCGCCCGCCCCACCGCGATCTCCGGCGACACCGCGAGCAGCGAGGCCGCCGTCCTGCACGCCCTCGAAGCCTTCGAGGAACTGCACTCCCTCACCGTGGACGTGGTCCTCCTCGTCCAGTGCACCAGCCCCTTCCTGACCCCCGGCGAGGTGGAGTCCGTCGCCGCCGCCGTGGCCACGGGAGCCGCCGACTCGGCCCTGACCGCGGCCCCCTTCCACGGCTTCCTGTGGCGTGCGGACGCCGACGGCTCCGCGGCCGGCGTCAACCACGACAAGGCCCACCGCCCCCGCCGCCAGGACCGCCCCCAGGACCTGCTGGAGACCGGCGCCGCCTACGCGATGGACGCCGCCGGCTTCCGCGCCGCCCGCCACCGCTTCTTCGGCCGGACCCTGCCCGTCGCCACCGACCCGGCCCGGGTCCTGGAGATCGACGACCCGCACGACCTGGCCCGCGCCCGACTCCTCGCACCGCTCTTCGACGAGGACGCGGAACGACCCGACCCGCACCACACACCCCCGCACCACACGACGCCCCCGCACCGAAGGACACCTCCTGCAATGACCTCCACCCTCGCCGACCCCCGCCACCGCACCTTCGGCTCGCGCACCGCCGGCCCCGGCCGCCCCGTCTACGTCGTCGGCGAGATCGGCATCAACCACAACGGCGACCTCGGCAACGCCTTCGCCCTCATCGACGCCGCCGCCGAAGCCGGCTGCGACGCCGTCAAGTTCCAGAAGCGCACCCCGGAGATCTGCACCCCGCGCGACCAGTGGGACATCGAGCGCGACACCCCCTGGGGCCGCATGACCTACATCGACTACCGCCACAAGGTCGAGTTCGGCGAGACCGAGTACCGCGCCATCGACGAGCACTGCGCCAAGCGCGGCATCGACTGGTTCGCCTCCCCGTGGGACACCGAGGCCGTCGCCTTCCTGGAGAAGTTCGACGTCCCCGCCCACAAGGTGGCCTCCGCCTCCCTCACCGACGACGAACTGCTGCGCTCCCTGCGCGCCACCGGCCGCACCGTCGTCCTCTCCACCGGCATGTCCACCCCGAGGCAGATCCGCCACGCCGTCGAGGTGCTCGGCAGCGACAACATCCTGCTCTGCCACGCCACTTCCACGTACCCGGCCAAGGCCGAGGAGCTCAACCTGCGGGTGATCAACACCCTGCGCGAGGAGTACCCCAACGTCCCGATCGGCTACTCCGGCCACGAGACGGGCCTGCAGACCACCCTCGCCGCCGTCGCCCTCGGCGCCACCTTCATCGAGCGCCACATCACCCTGGACCGCGCGATGTGGGGCTCCGACCAGGCCGCCTCCGTGGAGCCCGGCGGCCTCACCCGCCTCGTCCGCGACATCCGCACCATCGAGACCGCCCTCGGCGACGGCGTCAAGCGCGTCTACGAGTCCGAGCTCGGGCCCATGAAGAAGCTCCGCCGCGTCCAGGGAGACCTGGCCACCGTCTGACCCCGGTCCGCCCGGTCCGCCGCGAAGAGGTTCCGCCCCCCGACGAGGAGTACGCCGTGCCCCGTTCCGCCTCCACCCTGGCGTTTGTCGAGAGCCCGGTCCAGCTGCTGAACGTGCTGGAGTGGGCGCACGCGCGGGGTGCCGCCCCGGAGGGCGGACGCCTCCTCGCGGCTATCCCCAACCAACCGACCCGGGACGTCACGGGCCGCACCGGGGCGGCCGACCCGTCATCCGGGCCCGTGTCACCGCAGACGCCCGTACCGGCCGAGGGGGGCCTGCGGATCGTCGTACTGCCCCCCACCGACCCCATGTCCCGCGGCCAGCTGCGCCGGATGGCGGCGCTGGCCCGGGACGAGGGGCACGAGGTCCGCTGGCAGGAGGCGCGCGGCGGGCGGCTCGCGCCCTTCAAGGCGCTCGCGGCACTGGCCCACGACGTCCGGGCCGCCCGCACGGTCGTCGTCGGCGACCCCTTCTCGCGCTACGTCCAGCTGCTGCTCACCCTCGTACGGGCCGAGGAGCTCGTGGTGGTCGACGACGGCACCGCCACCATGGAGTTCGTCGCCCAGATCGCCCGCGGCGAACGTCTCGTCCGCTGGCACCGCGTCGGCGGCGGCGGACTGCCGGCCCGCGTCCGCGAGCTGGCGTACGCGCCGGTCTCGGCGACCGCGCGGCGCCGCTTCACCCCGGCCGCGGGCAGCGGCCGCACCGTCGAGGTGTTCAGCTCGATGCCCGTCGCCCCGCACGGCGGCATGACGCTGCGGGTCAACGACTTCGCCTGGACCCGCGCCCGGTTCGGCCCGCCGCGCCTGACCAAGGGCACCGACCTGGTCGGCACCTCCCTGGTCGAGACCGGCGTGGTGGACCCGGACCGCTACCTGGACGCGGTGCGCGCCCTGACCCGCGAGCACGGCGCCACCCGCTACTTCGCCCACCGCCGGGAGTCCGCCGAGAAGCTGCGCGCGCTGAGCGAGGCGACCGGGCTGGAGATCGTACGGCCGGACCTGCCGCTGGAGCTGATCGCCCGGCGCGGCCCCGTCGGCCGGACCATCGTCAGCTTCCCCTCCACGGTCGTGCACACGCTGCCGTACGCCCTGGCCGGCACCGGCGTCACCGTGGCCGTATGCGATGTGGACCCGGACTGGCTGACCGCCGCCGCCTCGCCGCGGGCCCGCGGATTCCTCGCGGGAGTCACCGACACGGCCCGAGATGTACACAGACTTCCTGCTCAGGCGGCACCCGCGGCCGGATGAGCGTGCGAGTGTACCCGCGGGCCCGCCCGGTCATGCGTCCAGAGGCCGGGAATCTTTCCCCTAACGGCATGAACTTTTGTGGATCCCCAGTCAGTTGACCTATCCGTGCGCCTAGGCTTCAACGGGTGAACCAGTTGATGTCCCGCGAGTCCCAGACCGCCCAGCCCGCCGTGTCCGACCGGTCCGAGCTGCCCGGCAAGCTTCCGGACCACCTGCGTGCCGAACTGATCGCCTTCCGCCGGGACTTGCACATGCATCCCGAGCTCGGGCACCAGGAATTCCGGACCACGGCCGCCATCAAGGCCCGACTGGAGAAAGCCGGCCTGCGACCACGGGTACTGAAGTCCGGCACGGGACTCATCTGTGACGTCGGCTCCTGGGACGGCGTACGTCCCATGCTGGCGCTGCGCGCGGACATCGACGCCTTGCCCATCCCGGATGCCAAGACGCACGTCTCGTACCGCTCGACCTTCCCGGACCGCGCCCACGCCTGCGGCCACGACGTGCACACCGCCGTCGTCCTCGGTGCCGGCCTCGTCCTCGCCGAGCTCGACCGCCAGGGGCTGCTGCCCCGCCCCGTGCGGCTGCTCTTCCAGCCCGCCGAGGAGGTGCTCCCGGGCGGGGCCACCGACGCCATCGACTCCGGGGTGCTGGACGGCGTCGGCAGGATCATCGCCGTGCACTGCGACCCCCGGGTCGACGCCGGCAGGATCGGGCTGCGGCCCGGTCCGATCACCTCGGCCTGCGACCGGCTGGAGGTCGCGCTCTCCGGCCCCGGCGGGCACACCGCCCGCCCGCACCTGAGCACCGACCTGGTGACGGCCGCCGCCCGCGTGGCCGTCGACGTACCCGCGCTGCTGGCCCGCCGCATGGACGCCCGCTCGGGGATGTCCGTCACCTGGGGCCGCATCGAGGCCGGGCACGCCTGCAACGTCATCCCGATGCACGCCGAGCTGTCCGGGACCGTACGGTGCCTCGACCTCGCCGCGTGGCACGAGGCCCCGGACATGATCCACGCGGCGATCGACGAGGTCGCGACGATGCACGGGGCGAAGTTCGAGATCAACCACGTGCGCGGGGTCCCGCCGGTGGTCAACGACCCGGTGGTCACCGAACTGCTCCGGGAGGCGATGGCGGCCCGCCGCGGCGCCGGTTCGGTCGAGGACACCGAGCAGAGCCTGGGCGGGGAGGACTTCTCCTGGTACCTGGAGCACGTCCCCGGCGCCATGGCCCGGCTGGGCGTCCGCACCCCCGGTGACCTCGCCAAGCACGACCTGCACCGGGGCGACTTCGACGTCGACGAGTCCGCGATCGAGGTCGGGGTCGAGTTCTTCACGGCGGCCGCCCTGCTCGACGGCCGACGCGCGAGGTAGCCGGTGAGGCCCGGATCCGGACCGGGCCGAACCGAATTTTCTACCCCATCGGCGAGCCTCCCGGCGGACGCGTCCAGCCCTTGGTACACAAGGGTTGGGCGTGTGACTCGTTACCGATCGGTCACTGTCTGATTCGCGACGATCCGATAACGACTCATGAACGGGCCTTTAACTGACATCTACGCGCGTTACGATCGCCGCTAAACCAGCGCCGGTCGTGGCGCTTCGGTCAGGTTTTGAAGGAGCCTCCCCTTGCGCCGGATCACCAGGATCGCCACCGTGGGCATCGCGTCCGCGGCGCTGGCCCTCTCGGCCACCGCCTGTGGCGGTAAGAAGTCGTCTGACACCTCTTCCGACAGCACGTCGAAGGCCGAGAGCGTCGCCATCGCGTACGACATCGGCGGCCGCGGCGACCAGTCGTTCAACGACGCCGCCTACGCCGGCATGGAGAAGGCCAAGACCGACCTGAAGGTCACCACCTCCGAGGCCGAGCCCACCGACGGCGAGGGCGAGGCCGACAAGGTCCAGCGCCTCACCGAGCTGGCCCGCAAGGGCAACAACCCGGTCATCGGCGTCGGCTTCTCCTACGCCCCGGCCATCAAGAAGGTCGCGCCGAAGTTCCCGAAGACCACCTTCGGCATCATCGACGACACCTCGGTGACCGGCGCGAACATCGCCAACATGGTCTTCAACGAGGAGCAGGGCTCCTACCTGGCCGGCGTCGCCGCCGCCAAGGCGTCCAAGACCGGCACGGTCGGCTTCATCGGCGGTGTCGAGGTTCCGCTGATCAAGAAGTTCGAGGCGGGCTTCGCGCAGGGCGTCAAGGACACCAACCCGAACGCCAAGGTCCTGGTCCAGTACCTGACCCAGCCGCCGAACTTCGACGGCTTCTCCAAGCCCGACCTCGGCAAGGCCGCCGCGCAGGGTCAGATCGACGCGGGCGCCGACGTGGTCTACGCCGCCGCCGGTCTCGCGGGTTCCGGTGCCATCGAGGCCGCTTCGGCCAAGGGCAAGTGGGCCATCGGCGTCGACTCCGACCAGTACAACCAGGCCGGTCTGTCGAAGTACAAGGACGCGATCCTGACCTCGGTCACCAAGGACGTCTCGGACTCCGTCTACAACCTGATCAAGTCGGTCCACGACGGCAAGCCGACCACCGGTGAGATCCGCTACGGCCTGGACAAGGAGGGCGTCGGCCTGGCCGACTCCAACCCGAAGTACAAGGAGATGACGGACGTCGTCGCCGCGGTGGAGAAGGCCAAGGCCGACATCATCGCCAAGAAGATCAACGTCAAGACCGCCCCGTAAGGCCGTTCCTGACATGTAGTCGTGGTCTCCGGGGTCCGGGCAGCGGTCTCAATCGCTCCCGGGCCCCGAGCCGCGTTCAGTGGGGCTCGTGGCCAGTCGGCCGCAAGTTTTCACTTCTGACAGTGCTACGCGCGTAGAAGCATCGTGGACGCGATACTTTCACTCCCCGCCCTGTCCCCCTGCCTTCCGCTCCTTCCGCGCCAAGGAGAGTGCGTCATCAACGCGTCCAGCCCGCCCCCCGCCGTAGAACTGCACGGCATCACCAAGCGCTTCCCCGGCGTCGTCGCCAACAAGGACATCGCGATCACCGTCCGCAAGGGCACGGTCCATGCCTTGATCGGCGAGAACGGCGCCGGCAAGTCGACCCTGATGAAGATCCTCTACGGCATGCAGAAGCCGGACGAGGGCACCATCGCCATCGACGGGGAGCAGATCTCCTTCGCCAGTCCCGGCGACGCCATCGCCCGCGGCATCGGCATGGTGCACCAGCACTTCATGCTCGCCGACAACCTCACCGTCCTGGAGAACGTGGTCCTCGGCGGCGAGAAGCTGTACGGCATCGGCGCCAAGGCCCGCAAGAAGATCAAGGAGATCTCGGACGCGTACGGCCTCGGCGTGCGCCCCGACGCCCTGGTCGAGGACCTCGGTGTGGCCGACCGGCAGCGCGTGGAGATCCTCAAGGTCCTCTACCGCGGCGCCAGGATCCTCATCCTCGACGAGCCGACCGCCGTGCTCGTGCCGCAGGAAGTGGACGCGCTCTTCGACAACCTGCGCGAGCTCAAGGCCGAGGGCCTGACGGTCATCTTCATCTCGCACAAGCTGGGCGAGGTCCTGAAGGTCGCCGACGACATCACCGTCATCCGGCGCGGCACCACCGTCGGTACCGCCGACCCGAAGACCGCCACCACCAAGCAGCTCGCCGAGCTGATGGTCGGCTCCGAGCTCCCCTCGCCCGAGACCCGCGAGTCCACGGTGACCACCACGCCGATGCTCAAGGTCGAGGGCCTGCGACTGGCCGCCACCGACCCGGACGGCATCGTCCGCGAGGTGCTCGCCGGCATCGACTTCACCATCCACAAGGGTGAGGTGCTCGGCATCGCCGGCGTCGAGGGCAACGGCCAGACGGAGCTCATCGAGGCCCTCATGGGCATGAGCATCCCGGACGGCGGAACGATCACTCTGGACGGCGCCGACATCTCCACCGCCCCGACCCGCAAGCGCCGGGTCGACGGCATCGGCTACATCCCCGAGGACCGCCACCGCCACGGCCTGCTGCTGGACTCCCCGCTGTGGGAGAACCGCATCCTCGGCCACGTCACCGAGGCGCCCAACTCCAAGCGCGGCATCCTCGACACGAAGGCCGCCCGCAAGGACACCGCGCGCATCGTCGTCGAGTACGACGTCCGCACGCCCGGCATCGACGTGACCGCGGCCTCGCTCTCCGGCGGCAACCAGCAGAAGCTGATCGTCGGCCGCGAGATGAGCCACAACCCGAAGTTCCTCATCGCCGCCCACCCCACCCGCGGCGTGGACGTCGGCGCGCAGGCGCAGATCTGGGACGCGATCCGCGAGGCCCGCCGCGAGGGTCTGGCCGTCCTGCTGATCTCCGCCGACCTGGACGAGCTCATCGGCCTGTCCGACACCCTGCGGGTGATCTACCGCGGCCGCCTCGTGGCGGACGCCGACCCGGCGACCGTCACCCCGGAGGAGCTCGGCACCGCCATGACGGGCGCCGCGACCGGGCACCTGGAAGCAACCGACAACCACTCCGCCGCCGGTACCGAGGCCGGTACCGATGCACCGGAGGACGAGGCCCGATGAAGAAATTCGACAAGGACCGGCTGATCCTCGGCATCGCCGGGCCCGTGCTGGCACTGGTCAGCGCCTTCCTGCTGACCATGATCGTGCTGGCCGCGACGGGCATCGACCCGATCGAGCCGCTGCGGATCATGGTGGAGAACGCCGGCTACGAGGACGTCCAGGTCCTCATCGTGAACCAGGCCGGTACGTACTACCTGGCGGCCATGGCCGTGGCCATCGGCTTCCGCATGAACCTCTTCAACATCGGCGTCGACGGCCAGTACCGCCTCGCGGCGATGCTGTCCGCGGTGGTCGGTGCGGCCGTGGTCCTGCCCGGCCCACTGCACCTGCTGCTGATCGTCCTCGTGGCGATGCTCGTCGGCGCCTTCTGGGCCGGCATCGCCGGTGTCCTCAAGGCCAAGCGAGGGGTCAGCGAGGTCGTCTCCACGATCATGCTGAACGCCATCGCGACCGCCCTGATCGCCTGGCTGATGCTGACGAAGAACCTTGGCGTCCAGCCGGCGGGCTCCAACGACCTGACGACCGGCGACATCGCCGAGTCCGGCTGGTTCCCGGCGCTGTCCATCGGCGACGGCCTGGAGATCTACGGCTTCACCTTCGTGGCCTTCGCCCTCGGCCTCGTCTACTGGTTCACGCTCAACCGGACCCGCTTCGGCTTCGACCTGCGCGCCACCGGCGCCAGCGAGTCCGCCGCACAGGCCTCCGGCGTCGACGCCAAGAAGATGATCATCACCGCGATGCTCATCTCCGGTGCGGTCGCCGGCCTCGCGGGCATGCCGCAGCTGCTGGGCGAGACGCACACGTACAACCTGGCCTTCCCGACCGGTGTCGGTTTCACCGGCATCACCATCGCGCTGCTCGGCCGCAACAACCCGGTCGGCATCTTCTTCGCCGCCTTCCTGATGGCCTTCATCGACAAGGCCTCCGCGGGCCTCGACACGGCCGGCTACGCGAAGGAGATCGGCACGATCATGAAGGGCCTGATCGTGATCGCGGTCGTCGTCTCGTACGAGCTCATCCGCCGTTACGGCATCCGCCGCCAGCAGCAGAAGGTCGGCGAGGAACTGGCCGCGGGCCACGCCATCAAGAGCGAGAAGGAGGTCGCGGCGTGAGCACCAGCACCGTTTCCGCGACGGCCGCCGCCCCGAAGAAGTCGGCCGGCCGCAAGAAGCTCACCCTCCCGTGGATCATGCTGATCATCGCGGGCGCCCTCGCGCTGGTCTCGGTGGTCCGCCTGATCAGCGGCGCGAACGACCTGACCTCCGTCGGCCAGGTCTCCGGTGCCCTCTCGCTCGCCGTGCCGATCGGCCTCGCCGGCCTCGGCGGTCTGTGGGCCGAGCGCGCGGGCGTCGTCAACATCGGCCTCGAAGGCATGATGATCCTCGGCACCTGGTTCGGTGCCTGGGCCGGCTACCAGTGGGGCCCGTGGACGGGCGTCATCGCCGGCATCGCCGGCGGCGCCATCGGCGGCCTGCTGCACGCGATCATGACGGTCACCTTCAACGTCAACCACATCGTCTCCGGTGTGGCGGTCAACATCCTGGCGCTGGGCTTCACCCAGTACCTGTCGAACTTCACCTTCGACAAGGCGCCGGGCGGCTCCTCGAAGCAGTCGCCGCAGGTCGAGCCGATCTACAAGATCACGGTGCCTGGGCTGTCCGACTGGATGTCCGACCTCCAGGCCAAGCACTGGTTCTTCGTCTCGGACCTCGCCGGCGTCATCGGCGGCCTGGTCACCGAGCTGTCGCTGCTGACGATCGTCGCCCTGCTGCTGGTCCCGGGCACCTGGTGGGTGCTGTGGCGCACCAGCTTCGGCCTGCGGCTGCGCTCCTGCGGCGAGAACCCCACCGCCGCGGAGTCCCTCGGCGTCAACGTCTACAAGTACAAGTACATCGCCGTGATCGTCTCGGGCGCCCTCGCGGGCCTCGGCGGCGCGTTCCTGTCGATCGTCGCCAGCCCGATCTACCAGGAGGGCCAGACCGGCGGCCGCGGCTACATCGGTCTCGCCGCGATGATCTTCGGTAACTGGATGCCGGGCGGCATGGCGCTGGGTGCGGGCATGTTCGGCTACATCGACGGCCTCAAGCTGCGCGGTGGCGCCACGAACGTCCACGCGATGCTGCTGCTCCTCGCGATCGTGCTCGTGATCGTCTTCGTCTGGCAGCTGTACAAGAGGAAGCACTTCCAGGGCGCCATCGCGCTGGCCTGCTCCGCGGGGCTGTTCGTCTGGTACTCGCTGACCGACTCGGTGCCGAGCCAGTTCGTGGACGCGGCCCCGTACGTGACCACGCTGCTGGTCCTCGCGCTGTCCTCGCAGCGCCTGCGGATGCCCAAGGCGGACGGCATGCCGTACCGCAAGGGCGAGGGCAAGTGACGTCGGTGCCCACCGTCGACTGGGAGGCCCTGCGCGAGGCCGCCCGGGACGCCATGTCCCGGGCGTACGCCCCCTACTCGGGCTTCCCGGTCGGCGTCGCCGCACTGGTCGACGACGGCAGGACGGTCGTCGGCTGCAACGTCGAGAACGCGAGCTACGGCCTCGGCCTGTGCGCCGAGTGCGGTCTGGTCTCCTCCCTCCAGGCCACGGGCGGCGGCCGGCTGACGCACTTCACCTGCGTCGACGGCCGGGGCGAGATCCTCGTCCCGTGCGGCCGCTGCCGACAACTGCTCTTCGAATTCGGCGGACCGGACCTGCTGGTGGAAACACCCAAGGGGGTCCTCCCGCTGGCGGAGATGCTGCCGCAGGCCTTCGGGCCCGACCACTTGAGATAACCGTGCCGACGGCCCTCCACCCCCTGGGCGGAGGGCCGTCGTACTTCCGCTGAACCCCTCTCTCTATGCGCGTAGAAGGAAGCACCACATGGACGTCATCTCCGTCATCCGGACCAAGCGGGACCGCGGCGAGCTGAGCCCCGAGCAGATCGACTGGGTCATCGACGCCTACACCCGCGGCATCGTCGCCGACGAGCAGATGTCGGCGCTGGCGATGGCCATCCTGCTCAACGGCATGAACCGCACCGAGATCGCCCGCTGGACCGCCGCGATGATCGCCTCCGGCGAGCGCATGAACTTCGACGCGCTGTCCCGCCCGACCGCCGACAAGCACTCCACCGGTGGCGTCGGCGACAAGATCACCCTGCCGTTGGCCCCGCTCGTCGCCGCCTGCGGCGCGGCCGTCCCGCAGCTCTCCGGTCGCGGCCTCGGCCACACCGGCGGCACCCTCGACAAGCTGGAGTCCATCCCCGGCTGGCGCGCGCTGCTGTCCAACGAGGAGATGATGCACGTCCTCGACACCACCGGCGCGGTCATCTGCGCGGCGGGCGACGGCCTGGCCCCGGCGGACAAGAAGCTCTACGCCCTGCGCGACGTCACGGGCACGGTCGAGGCCATCCCGCTCATCGCCTCCTCGATCATGTCCAAGAAGATCGCCGAGGGCACGGGCTCGCTCGTCCTGGACGTGAAGGTCGGCTCCGGCGCCTTCATGAAGAACATCGAGGACGCCCGCGAGCTCGCCCGCACCATGGTGGGCCTCGGCACCGACTCCGGCGTCAAGACGGTCGCCCTGCTCACCGACATGTCCACCCCGCTCGGCCTGACGGCCGGCAACGCCCTCGAAGTCCGCGAGTCGGTTGAGGTCCTGGCCGGCGGCGGCCCCGCGGACGTCGTCGAGCTGACCATCGCCCTGGCCAAGGAGATGCTGGACGCCGCGGGCATCAAGGACGCCGACCCGGCGAAGGCGCTGGCCGACGGCTCCGCGATGGACCACTGGCGCCGGATGATCGCGGCCCAGGGCGGCGACCCGGACGCGGCCCTGCCGGTCGCCCGCGAGCAGCACGTGGTCACCGCCCCCGAGTCGGGCGTCCTGACCCGCCTGGACGCCTACGGCGTGGGCGTCGGCGCCTGGCGCCTGGGCGCCGGCCGCGCGCGCAAGGAGGACCCGGTGCAGGCGGGCGCGGGCATCGAGCTCCACGCGAAGCCGGGCGACACCGTGACGGCCGGACAGCCGCTGATGACCCTGCACACGGACACCCCGGAGAAGTTCGAGTACGCCCTGGCCTCCCTGGAGGGCACGTACGACATCGCCCCGGCCGGCACGGCGTTCTCCGCCACGCCGATCGTGCTGGACCGCATCGCCTGACCTGCGGCTTCCCCTTCGGGTGAACGGGACCGGTGGACCCCCGCCGGTCCCGTTCGGCATGCTGGGATCGGTGACGAACCGATAGGAGCACACCATGAGCGCACTCGCGGTCGAGCACCAACCCCCGCGCGGTGACGACTGGGACTCGGTGGTCCGCCTCTGGGAGGAGATGGACGTGCCGAAGGGCTGCAAGGTGGAGATCATCGAGGGGATCATCACCGTGGCACCACCACCCGCCAACGCCCACAACTTGATCGCGGTGTCGCTACAGCGACGCCTGTACGCCGGGATCCCCGACGACTGGGAGGTCTTCCAGACCCTCAACACAGCCGTTCCAAGCCGCACGGGTCTGTACATCCCGGATCTCGCGGTGGTGCCGAAGGAAGCGGTTCCTGAACGGGACAACTTCGTTCCCGCGGCCGCCGCCGAGCTCGTGGTCGAGATCACCTCGCGTTCGAACGCCGTGCACGACCGCGTCTCCAAGCTCAACGGCTACGCGGCGGCGGGCGTTCCGCTCTACCTCCTGATCGACCCGCACGCGACCGGCAGCCCGACCATCCATCTCTACGGCGAGCCCAGCGACGGCAAGTACCGCGTCCTGCACGCCGGCAAGTTCGGCGAGGCCGTCCACCTTTCCGAGCCGTTCGACCTCACCCTCGACACGTTCGGCTTCCCCCGCCCGTAAGGCTTCACCGCCTGCCGATGAGTTCCGGAGGCCCCGGGAGTCCCCCCTACGTGGAGATCACGAGACTCGTACTGCCCGGACCCAGCCCGACCCGACAGGACGCCGCGCGGCTGTGCGCGCGCCTGGCCCGGATGTACGAGGACGGGGCGCGCACGGTGGAGTGCGACGTCGGCGCCGTCACCGCGCCGGGCCTGGCGGCCGTCGAGGTCCTGGCCCGGCTGCGGCTGACCGCCCGGGGGTACGGCGGGGCCCTCACCGTGACCGGCGCCGGGCCCGCCTACCGCGCGCTACTGGACCTCGTGGGCCTCGTCGAGCTGCTCGGGGAGCCCGAACAGCGGGAACCGGCGGGTGGTGTCCAGGAGTAGGGCGGCCTTCCGAGTGGATCCGGGCGCGGGCTCCGTGGCGCCGCCTCGCCCGGCCGGGCGGGGCTGTCAGAGTGCTGCCTTGCCGGGCTGCGAGAGGGGGCGACGGCTCACGCCCGTCCGCCTCCGCACGCCCGCCACCGCCATGTCCACGTGTCGGGTGCACGGTGTGGCTCACGCTCCGGTGTTCCCGGCCAGCCGTGAATGAGGGTGCCGCGTGTTCGAACTGTCGGTCTGCCGCGCAACCAGAACCACCGGATCCCGTGCGCGCGACGGGGCCCCCGCCGCGCGGCGCAGACGCAGGGGCGTCCTGGCCGGTGTGACCGGCGCGCTGTTCCTCACCGCGCTGATCGGCGCTCCGGCGGCCCACGCCCAGAACTTCGCCCCGGCGGTGAACTACCCGGTCGGCACCAGCCCCCAGTCGGTGGCGACCGGTGACTTCGACGGTGTCAACGGTCCCGACCTGGCCGTCGCGAACCCGAACAGCAACGACGTGTCGGTGCTGCTGAACAACGGCTCGGGCGCCTACGGCACGGCCACGGGCTACACCGTGGGCGCCCTGCCCGTCTCGGTGGCCGTCGCGGACGTCAACGGCGACGGCAAAGCGGACCTCGTCGTCACGAACACCAACGACGACGACATCTCGGTGCTGCTGGGCGACGGGTCCGGGGCGTTCCCGACGCGCACGGACTTTCCTGTGGGCGATGCGCCGGTCTCGGTGGCGGTGGGCAACTTCGACGGCGTCACCGGTCCCGACCTGGCCGTCGCGAACGCCGGCAGCGACGACGTGTCGGTGCTCCTGAACAACGGCTCGGGCACGTTCGCCCCGGTGGCCGGGAGTCCTTTCGCCGTCGGCGACACCCCGTTCTGGGTGGCGGTGGGCGACTTCAACGGCGACGGCAAGCCGGACCTCACCACCGCGAACTCGGTGGGCGGCAGCGTGTCGGTGCTGCTCAACACCGGGTCCGGTGCCTTCGGCCCGGCCGTGAACTATGGGGTGGGCAACAACCCGTTCTCGGTGGCCGTGGGCAACCTCGACGGCGCTACCGGTCTCGACCTGGCCGTCGCGAACCTCAACGACGACACCGTGTCGGTGCTCCTGAACAACGGCACGGGCACGTTCACCCCGGCGGCCGGGAGCCCTCACTCCTCGGGCGGCGACATGCCGTTCACCGTGGCGGTGGCCCAGATCGACGGCGTCGGCGGCCCCGACCTCGTCGTGACGAACGAGGGCAGCGACACCGTGTCGGTGCTGCGGAACACCGGGTCCGGTACGTTCGGCCCGGCCGAGCCCCACGCCACGGGCGATGCGCCGACCGGGCTGGCGGTCGCCGACCTCAACGGTGACGGACGCCTCGACCTGGTCACCGCGAACGCGAACAGCAACAACGTGTCGGTGCTGCTGGGCGTCAAGGCCCCGACGACCACCGTGCTGAACTCGTCGGTCAACCCGTCCGTGGTCGGCCAGACCGTGACCTTCACCGCCACGGTCAGCGGTGACGAGGGCACCCCGACCGGCACGGTCACCTTCAAGGACGGGGCCACCACCCTGGGCACCGACGCCCTCGACGGCACCGGCACGGCGACGCTCCCCGTCAGTACCCTGACCGTCGGCACCCACCCGATCACCGCCGAGTACGGCGGTGACACCACGTACGCGCCGTCCACCAGCAATACCGTCAACCAGGTCGTCAACGCGCTGACCTGTGCCAACGCGACGCCCACGATCATCGGCACCGACCACGCGGACAACCTCGTCGGCACCCCGGGCAACGACGTGATCTTCGCCCTCCGCGGCAACGACACGGTCAACGGCCTCGGCGGCGACGACCTCATCTGCGGCGCTCAGGGCAATGACGTCCTGATGGGTGGCACCGGAAACGACCGCATCGAGGGCGCTGACGGCAACGACACCATCAACGGCGACGACAACGACGACACCCTCCTCGGCGGCGACGGCAAGGACACCATCGGCGGCAACGCGGGCAACGACTCGCTGTTCGGCGAAGCGGGCAACGACACCCTCAACGGCGGCACCGGTACCAACATCAACAACGGCGGTCCCGGCAGGAACACCTGCACCAACCCCAGCACTGGATCCGGCTGCCTCGTCTGACGCACCCACCCGCACGCCGAACACCACGTGAACCCCCTGGAAGCAGCACACTTCCAGGGGGTTCACGCCTTCGCAACGGGCCGTCCTACGCCAGTTCCTCCGGGAGGCCGAACAGCGGGAACCACCGGGCGGTGTCGAGGAAGGCGTTGAGCCCGACGATCTTGCCGTCTGAGATCTCCAGGACCTGGAGCGCCCACGGCACGTGGCCCGTGCCCGAGGCGGCCGGACGGTACTGGCCGAAGGCCGGCAGGCCGTTCGCCGTCGTCGGGACCAGGCGGGAGCCCTTGCAGCCGATGCCCTGGTTCAGGTGCCACGCGGCGATGTCGGCGTGGCCCTGCAGCCACAGGTCGAACGGCGGCATCGACAGCACCGCGTCCTCGTGGAGGAGAGTGGTGAGCCGGGTGATGTCGTAGGCCTCGAAGGCGGAAAGGTACTGCTCCAGCAGCTTCGCCTGGTCCGCGTCGAGCGGGTCCGCCGGGTCGCTGTCGCGGATCCCGTGCGAGGCCAGAGTGGCTCGGGCCCGCTGAAGGGCGCTGTTCACCGACGCCACCGTCGTCTCCAGCAGCACGGCGACCTCGTCGGCCTTCCAGGCCAGCACCTCGCGCAGGATCAGCACGGCCCGCTGCTTCGCCGGCAGGTGCTGGAGCGCCGCGACGAAGGCCAGGCGCACCGATTCCTTCGCCAGGGCCATCTCCGCCGGGTCGGCGGTCTGCGGCAGCACCCGCCCGTCCGGGACCGGCTCCAGCCAGGTCACCTCGGAGCGCTCGTTGAGCACGGCGGAGGCCTGGTGCTGCGGCGCGGTCAGGTCCATCGGGCGGGCCCGCTTGTTCCCCGCGTTCAGCAGGTCCAGGCACACGTTCGTGGCGATCCGGTACAGCCACGACCGCAGCGAGGAGCGGCCCTCGAACTTCTCGTAGCTGCGCCAGGCACGGACGTACGTGTCCTGCACGGCGTCCTCGGCGTCGAAGGAGGAGCCCAGCATCCGGTAGCAGTAGCCGGTGAGCTCGACGCGGTACCGGTCCATCGCCGCGTCGAGGTCGAGGTCCTGCGGTGTCGTCGCGAGCTCGCTCATGATGCCTTTCCCCCTGGCCGGATCCGATACCTCGGAAACTACCGGAGGGCTCTGACAACGGCAGCCCGAACGGCCCAAGGACCGTTCGGGCGTGTCTCTCAGCGCGCGGCCGCGGCGGACACCGGCAGGCGCCGCTCCGCACGGGCCGCGTGCGAGCCGTACAGGGTGATCGACACGACGCCGAGCACCGCCAGCAGCGCGATGCCGACCGTGGCCGCCCAGCCCGCCGAGTGGTAGGCGAGCGCACCCAGGGTGCCGCCCGCGCTGGAGCCCAGGTAGTACGCCGACTGGTACAGGGCGGAGGCCTGCGCGCGGCCCGTCTTCGCCGTCCGGCTCACCGCCGAGGAGGCCACCGCGTGGCCCGCGAAGAAGCCCGCCGTGATCAGGATCAGGCCGACCAGGATCGCGGCCAGGGAATCCGACAGCGACAGCAGCAGCCCCAGCGCGGTGGTGGTCACCGCCAGGTACAGCGCACCGCGCCGCCCCGTCCGGGCCACCAACTGGCCGGCGGCCGCCGAGGAGACCGTACCGACCAGGTAGATCAGGAAGATCGAGCCGATCACGCCCTGCCCGAGCGAGAACGGCTCCTCGACCAGGCGGTAGCCGATGACGGTGTACACCGCGCCGAAGACGGTCATGAACAGCGCGCCGATCCCGTACAGCCGCAGCAGCAGCGGATCGCGCAGGTGACCGGCGACGGTACGACCCACCGCACGCGGGTTCAGCGACGCCGGCCGGAAGAACCGCGCCCGGGGCAGCAGCACCAGGAACGCCACCGCGCAGGCCAGCGACATCAGGGCGACGGCGCCCAGCCCGGCCCGCCAGCCCCACAACTGCGCGGCCCAGCCGGTGACGAGGCGGCCGCTCATGCCGCCGATGGAGTTGCCCGCCACGAACAGGCCGATCGCGGCGACCAGCGCCTTCGGCTTGACCTCCTCCGCGAGGTACGCCATCGCGGAGGCGGGGATACCGGCGATCGCCGCGCCCTGGACGGCGCGCAGCCCGATCAGCCACTCCAGGTTCGGCGCGAGGGGGATCAGCAGCGCGACGCCCACGGCCACGACCATGGAGCAGATCATCATCCGGGTCCGCCCGAAGCGCTCGGACAGCGCACTGAGCGGCAGGACGAACAGGGCGAGCGCACCGGTGGCCGCGGACACCGTCCAGCTGGCCTGACCCGCCGTCACGCCGAAACCGGCGGAGATCGCGGGCAGCAGCGCCTGGGTGGAGTAGAGGAGGGCGAAGGTCGCGAGTCCGGCGGCGAAGAGCGCGAGGCTCATCCGGCGGTAGCCGGGGCGGCCGGGGGAGAGGGCTTCACCGTCTTGATCGACGGAGCCGGGAGACGACGGGGTGGAGGCACCCGTGGTGACGGATGCCCCGGTATGAGCGGGAGGCATGCTTCGACGGTAGGCCCGCCTTTTTCATGCGTCCAATGCACAGAATCGCGATAATCGATCCACTCATGCATCAGCACAGCTCAGGGCGGCGCACGTCGATGAACCGTTACGAAGAAGACTTGTCCGTGACACAACTGCTGGCCCCGCGCCTCGCGTACTTCGCGGCCGTCGCCCGGCACGAGCACGTCACCCGCGCGGCACACGAACTGGGCGTCCCGCAGTCCACCCTCTCGCGGGCGATGGTCCGCCTCGAACACGACCTGGGCGTCACGCTGTTCGCCCGCAAGGGCCGTACCGTCGCCCTCACCACCGCCGGCCGCACCTTCCTGGCCTCCGCCGAGCAGGCCCTCGACGGCATCGCCCGCGCCGCCGAATCCGTCCAGCAGGACGCCGACCCCGCCTACGGCAAGGTCGCCTTCGGCTTCCTGCACACCCTGGGCTCCGAGACCGTACCCGGCCTCATCCGCGCCTTCCGCGCCGACCACCCCCGGATCCGCTTCTCCCTCGTCCAGAACTACGGCGAGGCCATGCTGGAGAAGCTGCGCTCCGGCGAACTCGACCTCTGCCTCACCTCACCCGTCCCGGACGCCCCCGACCTCGTCGCCCGCCGCCTCGACGAACAGCGCCTGCGCCTCGTCGTCCCCGACGACCACCGCCTCGCCGGCCGCAAGCGCATCCGCCTCGCCGAGGCCGCCGAGGAAACCTTCGTCACCCTGGAACCCGGCTACGGCCTGCGCCGCATCACCGACAACCTGTGCGCGGAAGCCGGCTTCACCCCCCGGGTCGCCTTCGAGGGCGAGGAGGCCGAAACCCTGCGCGGCCTGGTCGCCGCAGGCCTGGGCGTGGCCCTCCTGCCCCCACCCGCCGTGGCCCGCCCCGGTGTGGTCGAGCTTACGGTCACCGCCCCGCGCGCGGTCCGCGAGATCGGCGTCGCCTGGCTCGACGGCCATCCGGACACACCCCCGGTGGCGGAGTTCAAACGCTTCCTCCTCTCCCGCCGGGGTGCGCTGATCCCCGAGCTGTAGCGATTCCGGCCTCGCCGGCGTTTGAGGCGCGGGTCCGGGCAGAGCCCGGTGCCCGGCGGAGCCGGGATCCTGGGGCGCCGCCCAGCCCCCGCGCCTCAAACACCGGCGAGGCCGGAGTGTCAGGCGTCCCGTGTCGGCTCCCGATCGGGCTGAGCCGACAGCAAGTACCCCGCCTGGAAGCGGGACTTCGCCCCGACCGCGCGCATGATCTCGGCGATGTGCCGCTGGCAGGTCCGCTCCGACATGCCCAGCCGCCGCGCGATCACCTTGTCCTCCTGGCCCTCCGACAGCAGCCGTACGATCGTCTGCCGCAGCTCGTCAGAGATGGACCGGGCCGCTTCCGGGCTCACCGACGTCGGGAACGGCTCCGCGCCCAGCCAGGACCGCTCGAACGCCGCCGTCATGAAGTGGACGACGTTCGGCTCCCGCACCACCAGCGCCGCCCCGCTCCGCTCCGGAACCGCCATCAGGCCCGTGTGGCCGTCGAAGACCAGCATCCGCATCAGCCCGTCCCCCAGCGTCCGCACCTGCGCGCCCAGCGCCGTCACCCGTTCCACGTACGCCGCCGTGGGCCGCGAGTAGCGCGCCGTGTGCTGGTAGATCGTCCGCATCCGGACCCCGCGCGCCAGCAGCGACTCGTCCCGCCCGATCGCCTCCTCCAGGGTCTCCAGCGGCCGCCCGCCGCCCGGCTGCGAGGTCAGCAGTTCCCGCTCGCACGCCGCGACCAGCTCCGTGATCAGCCCCCGTACCGCCCCCAGGTCCGTGACCAGCTCCAGGCGTCCCGAAGCGCTCACGTCCCGGTGAGCGGTCCCCGCCTCGTACTCCGGTACCAGCGCCTCCAGCCGCCCCCGCAGCCGGTCCATCTCGTCGTGGGTCTCCCGTACGAGCAGAGCCAGCGGGGCCAGCGCCCGGGCCGCCGCCGCCCGGGGCGCCACCGCGCTCCACCGCTCGGGGCCCGCGCCCGGAGCGCGCTGGAGCAGGTGTGCGGCGGCCAGCTCGGTGATCGCGGTGGCCGCGCGCACCCCCAGCGCCCCCGTCGCCTCTCCGGCGTCAAAGGAATGCCGTTCGACCGCGTACGCGTACAGACGCCGCGCGGCGGGGCTCAGCTCCCCGGGTTGCCCAGTGGCGCCGGCTTCCCCGGCCACTCCATCCTCATCGGGTCGCATGTGCGTATTCGTCCCTGTACGCGATGATCTGTAAACCCCTCGTGTTCCCGCAAGGCGGCAAGACGACGCCTGCCCGGACACATTCGGCATATGCCGAAGAGGCACAGTGTCAGGACGGCGTGAGGGGGGAGCGCGGTATGCGGCAGCAATGGACGCCCGACGGGGGACGGGGGCCCGTTGCCGTCCTGCTGAGCCCGCGACCAGCCGTGGTGGCGGCCGCCCGCCCGGGGGGCACCTCCCAGCGGTAGCTGGGGGAGGGTGCGCACACCGTGGTGGTCGCGCCGGTTCCATCGGTGTCAACCGACCGTGAGGGGGCGGAGCGGCGGGTACGGACGGACTGGCGCGACCACAGCCACCTCAGCGAGGCCGGGGGACGGACGCACCGCGCGGTCACGCCGCTCGGGCAGGGCCCGGCGGCCCGGCGGAGGCGTCAGCCGGACGCGGGCTTCGCGTAGTCGACGTAACCCGTCCAGTCCAGCGCGACGCAGGGCTCGTCGCCCAGCACCCAGGCGTCGTGCCCGGGCGCGATCTGGATGAAGTCGCCGGGGCCGATCTCGCCGCTCTCCCCGTCGTCCATGACGATCTTCATCCGGCCGCTCACCACGTAACCGGTGTGGGCGGACTGGCAGCTGTCGGTGCCCGCGATCGGCTTGACGTGCATGGACCACCGCCAGCCCGGCTCGAAGACCGCGCGCCCCACGGCACCGCCCTCGGTGTTGAACAGGTCCAGCCTGCCCGTCTTCGCCTCGAACGGTCGCGTCTCGTCAGGCTTGTCGAAGTTCTTGTGCAGCAATCCGCCCATGGCCCATCGCCCTCCGGGAGAGGAACAGCACCCCGAGTCCATTCCTCACGGTACGCCGGGCGTCCCCGCCCCGCTCATCCCCTCAGCGACCGCCCGAACCCGGAGGCCAGCGGCATCCGCAGACCCAGCGGCGGGGGAGCGGCGAGGGCGTCCGTCACCGGGCGGGAGTACCTGCCCGAGCCCAGCGCGCCCAGGATGAAGTCCACGGCCAGCGCCACCACTTCCGCCTGGTGCTCGTGCAGCCGGTGCCCGTCCGAATGCACTTCGAAACGACAGGTAGAACGATTCGCCTTCTTCGCCCGCGCCGCCAGCCGGAACGAGCCCTCCGGGTCGCTGCGCGCGTCGTTGGTGCCGTGGACGATCAACACCTGCCGCCCCGACAGCTGTTTCACCGGTTCAGGGGAGTCGTTGCCGACCCTCTCCTCTAACGAAGGCGCCATCGCCAGAACGGAGTTGACGGCCCCGTGCCCCGCCGCCCGCAGTGCCGTCAGCCCTCCCGCGTCGTATCCGGCCAGGCACACCGGCACGTCCCCGTACCGCCGCCCCACCTCGTCCGCGGCCCACCTCGCCTGCTCCTCCCGGGAGTCCTGCCCGCCGTACACGACCGGGTGCGCCACCAGGCCGTCCGCCGCACCCGCCCGGGCCAGCGCCCGCGCGAGCGGGCGCAGCGGACCGGGGAACAATCTGGACGCCCCCGGAAGCAGGAGGACCACACCGCTGACCGTCGATACCGAGCCGTTCGCGCCGGCCACCCGTCCCAGACGGGCCCCGCGCGCCGGCGGCGCATGCTGTGCCATGGCCGAACACTCTCAGACCCCGAGATGTACGCCATCCGTCCGCGCGGTCACTGTTACATATCGGCGGACGCCGTCGGCATCCCGCTCTACGCGCGTAGGAGCTAGAGTGCCCAGATGACGAGCGAGACCCCCACCCTGCCGACCCCGGACCAGATCCGCCGCTCCCCGAAGGTGCTCCTGCACGATCACCTCGACGGAGGCCTGCGCCCCGGGACCATCATCGAGCTGGCCCGCGAGGTCGGCTACGAGAACCTGCCCGAGACCGACGCCGACAAGCTCGGCATCTGGTTCCGCGAAGCCGCCGACTCCGGCTCCCTGCCGCGCTACCTGGAGACCTTCGCGCACACCTGCGCGGTCATGCAGACCAAAGAGGCCCTGTACCGGGTCGCCGCGGAATGCGCCGAGGACCTGGCCGAGGACGGCGTCGTGTACGCCGAGATCCGCTACGCCCCCGAACAGCACCTGGAGAAGGGGCTGACCCTCGAAGAGGTCGTCGAGGCCGTGAACGAGGGCTTCCGCGAGGGCGAGCGCCGCGCCAAGGCCAACGGTCACCGCATCCGCGTCGGCGCCCTGCTCACCGCGATGCGCCACGCCGCCCGCGCGCTGGAGATCGCGGAACTGGCCAACCGCTACCGCGACCACGGCGTGGTCGGCTTCGACATCGCCGGCGCCGAGGCCGGGTTCCCTCCCACCCGCCACCTCGACGCCTTCGAGTACCTCAAGCGCGAGAACAACCACTTCACCATCCACGCGGGCGAGGCCTTCGGCCTGCCGTCGATCTGGCAGGCCCTGCAGTGGTGCGGCGCGGACCGCCTCGGTCACGGCGTGCGGATCATCGACGACATCGAGGTCGCCGACGACGGCTCCGTGACGCTGGGCCGGCTGGCCTCGTACGTCCGGGACAAGCGCATCCCCCTGGAGATGTGCCCGACCTCGAACCTGCAGACGGCCGCGGCCGCCTCGTACGGCGAGCACCCGATCGGTCTGCTGCGGAAGCTGCACTTCAGGCTCACCGTCAACACCGACAACCGCCTGATGAGCGGCACCAGCATGAGCCGCGAGTTCGAGCACCTGGTCGACGCCTTCGGGTATTCCCTCGACGACATCCAGTGGTTCACCGTCAATGCGATGAAGTCCGCGTTCATTCCTTTCGATGAACGACTGGCCATGATCAACGAGGTGATCAAGCCGGGGTACGCGGAGCTGAAGTCCGAATGGCTCTTCCAGCAGACCGCCTCCACCAGCGGTTCCGTCCTGGCGTAGGCCATGGCTTGACGTACCGAAAGCGCCCGGGAGGAGCAATTCCCGGGCGCTTTCTCGTATTTAAGGATGTTTGCGGGCCGGGGTTTGAAGTGACTAGTTTGCGGAGCCGCCCAATTCCCCGTCGCAAGGACGATTCTTCATGAAGCAGTCAGCTGCCAAGACCCTCGGTGTCGCCGCTCTCGGTGCCGCCTTCGCCGCCGTCGCCGCGGGCACCGCCTCGGCCGCCGCGGTTCCGGCCGTCGGCCTCACCGACACGCTGGGCACCGCCACCACCGCGGTCCAGGGCCTCACCAGCCAGCAGCACATGGGCGCCCAGGAAGGCGAGCAGTCCAGCGACCCGGCAGCCGCGCTCGCCCCGGTGACCGGTCTGCTCGGCGGTCTGCCGACCAGCGGTCTCGGCGCCTGATCCGTACGCGCGTACCCGTGGCGCACACCCCTTCGAGCGGGTGGGCGCCACGCCGCGTCGTATGCCACGATCATCGCCAACTGCCCACCCAGGTACGGGGTATGAGGTTCGGTCATGCGCATGAAGGCACGAGCGACGATGGTCGCGCTGCTCCCCACCCTGCTGTTCGCGGCCGTGGGATGCAGTAGTACGCACGCCCCCGCGGGCGGCAAGGCCCCGGACCCGAAGGGCTCCCCGGTCGCGCCCGCCGCGTCGGCCTCCGCCCCGGCCCCGTCGGGCTCGGCCGCGGCCAAGAGCGGCGGCAGCAGGCTGGAGCGGTCCGCGCTGGAACAGGGCGACCTGCCCGGCTACCAGATCTCCGCCCAGGGCAAGAACCCGAACGCCCCGGACGGCCAGCCGCAGGCAGACAAGAAGGTCTGCCAGCCGCTCGCCGACATCATGGGCGACGATCCGGACCCGGCCGCACGCCAGACCGTCAACCGCGGCGTCGGCTCCCAGAAGCAGCTCGGACTCGCCGTCTCCGCCTCCGTCAGCTCCTACGCCGAGAGCGACGCCAAGGCGCTGATCTCCCGGCTCAAGGCCGCCGTGGCCGCCTGCGGCACGGGCTTCTCCGCCACCGTCGAGAAGCAGACCGCCGGCTACCGCGACGTACGCGCCGCCGACTACCGCACCACCGGCGACGAGAGCGTCAGCTGGACCACGACCGCCGCCGGCCAGGGCGTCTCCGCCCAGGTCCATCTGGTCGTCGTGCGCGAGGGCGACACCATCGTGCGGCTGATGGCCCTCGACGTGGCCTCCGGCCAGAAGCAGGCGCGGGTGCCGCAGGAAGTGGCGGACAGGCAACTGGAGAAGATCAAGCGGGCCGCCTGACCCTCCCCGGCTCCGCCCCGCGTCCGCTACCAGGCGGTGGACGCGGGCTTCTCGTTCGGCAGCAGCAGCCAGAGCGCGATGTAGATCAGGAACTGCGGACCGGGCAGCAGGCACGAGGCGACGAATATGACGCGCATCGTGTTCGCGGAAATTCCGAAGCGGCGCGCCAGCCCCGCGCACACTCCACCGATCATTCGGCCGTCACGGGGGCGGACAATGGCGCTCATGGGTTCTCCTTCGTCGGGATCGCTCGATTGCGATGTCTCAATACTCCCGGGGAACCGCCGACAGGACGTCGGTCCAGGGGCCGAGCCCGACCCTGGTAATTTTCGGGGTCGCCCCCTGATAAGCGGCGTGTGAGCGGCGCAGCCGCGCCCGCAGCGCAGGTACGACGGCCACGTGCGCGAGCACCACGCCGACGGTGTTCAGCAGCATCGAGTCCACGTCGACGACCTGTCCGGGAACGGCGGTCTGGAACATCACGATGCTCGCCGAGACCAGTGCGCCCGCGGCGGCGGTCCGCACCAGCGAGGACCACGCGGACAGCGCCGACGGCGCGAGCCGCCCGCTGACCAGTGGCAACAGCACCCCGAGCGGGGCCAGCAGGGCCAGCCCCTCCCCGATCCGCCGGGCGCCTTCCAGCGGCCCGGCCGCGAAGGCCGCCCTGATCCCCTCCAGCGGGGTCAGATTGGCGGCCGCGGCCCACGGCACGTCGAGGGGGCGGAGGGTCAGCCAGCCGACGACCAGGAGGTGCGCGGCCAGCAGGGCCGCGGCCAGGAGCCGGAGCCGGACGGAGACGGCGGGGGCGGTGCCGGTGCTTTCGCCGGCCTCATTGCGCTGCACACCTGCGAGGACGCGTCATGCGGCGGCGCCGGTTCCGCCGGTCGGGCGGGCTCGCCGAGGAACGTACGAGAATCCGATCGGATGAAATCGCCGCGGCGGGCGACGAGCCCCCTCCGGGCACCACCCGAGATCACGCACAGTGATCGCGAACTCCCGGAAAGGAGAACGGCCATGTCCGGAGAACGACGAGCCGTCCGCATGGTGGTGGCCACGGTCGGCGCACAAGTGCTGGTCGCAGCCCTGGTCGGGCTCGGTGCGGCCGAGGCCGCCGCCGCGACGCCCACGTGCTTCGACGCGGTCGCCACGACCACGGTGGGCACACCCGGTGACGACGTCATCATCGGCACCCCCGGCCGCGACGTGATCGACGGCGGCGGCGGAAACGACCTGATCTGCGGACTCGGCGGCGGCGACACGCTCATCGGCGGCGCGGGCGACGACTACGTCGCCGGCGGGGCCGGTGACGACAGGGTCGACGGCGGCGCCGGCAACGACACGCTGATCGGCGACGACATCGCGTGGACGGGGGACGCCACCGGCCCCACCGGGCGCGACCTCCTCACCGGCGGCGCCGACTTCGACTCCCTGACCGGCGATCACTGGGCCGTACAGGGCACCGCGGCCGGCGCCTCGCCCGACGTACTGCTCGGCGGGGACGGCAGTGACTCCCTGACCGGCGACAGCCGGGGCGACCACGTCACCGGCGCCGCGAACGACCGCCTGGAGGGCGGCGCGGACAGCGACGGCCTCGTCGGGGACTCGATCGGCTACTACGACGCGTCGGGCGCCGCCGACGACGTCCTGCTGGAGGGGCCGGGAGAGTTCGGCGACGTGACCGGCGACAGCCTGGCGGTCCTCGGCAACGCGAGCGGCAGCGGCGGCGACGACCTCATCGACCTCGGCGCGGACGGCGGATTCGGCGCCTGGGGCGACCACCTGGCGTCCGGCCGGGCGACCGGCTCCGGGAACGACCGCATCCTCGGTGGCAGCGCCGGCGAGGTCATCCTCGTGGGGGACAGCATCGCCGCCGATCCCACGGGGGCCACCGCGGGGAACGACGTGATCGACGGCCGGGGCGGCGACGACCGCATCATCGGCGACAACGGGCGGGACTTCGACGGCGGCTCGGTCGGTACCGCCGGCGGCAACGACACGCTCAGCGGCGGCGCCGGCAACGACTTCCTGCGCGGCGGTCCCGCCGCGGACAGCCTCATCGGCGGTGCCGGTACGGACGACTGCGACGGCGAGGGCGGTACCGACATCGAGGTCGGCTGCGAGGCCGCGACCGCGGCCTCGGCCGGGACCGCCGCACCGGGCTCAGCGCAGGGCGATCAGCACGATCAGCAGCACCGCTCCGGCCACGGCCGGGGCGATGATCTCGTACGACCACTGCACCCGTACGGAGCCCTGGGCGCCCGGCCGGGAGGCACCGCGTTCCGCCAGTTCCCGTAGCTCGTCCACGATCCGGTCGGCCCGAGCCCGCTGCGGGGTGGCGGGGGCGGTCTTCTCGTCGGAGGAGTTCGTCCCGCCCCCGGTCAGCCCGCCCCCGGTGAGCCCGCCGCGGCGGCCGGTCTGCTGCCGGTTCGCCCGCTTGCGCTCCCGCAGCGAGACGGGCACCGACCAGAGCTGGAACTTCGACCCCTCGGCCAGCACCTCCGCCGAGTACCCGGCGCGCACCGCGTCCACGGACGCCCAGGGCAGCTCGATGACCCGGAAGGGGTTCCGTACGCGCAACCGGTCGTCATTGGCGAAGACGGCCGGGCGGATCGTGAACGCCACGATCAGGGGTGCGGCGCACAAGAGGATCGCGAGTGAGATGAACGGGGTGTTCCCCGTGCCGCGGACCACCGCGTCCACGCACAGCCAGACGGTCAGCGCCAGCAGCAGCACGCCGGTGACCACGGACATGGAGGAGCGGTAGACCCGGTCCGCGTACACCGGTTCATCAGGGGGCTGCTGGCTGCTCATGCGGTCGATTCTGCCCCACGCCGTCTCAGCTGACGAGATCGGCGTACAGGATGATGTTGTCGGGCCGGTGGCCGTCGGTGATCTCGCCCCCGCAGGTGATGACGCGCAGCTCGGGGCGGGTGGTGTCGCCGTACACCTTGGCGGTGGGGAACCGCTCCTTGCCGACCTGCTCCAGCTCGCGCACCCGGAAGACGGCGGTGCTGCCGTCCGCCCGGTTCACCGTGATCTCGTCACCGGTGCGGACCTTGGAGACGTCCTTGAGCACGGCGGGGCCGCGTGCGGTGTCGAAGTGTCCGATCAGCACGGCGGGACCGGTCTCCCCGGGCGTGACGCCCTTCGTGTACCAGCCGATCTTGTCCCCGTCGGCCACGGAGGGCACCTCGACCGTGCCGTCGCCGGCCAGCCCCAGCTTCAGCACCGGGGAGGCGTCGACGCCGGCCGAGGGGATCCGTACGCGCACGGGCGCCGAGGCGGGCAGGGGAGTGGCGGCGGCGGTCGGCGCCGGGGCCGCCGCGGGCGCGGAGGCCGGGGAGACGTACGGCGCCGGGGCGGTCGCGGGCTTCCCGGGCGCGGGGGCCCCGCAGCCGCTGATGCCGGCGCCGGCCAGGGCGACGAGGGCGACGGTGACGGCGAGGACCGGGCCGCGGGCGGCGCGGCGGGACGGGCGGACCATGGAGGGCTCCTGCAACGAGGGATGGCGGGCCGCCACGAGGGCGGCCCGCCGAAGGGTGGGGCGAAGGGGCGTACCGGGTCAGCCGTGGTTGCGGCGGCGGCGCAGGACGGTCGTGCCGATGGCGGCGAGGATCGCGACCAGGCCGGCGCCGGCCGCCACGGTCGTGGTGTTGTCGGTGTCCGCGACGGTCTCCACGGGGAGTTCGGCACCGGCGGCCACCGGGCCTTGCGGGATGACGGTGGTCTGGCCCGCGGTCTGCGCCTTCTTCCCGCCCGGGGCGGTGGAGGCGGTGGCGGACGGCTTCGGCGCCGGGGTCCCGGACTGCTCCTCGGTGACCTTGTAGTCGAGCTTGCAGCCCTTGGGGAGCTCGGGGAAGGCGGCCTTCTGGACCGGGACGCCCTCGCCGCCCTGGGTCTTCCACTCGAAGACCGGCTTGGCGCCGCTCGGGTTCGCGATGCGCAGGTAGTAGTCGTCCGAGCCCGTGGGGTGCGTGCGGTCCAGGGTGCGGGTCCAGTCGCCGGGCGTCGGCTCGGAGTGCACGTAGGCCCTCGGGCCCTTCGGGGACATGACCAGGTCGGCGATCAGGCCGGCGCCCACCGGGACCTTCTTGACCTCCGAGATGCACGTGGCGGGGGCCGTCGCGCCCTTGGGCAGCGGGAAGGACTTGGTGGCGCCGTCCTTGGTGGTGACCGTCAGGACGGGAGTGGCCGTCGTGATGTCCGTCAGCTTCAGCGACAGGCCGTTGACCGTGGTCGTGGTCGCCTCGCGGTTGAGCAGGCGCATGACCCGGGTCATGTAGTCGTCGCCGGGCTTCCAGTCGGCGGGAACGCTGCGGATCCAGGCCTCCGGGCCCTCGGCCCCGTTGCGCAGCACCGCGACCAGGCCCTCCCCGATGTAGACCGGCTTGCCCTCGTAACGGCTGTTGTCCGAAGCGGCGGTGGCGGTGGAGGCCGGGGTCTGGGCGGCGGCGGCGAAGGCGGTGCCCGCGGCGGGCGCCAGGAGGGCTCCGGCGACGACGGCCGTGACGAGCGAGGTGCGGAGGGCGAGGGCGGAACGCATAACGACTCCTGAAGCGTGGGTGATGAGAGTGGAGGAGAGTCGCATGCCGCGTTGCGTCTGTTCGGTCTGGTTCACCGGGTCAGGTGTGGCGGGCTGCTGAAGAAGAATCTACGGATCCCGTGCGTGCGGACGATCTTGCTCCTGTCATGGCCGCGTAACAGCAAACGGGGTGCCCGATTCCGATTGGTTTCGGGGGAGGGGGTGACAGGTTGCTACGCGCGTAGATATGCTCATGTGGTGACCATGCCCACCACCCTCTCCGCATTCGCCGACGTGACGACGTCCGACAGTGCGCTGCGCCGCTTCCTGCACGGGCTGCCCGGCGTAGACCCTGTCGGCCTGGAGGCCCGCGCGGCCTCGCTCGGGACCCGTTCGATCAAGACGACGGCCAAGGCGTACGCCATCGACCTGGCCATCTCGATGATCGACCTGACGACGCTGGAAGGCGCGGACACCCCGGGCAAGGTCCGGGCGCTCTCCGCCAAGGCCGTCAATCCCGACCCGACCGACCGCACGACCCCGATGACGGCCGCCGTCTGCGTCTACCCCGACATGGTGGCCACCGCGAAGGCCGCCCTGAACGGCGCCGACGTCAAGGTCGCCTCCGTGGCCACCGCCTTCCCGGCCGGCCGCGCCGCGCTGCCCGTCAAGCTCGCCGACACCCGTGACGCCGTCGCCGCCGGCGCCGACGAGATCGACATGGTCATCGACCGTGGCGCCTTCCTCGCCGGCCGCTACCTGGAGACGTACGAGCTGATCAAGGCGGTCAAGGAGGCCTGCGTCCGCGAGGACGGCAGCGCCGCCCGCCTGAAGGTCATCTTCGAGACCGGCGAGCTGTCGACCTACGACAACATCCGCCGCGCCTCCTGGATCGGCATGCTCGCGGGCGCCGACTTCATCAAGACGTCGACCGGCAAGGTGGGGGTCAACGCCACCCCGGCGAACACCCTGCTCATGCTCGAAGCCGTACGCGACTTCCGGGCGCAGACTGGAATCCAGATCGGCGTGAAGCCGGCCGGCGGCATCCGCACCACCAAGGACGCGATCAAGTTCCTCGTCCTGGTCAACGAGACCGTGGGCGAGGACTGGCTGAGCAACCACTGGTTCCGCTTCGGCGCCTCCAGCCTGCTCAACGACCTGTTGATGCAGCGCCAGAAGCTGAGCACCGGCCGTTACTCCGGTCCCGACTACGTGACGGTGGACTGATCACCATGGCATCTGTTTTCGAGTACGCACCGGCACCCGAGTCCCGCTCGGTCGTCGACATCGCCCCCTCCTACGGGCTCTTCATCGACGGCGAGTTCACCGACGCCGCCGACGGCAAGGTCTTCAAGACCGTCTCCCCGGCCTCCGAGGAGGTCCTCGCCGAGGTCGCCCAGGCGGGCGCCGCCGACGTGGACCGCGCCGTGAAGGCGGCCCGCAAGGCGTTCGAGAAGTGGTCCGCGCTGCCCGGCTCCGAGCGCGCCAAGTACCTCTTCCGCATTGCCCGGATCATCCAGGAGCGCAGCCGCGAACTGGCCGTCCTGGAGACCCTCGACAACGGCAAGCCGATCAAGGAGACCCGCGACGCGGACCTCCCGCTGGTCGCCGCGCACTTCTTCTACTACGCGGGCTGGGCCGACAAGCTCGACCACGCCGGCTACGGCCTGAACCCGCGCCCGCTCGGTGTCGCCGGCCAGGTCATCCCGTGGAACTTCCCGCTCCTCATGCTCGCGTGGAAGATCGCCCCGGCGCTCGCCACGGGCAACACCGTCGTGCTGAAGCCGGCCGAGACGACCCCGCTCTCCGCCCTGTTCTTCGCGGACATCTGCCGCCAGGCGGGCCTGCCCAAGGGCGTCGTCAACATCCTCACCGGTTACGGCGACGCGGGCGCGGCCCTCGTCGAGCACCCGGACGTCAACAAGGTCGCCTTCACCGGCTCCACGGCCGTGGGCAAGAAGATCGCCCGCCACGTCGCCGGCACCGACAAGAAGGTCACCCTCGAACTGGGCGGCAAGGGCGCCAACATCGTCTTCGACGACGCCCCGATCGACCAGGCCGTCGAGGGCATCGTCAACGGCATCTTCTTCAACCAGGGCCAGGTCTGTTGCGCCGGATCCCGCCTCCTCGTCCAGGAGTCGATCCACGACGAGCTGCTGGACTCCCTCAAGCGCCGCCTGAGCACCCTGCGCCTGGGCGACCCGCTCGACAAGAACACCGACATCGGCGCGATCAACTCCGCCGAGCAGCTCGCCCGGATCACCGCGCTCGCCGACACCGGCGAGGCCGAGGGCGCCGAGCGCTGGTCCCCGGCGTGCGAGCTGCCGTCCGCCGGCTACTGGTTCGCCCCGACGCTCTTCACGAACGTCACCCAGGCGCACACCGTCGCCCGCGACGAGATCTTCGGCCCGGTGCTGTCCGTACTGACCTTCCGTACGCCCGACGAGGCCGTCGCCAAGGCCAACAACAGCCAGTACGGCCTGTCCGCCGGCATCTGGACGGAGAAGGGCAGCCGCATCCTCGCGGTGGCCAACAAGCTCCGCGCGGGCGTCGTCTGGGCCAACACCTTCAACAAGTTCGACCCGACCTCGCCGTTCGGCGGCTACAAGGAGTCGGGCTTCGGCCGCGAGGGCGGTCGCCACGGCCTGGAGGGCTACCTCGATGTCTGAGTCGTCGTCGACGCGTCTGAACGTCTTCAAGACCTACAAGCTGTACGTCGGGGGCAAGTTCCCCCGCTCCGAGAGCGGCCGGGTGTACGAGGTGAGCGACTCCAAGGGCAACTGGCTGGCCAACGCACCCCTGTCCTCCCGCAAGGACGCGCGTGACGCCGTCGTCGCGGCCCGCAAGGCCTTCGGCGGCTGGTCGGGCGCGACCGCGTACAACCGGGGCCAGATCCTCTACCGCATCGCCGAGATGCTGGAGGGCCGCCGCGACCAGTTCGTCCGCGAGGTCGGCGAGGCCGAGGGCCTGTCCAAGTCGAAGGCCGGCGCCGTCGTGGACGCGGCCATCGACCGCTGGGTCTGGTACGCGGGCTGGACCGACAAGATCGGCCAGGTCGTGGGCGGGGCCAACCCGGTCGCGGGTCCGTTCTTCAACCTCTCCACGCCCGAGCCGACCGGTGTCGTCACCGTCGTCGCCCCGCAGGCCTCGTCCTTCCTGGGCCTGGTCTCGGTGATCGCCCCGGTCATCGCCACCGGCAACACCGCGGTCGTCATCGCCTCGGAGAAGTCCCCGCTCCCCGCCCTCTCCCTGGGCGAGGTGCTCGCCACCTCCGACCTGCCGGGCGGCGTGGTCAACATCCTGTCCGGCAAGGCCGCCGAGATGGGCCCGCACCTGGCCTCCCACCAGGACGTCAACGCGATCGACCTGGCCGGTGCCGACGTGGCGCTGGCCAAGGAACTGGAGATCGCGGCCGCGGACAACCTCAAGCGCGTCCTGCGTCCACAGCCTGTGGACGACTGGAACGCGGACCCGGGCACGGCACGCATGACGGCCTTCCTGGAGACCAAGACCGTCTGGCACCCCACGGGGTCGCTGGGCTCGGGCGGATCGTCGTACTAGAACCGCCCCAACTGGATCGGGGTACCGGGACCGTCCTCCCGGTACCCCACCCCAAGACCGGCCCCGGCAGCGTTCCCCCGCCTGCCGGGGCCTTCCCGCGTCCGCCTACGCCTTGGGGAGCACCGGCCCGAGCAGCGAGGACACGGCGGCCGTCGGCAGCTCGCCGACCGAGGAACCGCGGGTCAGGCTGCCGGTGACCATGCCCGTGCCGACCGCGGGGAAGTCCGCGACCTGGGTGGCGACCCCGTTGTCGAGCGGGTCCACACCGGTGTTGGCCAGGGGGTTCACCTTGAGGTTCGAGACGGGGTTCGCGACCCCGGCCAGCGCCGCCGGGACGTCGAGCTCACCGGCCTGCGCCCCACCGGCGGCCATCGCCAGGGCCGCACCGGCCATCGAGACCGTCAGGCCCGCGCTGCGGAGCCGGTTCGGTACGGAAGGGGCTGCGTGACGTGCCATGGGTTCCCGCCCTGAGGTGCCTGGTGCCTGAAGTGGTAGTCGCGTGCGCACGCAGCGTAGTCGAGGTGTGATATCGACACCAACCGGCCACCGGGAGGATCCCCTACGCGGGGTAATGCTTCACACTGGTGTCCCGTGAGCTGTTCTTCTCCCCTGCCTACGCGCGTCGTCCTGCTGACCGGGCCCTCGGGCTCCGGCAAGTCCTCGCTGGCCGCCCGTTCGGGCCTGCCGGTGCTGCGCCTGGACGACTTCTACAAGGAGGGCGACGACCCGACCCTGCCGCTGGTCGAGGGAAGCTCCGACATCGACTGGGACTCCCCGCTGTCGTGGGACGCGGACGTCGCCGTCGCGGCCGTCGCCGAACTGTGCCGCACCGGACGCACCGAGGTGCCCGTGTACGACATCGCGACCAGCTCCCGCACCGGCACCGAGACCCTGGACATCTCCCGCACACCGCTGTTCATAGCGGAGGGCATCTTCGCCGCCGACATCGCCGCCCGCTGCCAGGAACTCGGCCTCCTCGCAGACGCGATCTGCCTGCGCGGCCGCCCGTCCACCACCTTCCGCCGCCGCCTCGCCCGCGACATGCGCGAAGGCCGCAAGTCCCTGCCGTTCCTGCTGCGCAGGGGCTGGCGCCTGATGCGCGCCGAGCGCGGCATCGTGGCCCGGCACACCGCCCTCGGCGCCCACGCCTGCGGCCCCGACGAGGCCCTCGGCCGCCTCGCGGCAGCCGCCGCCGGCCGCCACCGCGCGGCGACCACCGCCTCCGCGACCGCCGCCTAGCCGACGCAGCCGGGAACGCCGACGGGGCCGGCGCAGTTACTGGTGTTCCCGTCGACGGTGTTGTTGACGATCGACGACCGGTTCGTCGTCACGGGGATCCGGTTGTAGATGCCGCCGCCCTCGCCGCCTCCGTCCGCGTTGTTGAAGCTGATCGTGGAGCGGTTCAGCCGCAGGGTGCCGCCGTCGTTGTTGATGCCGCCGCCCTGCCCGCCGGGCGCGCTGTTCAGGGTCACCGTGGAACCGTTCAGCGTCACCGGGCCGAAGTTCAAGAGGAGCAGCCCACCGCCGTACTGACCGGTGTTGGAACTGACCGTCGAATTGTTCAGCGAGAGCGTGCCCCAGTTGCTGATGCCACCGCCGAAGCCGGCGAGCCCGTTCGCGTTCAGGACGCCGGCGATGTTGCCGGTCACCGCCGACTGGTTCATCGACAGACTGGCGCCGGGCGCGTTGTAGACGCCGCCGCCTCCGCCGGTGCCGCCGGCGGTGAAGATCGCCGTGTTCCCGCTGACCGTGACGCGGTTGAACGACAGCGTGCCGCTGTTGTGGACGCCACCGCCGTTGCTCGCGGAGCCGCCGCTGACGGTCAGCCTGTTCACCGACACCGTGACGCCCGCGGTGACCGTCAGCGTGGTGCCGGTGCCGCCACCGTCCAGGGTGGCACCCGTCGCCCCCGACAGGGTCAGGTTCTTGTTGACGGTGAAATTGCCCACGGGCGACGCCGCGGACACATGAAAGCGCGGGACCGATCGGACCCCCGTCCGACCGATCCCGCGCTCTCCCCCCATGGCCGCCGCCCCACCCCCGCAGGGCGGCCCCCCGGCCGTTGGCTCGTCGGGGCTCGTCAGGCGACGAGCTCCTCGAAGGACTCCGCCTCGTCGGCGCCGAAGCTCAGCGCCTCGTCCTCGCGCAGACGCCGCAGCGAGCGCCAGATGCTGGACTTCACCGTGCCGACGCTGATCCCGAGGATCTCCGCGATCTCCGGGTCCGTACGGCCCTCGTAGTAGCGCAGCACCAGCATCGTGCGCTGCGGCTCCGGGATCCGGGCCAGCGCCTGCCACAGCACCGCACGCAGCTCCGTACCGCGCATCGCGTCCGTGTCGGAGGCCGTCTCCGGCAGTTCCTCCGTCGGGTACTCGTTCAGCTTGCGCCGGCGCCAGGCACTGATGTGCAGGTTCGTCATGGTCCGCCGCAGGTAGCCGCCGACCGCCGCCTTGTCACTGATCCGGTCCCAGGCGCGGTACGTCGAGAACAGCGCGCTCTGCAGCAGGTCCTCGGCCTCGTGCCGGTCGCCGGTGAGGTGGAAGGCCGTCGCGTACAGGGCGGCACGCCGCTCCTGGACGTACGCGGTGAACTCCGCCTCGGACGCCGAGGACGGGGTGCGCTGCGCGGGAACCGCTTCGTACTTCTGAGCGTCAATGGCTACGACGTGCGCCGGTCGGGGACGGGCGACCGCCACCGAACGGACACCCGCCCGGCGGTTCACATCGTGCAGCCGCGTGACAACCGCGCTGGTCGTGGTGCTGTGCAGCGTGTTCATCTCGCGCCCCCCGTCGTGGAGTGTGTCTGCTTCGGACCGTTGTGCTTGGTGCGTTGACAGAAGCCTGCCCGGCCGACTTAACCGGGGTGTCCGTCGACTGTCACAGCACTGTCACAGCGGCCCCCGCGCAGATCACGTACTCCCGACGGTCGAACTCCCGACGGCACATGGGACAGAATGAGCCCGTGCCTTTCCTGTTGCTGATCGAGGACGACGACGCCATCCGCACGGCCCTCGAACTCTCCCTGTCACGCCAGGGCCACCGTGTGGCCACCGCGGCGACGGGCGAGGACGGCCTGAAACTGCTGCGCGAGCAGCGGCCGGACCTGATCGTGCTGGACGTCATGCTGCCCGGGATCGACGGCTTCGAGGTGTGCCGGCGGATCCGCCGCACCGACCAGCTGCCGATCATCCTGCTCACCGCGCGCAGCGACGACATCGACGTGGTCGTCGGTCTGGAGTCCGGTGCCGACGACTACGTGGTCAAGCCCGTCCAGGGGCGTGTCCTCGACGCCCGCATCCGTGCCGTGCTGCGCCGCGGCGAGCGCGAGTCCAGCGACTCGGCGAGCTTCGGCTCCCTCGTCATCGACCGCGCCGCCATGACGGTCACCAAGAACGGCGAGGACCTCCAGCTCACCCCGACCGAGCTGAGGCTGCTGCTGGAGCTCAGCCGCAGGCCCGGACAGGCACTGTCACGCCAGCAACTCCTGCGCCTCGTCTGGGAACACGACTACCTCGGCGACTCGCGGCTCGTCGACGCCTGTGTGCAGCGGCTGCGCGCCAAGGTCGAGGACGTACCGTCCTCGCCCACCCTGATCCGCACGGTCCGGGGCGTCGGATACCGCCTGGACTCCCCGCAGTGATCCGCGCGCTGCTCGCGGGCCGGCGCTGGACCAGCCTGCGGCTGCGGCTCCTCATCGTCTTCGCGCTGGTCGCACTGACCGCCGCCGTCTCCGCCTCCGGCATCGCCTACTGGCTCAACCGCGAGGCGGTGCTCACCCGTACCCAGGACGCCGCCCTCGGCGACTTCCGGCGGGAGATGCAGGACAGGGCCGCGGCCCTGCCCGCCGACCCCACGGCGGAGGAGCTCCAGCGCACCGCGGAACTCATGGCGGGCAAGAGCCCCGGGTACAGCGTGCTGCTGGTCGACGAGACCAAGGACCACCATCAGGTGATCGGCACCGGCGGCTCCGACCCCTTCGGGCTGGGCGACGTACCGAAGTCCCTCCAGCACGCGGTGAACGACCGTCAGAAGACCACCTCGGCCAACGACGCCGAGTACCACATGTACTGGCAGCGGACGAAGCCGAACGGCAACCCGTACCTGGTCGGCGGGACGCGGATCGTGGGCGGCGGACCGACCGGCTACATGTACAAGTCGCTCGCCCAGGAACGGGACGACCTCAACGCGCTCGGCTGGTCCCTGACGATCGCGACCGGCCTCGCCCTGCTCGGCTCCGCGCTGCTCGCCCAGGCCGCGGCCCGCACCGTGCTCAAGCCCGTACAGCGGCTCGGCGACGCGGCTCGGCGGCTCGGCGAGGGCGAACTCGACCACCGGCTCGACGTGCGCGGCACGGACGAACTCGCCGACCTCTCCCGCACCTTCAACAAGACGGCGGAGGCGCTGGAGAAGAAGGTCGCCGACATGAGCGCGCGGGAGGAGGCGAGCAGGCGCTTCGTCGCGGACATGTCCCACGAACTGCGCACGCCGCTCACCGCGTTGACCGCCGTCGCCGAGGTGTTGGAGGAGGAGGTCGACGACCTCGACCCGATGATCGCGCCGGCGGTGGCGCTGGTCGTCAGCGAGACGCGCCGCCTCAACGACCTGGTGGAGAACCTGATGGAGGTCACCCGCTTCGACGCGGGAACGGCCAAGCTGGTCCTCGACGACGTCAACGTCGCCGACCAGGTCACGGCCTGCATCGACGCACGGGCCTGGCTCGACGCGGTCGAACTCGACGCCGGACGCGACATCGTGGCGCGCCTCGACCCGCGCCGTCTCGACGTGATCCTGGCCAACCTCATCGGCAACGCGCTCAAGCACGGCGGCTCGCCGGTGCGGGTGTCGGTGTCGGTGGAGGACGAGTGGCTCGTCATCGCGGTCCAGGACAACGGCCCGGGCATCCCGGAGGAGGTCCTGCCGCACGTCTTCGACCGCTTCTACAAGGCGAGCGCGTCGCGCCCGAAGTCGGACGGCAGCGGTCTCGGGCTGTCGATCGCCATGGAGAACGCGCACATTCACGGCGGCGACATCACCGCCGCCAACGTGGCCGGGGCAGGTGCGCTGTTCACGCTGCGCCTGCCCGTGGACGTGGGGAAGGTACTGGCGGGTGAGCAGGATGCGTAGGGCGCTGCCGGTGGGACCGGTGGCTTCGGCCCTGCTCCTGGCCGTCGTCGCCGCGTCGGCGACGGGGTGCGGGATCCGCGCCACGACCGTGCCGGTGGACGTCGGCCCGGCGCCCTCCAGGGTGTCCTGCGACACCCCGGCGCAGCCGAGCGGGCAGAACACGGTGCAGGGCTTCCGCGCCACGGTGGAACTGGTCTGCGGATCGCAGCTGGTCGGCGTGGAACGGGTCGTCCCGGTGCCCGAGAAGCGCGGGTCGCTGAAGGACCCCGTGGCGCTCATCGCGCAGGCGCTGCTGGAGGCCCTGGAGAAGCCGCTGTCCGCACAGGAACGGGACGCCGGCTTCACGACGGGTGTCCCGGACCAACTGATGGCCACCGCGCCGAGGTCCGGCGACCCGGCGGGCACGGTACGGCTGAGCCGCAAGCCGGAGGACCTCCCCCCGGTGGCGCTCTCCCAGCTCGTGTGCACCCTGGCGGGCAACGAGACGATCTCGGCGGGCCCCGGCCGACCGGTCACCCTGGGCGGCCCGGACGCGGACCCGCCGCGCACCTGGGAATGCACCGACGCCGTCCGCTCCCGCCCGGAGTCGGTCCCGACCCTCGGCGAAATCGCCCGCCCGTCGGCCTCGCCGGGGGCTACGGCGAGGTGATCGGGGGCGGGGGCGGGTTGGCGTAGGTCGCTCGTGGCGCGGGCCGCCCATTCCCCCCTCGACCCCCCAAGCCCAGGCGGTGGCTGCCCACCCGCCTCTTTGGGTGCGGGTGGGTGGGCGGTACGTCGTCCCACTGCTCCGGGGTCTGAACGGTTCGGGGTGCTGGGGCGGGGAGCCCCGGAGGGGCGGAGGGTGAACAGCCGGTCGGGACCTCGGTGGGCGGTGCCCCGGCCGGTCCGCAGCCAGAGAAGTCTTGGGGGTTTCCCGTCAGTCCCATCGTCCTTCCGCGTCGGGCCGGCCTGTCAAGGGCGCTCCCTTCGGTCGCGTCGCTGCGCGACGGCCTTCGGCCGCCCTTGACAGACCGTCCCGCCACGGAAAGACAAGGACTGCCGGGAACCCCCCAAAGGAACGGGCCGGGCCAGAGATTCCAAGACGGGCCGACAGCAATGCTTGACCCGGTTGAGGTGGGGCAGACCCCTCCTCGGGCCACCAAGCCCACGGGCCGGGCCGGGCAGGCGGCCACCCTCCCCGAAACCCCCACCACAAGCCCCTCGGCGGGAGGAAGGGCGCGTCAAATCGCTACGCGCTCCTCGCGTCTCGGCGTCTGACGACCGTCTGGGGCTGGTCACGCCCCAGATCGCTACGCGCTCCTCTTTGACGGCGTCCGACGGCTGCCGTGGGCTGGACATAAGCCGCCTACACCCTTGAATCGTCTTCCATGACGGCGTCTGGCGGCTGTGTTCGGGTCACCGCGAGTATCGGCCCCGGACGGGGGTCAGTCGCGGTCGTGGAGAAGCGCGTAGCGATCGTGGGCGGCTTATGACCAGCCCGAAGAGGCCGTGGGCGCCGTCGGGGAGAAGCGCGTAGCGATCTGGTGCGTGACCAGCCTCAGGCGGGGGCCGGACGCTGAGACGTGAGGAGCGCGTAGCGATTTGATGCGCCCTTCCTGCCGCTCAGGCTCTTGTGGTCGACCTTTGGAGGGGTGTGGCCGCCTGTGCGGCCCGGAGGGCGAGGTGGGCGGCCCGAGGTGAGGCCCGCTGTCCCGGAGCCTGGTCGGGCGTTGCTGTGGGCCCGTGTTGGAATCTCTGGCCCGGCCCGTTCCTTTGGGGGGTTCCCGGCAGTCCTTGTCTTTCCGTGGCGGGACGGTCTGTCAAGGGCGGCCGAAGGCCGTCGCGCAGCGACGCGACCGAAGGGAGCGCCCTTGACAGGCCGGCCCGACGCGGAAGGACGATGGGACTGACGGGAAACCCCCAAGACTTCTCTGGCTGCGGACCGGCCGGGGCACCGCCCACCGAGGTCCCGACCGGCTGTTCACCCTCCGCCCCTCCGGGGCTCCCCGCCCCAGCACCGCCGAACCGTTCAGGCCCCGGAGCAGTGGGACGACGTACCGCCCACCCACCCGCACCCAAAGAGGCGGGTGGGCAGCCACCGCCCGGGCCCGGGGGGTCGAGGGGGGAATGGGCGGCCCGCGCCATGAGCGACCTGCGCCAACCCGCCCACGCCAACGCCCCCCGAGCCCATGGGCTCGGGGGGCGTTGGCGTACGGCCGGGCCGCCGCAGGCGGGTCAGATGCCGGCCGCGGCTGCCAGGTCCTTTTTGATGGCGTCCAGGATCTCCTGGCCGCGCGCGCGGGACGGGGCGAGGTCGGAGGCCTCGGCGACCGGGACGACGACCTCCAGGTAGCACTTCAGCTTCGGCTCCGTGCCCGACGGGCGGACGATCACGCGGGCCTTGTAGTCGCCGTCGAGGTAGTAGCGCAGGCCGTCCGTCGGCGGGAGGGCCGCCGAGCCGACGTTGAGGTCCTCCGCCGAGACGACCCGCAGCCCCGCCAGGGAAGTCGGCGGCTCGGCGCGCAGCGCCGCCATCGCCGAGGCGATGACCGACAGGTCCGAGACGCGGACCGAGAGCTGGTCGGTGGCGTGCAGGCCGTGGGCCATCGCCAGGTCGTCCAGCAGGTCGGTCAGGGTGCGGCCCTGCTCCTTGAGCTCCGAGGCCAGTTCGGCGACCAGCAGCGCGGCGGTGATGCCGTCCTTGTCGCGGACTCCCTCGGGGTCCACGCAATAGCCGAGCGCTTCCTCGTACCCGTAGCGCAGGCCCTCCACGCGGGAGATCCACTTGAAGCCCGTCAGGGTCTCCTCGTAGGGCAGGCCGGCCGCCTCGGCGATCCGGCCGAGGAGGCTGGAGGAGACGATCGATTCCGCGAAGGTGCCCTGTGCGCCCTTGTGGACGAGGTGGGCGGCGAGGAGCGCGCCGACCTCGTCGCCGCGCAGCATCCGCCAACCGCCGTCGTCGGGCACGGCCACCGCGCAGCGGTCTGCGTCCGGGTCGTTGGCGATGACGATGTCCGGGTTGACCTCGGCGGCCTTCGCGAAGGCCAGGTCCATCGCGCCCGGCTCCTCCGGGTTGGGGAAGGCGACGGTGGGGAAGGCCGGGTCGGGCTCGGCCTGCTCGGCGACGAGGACCGGGTCCGGGAAGCCGGCGCGGGCGAAGGCCGCCAGGACGACCTCCTTGCCGACGCCGTGCATGGCCGTGTAGACGGTCCGAACGCCCCGGGGGGAGCCGGGGGTCAGGACGGCGTCCGTACGGGCCAGGTAGGCCTCCAGGACCTCCTCGTCGAGCTGCAGCCAGCCGTCCTTGGGGCGGTCGACGGAGTCGAGCGTCGTCACGCGGGCGATGTGGCCCGCGATCTCGGCGTCCGCGGGGGAGACGATCTGCGAGCCGTCGCCGAGGTAGACCTTGTAGCCGTTGTCCCGGGGAGGGTTGTGGCTCGCGGTGACCTCGACGCCGGCGACGGCGCCCAGGTGCCTTATGGCGTAGGCGAGGACGGGCGTCGGCAGGGGGCGGGGCAGGATGGCCGCGCGCAGCCCGGCGCCGGTCATCACGGCCGCGGTGTCGCGGGCGAAGTCCTCGGACTTGTAGCGGGCGTCGTAGCCGACGACGACGAGGCCGCCGTCGTGGCCCTGGGCCTTCAGGTAGGCCGCGAGGCCCGCCGCGGCCCGGATGACCACCGAGCGGTTCATCCGCATCGGGCCCGCGCCGATCTCACCGCGCAGCCCGGCCGTGCCGAACTGCAGGGTGCCGGAGAACCGGTCCGCGAGCTCGGTGGTGTCGCCCGCCTCGATGAGCGCGGCGAGCTCGGCCGCGGTCTCCGGGTCGGGGTCCTCCGCCAGCCAGGCCTGGGCCCGGGTGATCAGGTCGTCCTGTTCCTGCACTGCTTCCGCCTTACCTCTCGTGACCTTCCGTGGCCTGCCTCGTACGTCGACCAGTCGATCAGATGCGGGCGAGGACCTGCGTGAGGAGCGTGCCCATGCGGGCGGCCGAGTCGCGGCCGGCCTGGAGGACCTCTTCGTGGTTCAGGGGCTCGCCGGACAGGCCCGCCGCCAGGTTGGTGACCAGGGAGATGCCGAGCACCTCGGCGCCGGCCTCGCGGGCGGCGATGGCCTCCAGCACGGTGGACATGCCGACCAGGTCGGCGCCCATGACGCGGATCATGTTGATCTCGGCCGGGGTCTCGTAGTGCGGGCCGGGGAACTGGACGTAGACGCCCTCTTCGAGGGTCTCGTCGATCTCCTTGCACATCGCGCGCAGCCGCGGCGAGTAGAGGTCGGTGAGGTCCACGAAGTTCGCGCCGACGATCGGCGAGGTGGCCGTGAGGTTCAGGTGGTCGCTGATCAGGACCGGCTGGCCGGGCTTCATGCCCTCGCGCAGACCGCCGCAGCCGTTGGTCAGGACGACGGTCTTGCAGCCGGCAGCGACGGCCGTGCGGACGCCGTGGGCGACGGCGGCGACGCCGCGGCCCTCGTAGTAGTGGGTCCGGCCGAGGAAGAGCAGCGCGCGCTTGTCGCCGATCTTGTACGAGCGGATCTTGCCGCCGTGGCCCTCGACGGCGGGCGGCGGGAAGCCGGGCAGCTCGGTGACCGGGAATTCGGCCTCGGGCGCGCCCAGGGCCTCGGCGGCGGGGGCCCAGCCGGAGCCCATGACGAGGGCGACATCGTGGGATTCGACGCCGGTGAGCTCGCTCAGGCGGGCGGCGGCGGCGTCGGCGGCGGCGAAGGGATCGGTAGCAAATGCGTTCACGCCGACGAGCGTAGCCGCTTATCGCCTACGCGCGTAGATGGCACAGCTCACGGTGTTCGGATCGTTGCCTTGTCGTTTCCGCCGAATCGTCCCCGGACGGCCCCGTGGGCCCGGGCCGGCGAAGGGGAGGGCGTCAGCAGGGGCGCTTGCGGAGTTCCATCACGTAGTCGTGCGGGGCGCCCGCGGACTCGGCCGCGTCGGCGATCTCGCCCAGGTAGCGGGCGGAGGGCAGCCCGCCCTCGTAACCGTTGAGGACGTAGCACCAGGCCGCTTCCTCGCCGTCCAGGGTGTGGACGCGGATCCGCATGCGGCGGTAGATGTCGAGACCGACGCCCTCCCAGCGGTCCATCGAGTCCTCGTCCAGCGGCGCGATGTCGTACAGGGCGACGAAGACCTGCTGGCGCGGCGCCTCCACGATCGTGGCGAGTGCGCCCTCCCAGCCCATCTGCTCGCCGCCGAAGGTCAGCCGCCAGTCGTTGATCCAGCCCGTGCCGCGCAGCGGCGAATGCGGGGCGCGGCGCGTCATCAGCCGCGGGTCGAGGTTGCCGGCGTACGCGGCGTAGAGCGACATGAGTCCGAGGGTACGGGAGGGGTGCCGGTGGACGCGTTCCGGCTGCCGTCCCGGCGGGGGTACCCCGGACGGAGCCCTCGGGAGGGACCGGGCGCGAAGCACCTTGATGCGTGCGGGACAATGGGGCACGGAATGCATCCCCCGGGGAGACCCCCCGGAACACCGGCCGGGGCGGCAGCCGGCCGGGTAGACGTGAGGCGGACTTTTCGTGACCCGGATCGTGATCATCGGCGGCGGACCCGGCGGGTATGAGGCAGCCCTGGTGGGGGCCCAGCTCGGTGCGGAGGTGACCGTCGTCGACTGCGACGGTCTGGGCGGGGCGTCGGTGCTGACCGACTGCGTGCCCTCCAAGACGCTCATCGCGACCGCCGAGGTCATGACGACCTTCGACTCGTCGTACGAAGAGCTCGGCATCGTCGTCGCGGACGACACGCCGCCCATCGAGCAGGCCGCGCGCGTCGTCGGCGTCGACCTCGGCAAGGTGAACCGGCGCGTCAAGCGCCTGGCGCTCGCCCAGTCCCACGACATCACCGCCTCCGTCACCCGGGCCGGCGCCCGCGTGGTGCGCGGCCGCGGCAAGCTCGGCGGTCCGCAGGGCATCGACGGCACGCGGGACGTCATCGTCACCGCCGCCGACGGCACCGAGACGATCCTGACCGCCGACGCCGTGCTGATCGCGACCGGCGGCACTCCGCGCGAGATCCCCGACGCGATGCCCGACGGGGAGCGCATCCTGAACTGGACCCAGGTCTACGACCTGGAGGAGCTCCCCGAGGAGCTCATCGTGGTCGGCTCCGGCGTCACCGGCGCCGAGTTCGCCGGCGCGTACCAGGCCCTCGGTTCCCGCGTGACCCTGGTGTCCTCCCGCGACCGCGTGCTGCCGGGCGAGGACCCCGACGCGGCCGCCGTCCTGGAGGACGTCTTCCGCCGCCGCGGCATGAACGTCGTCGGACGCTCCCGCGCCGAATCCGCCAAGCGGGTGGGCGACCGGGTGGAGGTCACGCTCTCGGACGGCCGCGTGCTGACCGGTACGCACTGCCTGATGGCCGTCGGCGCGATCCCGAACACCAAGGACATGAACCTGGAGGAGTCCGGGGTCCGGCTCAAGGAGTCCGGGCACATCTGGACCGACAAGGTCTCCCGCACCTCCTCGCCGGGCGTGTACGCGGCCGGTGACGTCACCGGCATCTTCGCGCTCGCGTCGGTGGCGGCCATGCAGGGCCGTATCGCGATGTACCACTTCCTCGGTGACGCGGTGGCCCCGCTGAACCTGAAGACGGTCTCCTCGAACGTCTTCACCGACCCCGAGATCGCCACCGTCGGCTACACCCAGGCGGACGTGGACGCCGGCAAGATCGACGCCCGGGTCGTCAAGCTCCCGCTGCTGCGCAACCCGCGCGCCAAGATGCAGGGCATCCGGGACGGCTTCGTGAAGCTGTTCTGCCGTCCGGGCACCGGCATCGTGGTGGGCGGCGTGGTCGTCTCCCCGCGCGCCAGCGAGCTGATCCACCCGATTTCGATCGCGGTCGACAACAACCTGACGGTCGAGCAGATCGCAAACGCGTTCACCGTGTACCCCTCGCTGTCCGGGTCGATCGCCGAGGTGGCCCGCCAGCTGCACACGCGGAAGGCCGCCGGAGAGGCCTGATTCACTCCCAACCGCCGCATATCGCAAGGGAGTTGAGGGCGGGGCGCAGTGGTGTGGCCGGACGTTCACCCAAGTCTCGGGCTGCGTATACCACTAGTCGCCCCGCCATATGGACAACTTCGGTATTCCGGCGCAAGGAGCTGAAACCAGACGGTCGTTGGGGTTACTGTCAGTTTCGTGTTCGCTGCAGAACGTCGCCAATTGATCCTCGAAATGGTGCGGGCCAACGGAGCGGTTTCGCTCCGGGAGCTCGCCCGTGTCGTCCAGACCTCCGAAGTGACCGTACGGCGGGACGTGCGGGCACTGGAGGCAGAAGGACTCCTCGACCGCCGGCACGGCGGTGCGGTGCTGCCGGGCGGTTTCACCCGTGAATCCGGCTTCCCGCAAAAGTCCCATCTCGCGACGGCGGAGAAGACCGCCATCGCCGATGTCGCGGCCTCCCTCGTCGAAGAGGGCGAGGCCGTCGTCGTCGGAGCGGGCACCACGACCCAGGAGCTGGCCCGCCGGCTCGCGCGGGTGCCCGGCCTGACCGTCGTGACCAACTCGCTGCTCGTCGCCCAGGCGCTGGCGCACGCCAACCGGGTGGAGGTCGTCATGACCGGCGGCACCCTGCGCGGCTCCAACTACGCGCTGGTCGGCAGTGGTGCGGAACAGTCCCTCCAGGGGCTCCGGGTCTCCCGGGCCTTCCTCTCGGGCAGCGGCCTGACGGCCGAGCGCGGCCTGTCGACGTCCAACATGCTGAGCGCGAGCGTGGACCGGGCGCTGGTGCAGGCGGCTGCGGAGGTGGTCGTCCTCGCGGACCACACGAAGCTCGGTACGGACACCATGTTCCAGACGGTGCCGACGGACGTCATGACGCGGCTGGTGACGGACGAGCCGCCGCCGCACGACGACCGGGCCGGTACGGAGTTGCAGGCGCTGGCGGATCAGGGCGTGCAGATCACCGTGGCCGGGGCGACCGCCGGGGCTCCGGTGGACGGCATGCCGGGGCGCCGTCCCCGGAGGGAGTCCCCCCTGCCGGTGCAGAGGCGTGGCGGGCCGTCCGCGCAGCTGCGCAGCGCCCCCGCCGGGCTGCTGGAGCAGGCGGGTGAGCGGGCGCGGGTCGCGGACATGCGACGCCGCTAGCCGTGCGGCGCGGGTGGCGGGTGCGGTGCCGGTGGGCCCGTGCGGGCCAGCTGCCGGGGCTCCGCCCCGGACCCCGCGCCTCAAACGCCGGCGGGGCTGGATTCACCCAGGCAGGGCCGCAAACGTGCCCGGCGGGGCTGGATTCACCCACCGCAGGGCCGCGAACGTGCTCGGCGGGGCTGGATTGCCCGTAGGGCAATTCCAGCCCCGCTGGCGTTTGAGGCGCGGGGGTGCGGGGGCGGAGCCCCCGGAGCGGCGGCGCGCATGCGCATGGTGCGTCCGGACAGGCGTGAGGCCCGGCATCCCTGAAGGGGTGCCGGGCCTCACGGGTGGTCAGGGACGTCAGTCCTTGATCTCGCAGATCGTCGCGCCCGACGTCAGGCTCGCGCCGACCTCGGCCGTGAGGCCCACGATGGTGCCCGAGCGGTGGGCGTTCAGCGGCTGCTCCATCTTCATGGCCTCGAGGACGACGATCAGCTCGCCCTCCTCGACTCGCTGGCCCTCCTCGACCGCGACCTTGACGATCGTGCCCTGCATCGGGGAGGCGAGGGTGTCGCCGGAGGCGGCCGGGCCGGACTTCTTGGCCGCGCGGCGCTTCGGCTTCGCGCCGCCCGCGGCGGCCGTGCGGGCCAGGGTCATGCCCAGGGACGACGGCAGGGAGACTTCGAGGCGCTTGCCGCCGACCTCGACGACCACCGTCTCGCGGCCCGGCTCGTCCTCGGTGTCCTCCGCGGCCGGGGCCGCGAACGCCGGGATCTCGTTGACGAACTCGGTCTCGATCCAGCGGGTGTAGACCGTGAACGGGTTGCCGTCGGTGGGCGCGAACGCGGGGTCGGTGACGACCGCACGGTGGAAGGGGATGGCCGTGGCCATGCCCTCGACCTCGAACTCGGCGAGCGCGCGGGCCGCGCGCTGCAGCGCCTGCTCGCGGGTGGCGCCGGTGACGATCAGCTTGGCGAGGAGGGAGTCCCAGGCCGGGCCGATGACGCTGCCGGACTCGACGCCCGTGTCGAGGCGGACGCCCGGACCGGTCGGCGGGGCGAACTTGGTGACGGTGCCGGGCGCCGGCAGGAAGCCGCGGCCCGGGTCCTCGCCGTTGATGCGGAACTCGAACGAGTGACCGCGCAGGACCGGGTCGCCGTAACCGAGCTCCTCGCCGTCGGCGATGCGGAACATCTCGCGCACGAGGTCGATGCCGGCGACCTCTTCGGTGACGGGGTGTTCGACCTGGAGGCGGGTGTTGACCTCGAGGAAGGAGATCAGGCCGTCCGCGGAGACCAGGAACTCCACCGTGCCGGCGCCGACGTAGCCGGCTTCCTTCAGGATGGCCTTGGACGCGGCGTACAGCTCCGCGTTCTGAGCCTCGCTCAGGAACGGCGCGGGGGCCTCCTCGACCAGCTTCTGGTGGCGGCGCTGGAGCGAGCAGTCACGGGTGGAGACGACGACCACGTTGCCGTGGGAGTCGGCCAGGCACTGCGTCTCGACGTGGCGCGGCTTGTCGAGGTACCGCTCGACGAAGCACTCGCCGCGACCGAACGCGGCGACGGCCTCACGGACGGCGGAGTCGTAGAGCTCGGGGACCTCTTCGAGGGTGCGGGCGACCTTCAGGCCGCGACCGCCACCGCCGAAGGCCGCCTTGATGGCGATCGGCAGGCCGTGTTCCTTGGCGAACGCCACGACCTCGTCGGCACCCGAGACGGGGTCGGGGGTGCCCGCGACCAGCGGCGCGCCGGCGCGCTGGGCGATGTGGCGGGCGGCGACCTTGTCGCCGAGGTCGCGGATGGCCTGCGGCGGCGGGCCGATCCAGGTCAGGCCGGCGTCGATGACGGCCTGCGCGAAGTCGGCGTTCTCGGACAGGAATCCGTATCCGGGGTGGATGGCGTCCGCACCGGAGTCGGCGGCGGCCTGGAGCACCTTGGAGATGTCCAGGTAGCTCGCGGCCGGGGTGTCACCGCCCAACGCGAAAGCTTCGTCGGCCGCGCGGACGTGCAGAGCGTCCCGGTCCGGATCGGCGTAGACGGCTACGCTCGCGATCCCGGCGTCCCGGCAGGCCCGGGCAACGCGGACAGCGATTTCGCCACGGTTGGCGATGAGCACCTTGCGCACGATGGCTCCCTCCTTGAAACAAGCTGAGTTTAGGGACAGCCCACACGGCCTTTCGACCCTTCCCCAGTGGTGAGCTTGCCCACACAGAGTGTGATGCGAGCAGCGTCCCGCTGGAGAACCCTTGTGGCGCCCCAGGTCAGGGGGATCCCCGACTGCACAGTAACCCCGTCATGTTGCCGAGGTCTCTGTCATGCGGGTCAGCCGCCCCGGGTGATTCTTTGTCGAGTCCCTACGAACGGTGCATCTTTTCTTTGCTTGATCGCTGTGCCGGGGCACTCGCGTAACGAACCGGCCCGGACCCCTTGTCCGCACGTTTACCCGTTAGTAGCCTCCAGGCGTCGAACGGGCTTGTGACGCGTGGGGGGTGGGGGCGAGGTGCTGCGCAGACTCGTGGCCGGACTGGCCGCGATCGTACTGGTCGCGGAAGCGGCAGTGCTCGTACTCGTCCACCTCGTGTTGGGCCGGACCACCGCGAACCAGTCGATGTCCATCGCGGGCAGCGACCCGGATGTCATGTCCAAGGCAACCTACGGGTTGGGGGCGGGCATGGGTGCCTTCCTCCTGCTGTGTGCGGTGTTCGCCGCCGTCGCCGCGGTCCGCGACCGGCGGCCCGGCCGCTTCGCGCGCATCGTGATCGTCGCCGCCGCCGTCACCCATGGGGTGCTCGGCATCCTCACCGTCGTACTGGTCGGCTGGGCCGCCTTCGCCGCGATGATGCTGATCCTTTGCCTGCTGGTGCTGACCCTGCTCCTCTACGAGGACCGGGCGCAGGCGCCCGCCGCCGGACCGGTCGGGGAGCTCAAGCCCACAAATCCGTGATGGATACACCCAGTTCGCCCAGCAGTGAGCGCAGCATCGGCATGGAAAGCCCGATCACGTTCCCGTGGTCCCCGTCGATGCCCTCGATGAACGGCGACGACAGGCCGTCCAGGGTGAACGCCCCCGCCACGTGCAGCGGCTCGCCGCTGGCCACGTACGCCGCGACCTCCGCGTCCGTCGGCTCGCCGAAGTGGACCGTGGTGGACGCCGTCGCCGAGACCTGACGGCCGCTCGCCGTGTCGATCACGCAGTGCCCGGTGCGCAGTACGCCCGACCGCCCGCGCATCGACTTCCAGCGCGCGGTGGCCTCCTCGGCGTCCGCCGGCTTGCCCAGCGCCTCGCCGTCCAGCTCCAGCACCGAGTCGCAGCCGATGACCAGCGTGCCCGCGGCCTCCTCCAGGCCCGCCACGACCGCCGCCTTCGCCTCGGCCAGCGCCAGCGCCAGGGCGGCGGGCTCGTCGTGGTTCAGGGTGTCCTCGTCGAAGCCGCTGACGATCACGTGCGGGGCGAGCCCCGCCTGCCGCAGCAGGTTCAGCCGGGCGGGGGAGGCGGAGGCGAGCACGAGCTTGCGGGGGGAAGACGTCGTCATGCCCGCCATCGTAGGCCGACGGGGGCGGCCCTCAGAAAGGTCCTACGCCCAGGACGTAGACCGCCACGAGCATGGCGAGGAGGAGCACCACCGTCATCCGCCGGACCATCGCCTGCGCGTCGCGCATGTCCTTGGGCGGCTCGTTCTCAGGGTCGGACCAGAGCATGCCCCGATCCTGTCCCCGCGGACGGGTGGGGCGCCTGAGTACGGGTACTCAGGCGCCACCGTCCGTTCGCATCAGATCCGCCGGATCCGATCAGGCGGGCCAGTACGTACGACCCCAGGCGCGCGGCCCCGGGCGCGGCACGCGGCGGCGCGCCACCCGGGCCGGCCGCGACCACTCGTCCGGTACCCGGGGAGCGCCCGACGGCGTGGAAGCCAGCGCCGCCGCGCGCGCTTGGACCACCGCCAGTGCGGCGGCCAGCTCCTCCGGGGTGGGGTTCCCCTTGACGACCTTGATGACCACTGGATTTGCCTCCCGGTCCTAGAGGGGGATGTTGCCGTGCTTCTTCGGCGGCAGGGACTCCCGCTTGGTGCGCAGCTGCCGCAGTCCCTTCGCCACGTGCGCCCGGGTCTCGGACGGCATGGTCACCGCGTCGATGTAACCGCGCTCGGCCGCCGTGTACGGGTTCAGCAGCGTGTCCTCGTACTCGGCGATCAGCCGGGCGCGGACGGCCTCCACGTCCTCGCCGGCGGCCTCCGCCTCGGCGATGGTGCGCCGGTGCAGGATGTTCACCGCGCCCTGCGCGCCCATGACGGCGATCTGGGCGGTCGGCCAGGCCAGGTTGAGGTCCGCGCCGAGGTGCTTGGAGCCCATGACGTCGTAGGCGCCGCCGAAGGCCTTGCGGGTGATGACGGTGATCAGGGGGACGGTGGCCTCGGCGTAGGCGTAGATCAGCTTCGCGCCGCGCCGGATGATTCCGTTGTACTCCTGGTCCGTGCCCGGGAGGAAGCCCGGCACGTCGACGAACGTCAGCACCGGGATGTTGAAGGCGTCGCAGGTCCGCACGAAGCGCGCGGCCTTCTCGGAGGCGTTGATGTCCAGGCATCCGGCGAACTGCATCGGCTGGTTGGCGACGACACCCACCGGGTGGCCCTCGACCCGGCCGAAGCCGGTCAGGATGTTCGGCGCGAAGAGCGACTGGGTCTCCAGGAACTCCGCGTCGTCCAGCACGTGCTCAATGACAGTGTGCATGTCGTACGGCTGGTTCGCACTGTCGGGGATCAGCACGTCGAGCTCGCGGTCGAGGTCGGAGACCTCGGTGTCCGCCTCCTCGGGGAAGGCGGGCGGCTCCGAGAGGTTGTTCGACGGCAGGTACGCGAGCAGCGACTTCACGTACTCGATGGCGTCCTTCTCGTCGCCCGCCATGTGGTGGGCGACGCCGGACGTGCTGTTGTGGGTCCGGGCCCCGCCGAGCTCCTCGAAGCCGACGTCCTCGCCGGTGACCGTCTTGATGACGTCCGGGCCGGTGATGAACATGTGCGAGGTCTGGTCGACCATGACCGTGAAGTCGGTGATGGCGGGGGAGTACACGGCGCCGCCTGCGCAGGGCCCGACGATCAGGCTGATCTGCGGGATGACACCGGAGGCGTGCACGTTGCGGCGGAAGATCTCGCCGTACATGCCCAGCGCGCTGACGCCCTCCTGGATGCGGGCGCCGCCGGAGTCGTTGATGCCGACGAGCGGGCAGCCGGTCTTCAGCGCGAAGTCCATGACCTTCATGATCTTCTGGCCGTAGGTCTCGCCGAGGGCCCCGCCGAAGACGGTGAAGTCCTGTGAGAACACGGCCACCGGGCGGCCGTCCACCGTGCCGTAGCCGGTGACGACGCCGTCGCCGTACGGACGGGTCTTCTCCAGGCCGAAGTTGGTGGAGCGGTGCCGGGCGAGCTCGTCCAGCTCGACGAAGGACCCTTCGTCGAGCAGCAGGGCCACCCGCTCACGAGCCGTCAGCTTGCCCTTGGCGTGCTGCTTCTCCACCGCGCGGGCGGAACCGGCATGGGTGGCTTCCTCGATGCGGCGCTGCAGATCCGCGATCTTGCCCGCGGTGGTGTGCATGTCGATCGGCTCTGACGGTTGTGGCATCGGGGTCGCGGCTCCCTGCGTGGTGTCAACGGCCTGGTCAATTGATTGACTACTGCTGGCTACTGGTGCGTAGCGTATCGGCGGGCATGGCGCCCGGCAGTGCGGCGTTTGACACACCTGATGTGGCTTGCTTGGCCTCGCCTCCTTCCCTAGGGGAAGGGGATCCCACCCTCACGGGTAGTGCTTCCTGCTTCGACACGGGTTGCCCGGTCCGGGGGGATCCCCGGTGAGGTCTTACATCCGCTCCACAGGCCGACACCGCCGGCCCGGCGGCCAGAAGATTGATCGCCGCGTTCTCGTCCCGGTCGTGGGCCGTCCCGCAGCTCTCGCACTTCCAAACATCGGCAAGGTAGGCCAGTTCCTCGGTCTGCCTCCACGCGGTGAGTATTGCGGAGGTCTGGGCGTAGGTCATCCGTTCCTGGCGTGACCAGGCGTCGGCGCGGGCGGACAGTGCCAGGTTGTAGACCTTCCGAACGCACCCGAACGTCCTCGAAAGCTCCGCTGCCTGTGTGTCGTCAGGGTAGAAACGGAACCTGAATGCTCTCTTTACCTCAGAATTCCCCACGGCCCGGAAGCTAGGGTCGGTCATGATCCGAACACGAGCCCGGGTCAATGGATCACACACGGCGACATAAGGAATCCGATCATGGCGTCAGATGCATCAGGAGGAGCTCCCGCCGGACGCTGGTCCAGCCTGGAGCGGCCGCCGCTGAACGAAGAGGCCCTGCGGCGGGCCCTCGTCACCGACGGGGGGCTGTGGACCTCCCTGGAGGTCGTCGCGGCCACCGGGTCGACCAACTCCGATCTCGCGGCCCGGGCGGCGCAGCTGGCCGACGGGGCCGTGCTCGTCGCCGAGGAACAGACCGCGGGACGCGGGCGGCTCGACCGGAGCTGGGTCGCGCCGGCCCGCTCGGGGCTGTTCTTCTCCGTACTCCTCAAGCCGGGCGACGCGGTGCCGCAGGAGCGCTGGGGGTGGCTGACCCTGCTCGCCGGGGTGGCCACCGCGACCGGGCTGTCCAGGGCGGCGGGCGTGGACACCGCCCTCAAGTGGCCCAACGACCTCCTCGTCACCGTGGACGGGGAGGAGCGCAAGACCGCCGGGATCCTCGCCGAGCGGGTCGGAGACGGGGTCGTCGTCGGCATCGGGCTCAACGTGACGCTGACCGAGGACGAGCTGCCGGTCCCGGAGGCCGGTTCGCTGTCCCTGGCCAAGGCGGCCGTCACCGACCGCGACCCGCTGCTGAGGGCCGTACTGCGCTCTCTGGAGCAGTGGTACGGGGACTGGCGCGAGGCCGGGGGAGACCCGGCCGCCAGCGGGCTCCAGGAGACCTACGCGGCGGGCTGCGCGACCCTCGGCCGGCACGTCCGCGCGGATCTCCCGGGCGGGCGCACCCTCACCGGAACGGCCGAAGCGGTCGACGCGGAGGGACGCCTGGTCATCCGTACCGCCGAGAACCGCCACGAAGCGGTCACCGCAGGTGATGTGGTGCACCTCCGGTCCGTCCACTGACAGCCCCGGATCAGGCCTTCTTGCCCGCGGCAGCGTGCCGGGAGGGCTCCGGACGCGGGTTCCGGGGCCTCCGGGGCGGGCGGGGCCGAATTCCCCGCGGAGTGGGGAGTGAGCTACGGCACACCTGCCGTATGGTTTAGGCGATCCCGGTACTCGTGGTGACCACCGGCTCGGCACGGCAGTGCGCACGCAATGGACAGGAGGCGGCCCTTGACCGTCGACGACTCTACGTCCAGCGCGCCCGCCCCCGGGCCGACGGGCCCCGGCACCCCGATCGGGCGGGACCAGCACACCCCGCACCACGAGGTCGACCACACGGTCCAGCCGACGGCGGATCCGCTCGCCATCCGGCTGGAGCAGCTGATCCTGGGCGCCGAGCGCCGGTACACGCCCTTCCAGGCCGCCCGCAGCGCCGGGGTGTCGATGGAGCTGGCGTCCCGCTTCTGGCGGGCCATGGGCTTCGCCGACATCGGCCAGGCCAAGGCCCTGACCGAGGCGGACGTACTGGCGCTGCGCCGGCTCGCCGGTCTGGTGGAGGCCGGGCTGCTGTCCGAGCCGATGGCGGTGCAGGTGGCGCGGTCCACCGGGCAGACCACCGCCCGGCTGGCCGAATGGCAGATCGATTCCTTCCTGGAGGGGCTCACGGAGCCGCCGGAGCCGGGGATGACCCGTACGGAGGTCACGTACCCGCTGGTCGAGCTGCTGCTGCCGGAGCTGGAGGAGTTCCTCGTCTACGTGTGGCGGCGCCAGTTGGCGGCCGCCACCGGGCGGGTGGTGCAGGTGGCGGACGACGAGGAGATGGTCGACCGGCGCCTCGCGGTGGGCTTCGCCGACCTGGTGGGCTTCACCCGCCTCACGCGGCGGCTGGAGGAGGAGGAACTCGGCGAGCTGGTCGAGTCCTTCGAGACGACCTCGGCGGACCTGGTGGCCGCGTACGGCGGCCGGCTGATCAAGACCCTCGGCGACGAGGTGCTGTACTGCGCCGACGACGCGGCGACGGCGGCGGAGATCGCGCTGCGGCTGATCGAGACGATGGAAGTCGACCCCCAGATGCCGGAGCTGCGGGTCGGGATCGCCTTCGGCACGGTGACGACCCGCATGGGCGACGTCTTCGGGACCACCGTGAACCTGGCGAGCCGGCTGACCTCGATAGCGCCGAAGGACGCGGTGCTGGTGGACGGGGCGATGGCCGAGGAACTGGGCCGCACCGGGGCGGCGCCGGTGTCCGAGAAGGAAGCCGAGGCCGAGGAGGGCGGCGGCTCCTACCGCTTCGCGCTCCAGCCGATGTGGCAGCGGCCGGTGCGTGGCCTGGGCGTGGTGGAGCCGTGGTCGCTCTCGCGGAGGAAGCCGAGGACGCAGGGCTGACCTCCGGGTGCGGAGCCTGCTGCGCAGACCTCCCGGGCCCCGCACTCCCGCGCCGGCGGGGTGCTCGGCGGTGCGGCCCATGTGACACCCCCGTGCCGTCGGGGTCGGGTGTGCGGTGGGGTGCCCCCGCAGGGCGTCGAACGCGACCACCCCGCACTTCGCACCGCCTCGTCACGTTCGACGCCCGAGGAGGTGCCCCGGCGCGCGCCCGGCCCCGGCGGCCCGTAGGCGCGGCCCCGGAGCGGGTGCCGCTGCGCGGAGCGGTCCCCGACCCGCCCTTCCGCCCCCAGCTACCGCTGGGAGGTGCCCCCTGTTCCCCGGGGCTCCGCCCCGGACCCCGCGCCTCAAACGCCGGCGAGGCTGAAAAGCCCCCGTGCTCCGCCCGGACCCGTCACGGGGGCAGGGTTCTTGACCCGGTGGCGGGATGCCGGACTACAGTGCGGCGATAACGCTCGTTAACCGGGAGGGTCGCAGGCATGTCTGAGCAGCGCTTCGGAGAGTTCGTCGCGGTACGTCGGGAAGGCGACGGGCACGTCGCGGAGCTGGCGATGGACCGGCCCAAGGCGATGAACGCGGTGTCGACGGAGATGGCCCGGTCCATCGGCGCCGCCTGCGCCGCCCTCGCGGGGGACCCGTCTGTGCGGGTCGTCGTGCTCACCTCCACCGCCGAGCGGGCCTTCTGTGTGGGCGCGGACCTCAAGGAGCGCAACTCGCTGTCGGACGCCGAGCTCGTGCGGCAGCGGCCGACCACGCGGGGCGCGTACGGGGGCGTGCTGGAGCTGCCGATGCCGACGATCGCGGCCGTGCACGGCTTCGCGCTGGGCGGCGGCTTCGAGCTGGCCCTGGCCTGCGATGTGATCGTCGCCGACGAGACGGCCGTGGTGGGCCTGCCCGAGGTGTCGGTGGGCGTGATCCCCGGCGGCGGCGGTACGCAGCTGCTGCCGCGCCGGGTGGGCGCGGCGCGAGCGGCCGAGCTGATCTTCACCGCGCGCCGGGTGGAGGCGGCCGAGGCGCTGTCCCTGGGCCTGGTGGACTCGGTCGTGGCGGCCGGGCAGGACACGGCCGAGGCCCTCGCGCTGGCCTCCCGGATGGCGGCGAACTCCCCGGTGGGGCTGCGCGCGGCCAAGCGGGCGCTGCGGCTGGGGCACGGGATGGACCTGTCGGCGGGCCTGGAGATCGAGGACGCGGCCTGGCGGACGGTGGCCTTCTCCGGGGACCGGGCGGAGGGCGTGGCGGCGTTCAACGAGAAGCGCAAGCCGAACTGGCCGGGTGAGTGAGCGCTCCGAACGACCTCCGGGTGATCACCGTTCGTGATCTTCCCGGCACCTAAAGTCGCGCCGATTGTTACTAATCAGACAAAACTCCCTAACCTGTGGTGATGGGAGTTGACGGGCGGCTGCGAGCAGTGGTGGGCCTCGCGCAGGCGATGGCCGCGGCCTCGACGCCGCGGGACAGTGTGCGGGCGGCCGCGCGGGGCGCGCGGGTGGCGCTGGACGGGTCGTTCGCCGCGATCTCCGCGTGGGAGCGGGAGCGGGGGCGCCTGCGGGTGCTCGTGAACGAGGGGGAGCGGCGGGCGGGGGAGGAGGAGTTTCCCGAGGACGAGTCCTACCCCGTGCACGACTTCCCCGAGATCACCGAGTTCCTGCACGAACGCTGGGCGGGCGGCGGCGGTCCCCATGCCTGGGTCGAGAGCGCCGTCGGCGACCGCCCCGGGCGGCGGGGCGCCGCCCTGCGCCGGCGGGGGCGCGGGACGTGCGTGGTCGCGCCCGTCGTGCTCAGCGGGCGGGCCTGGGGCGAGCTGTACGTGGCCCGGGACGAGGGTCTGCCCGACTTCGACGCGGACGACGCGGAGTTCGCGACCGTACTGGCGGCCGTCGTGGCGGCCGGCCTCGCCCAGAACGAGCGGCTGGAGGAGGCCCGGCGCCTGGCCTTCACGGACCCGCTGACCGGTCTCGCGAACCGGCGGGCGGTCGACATGCGGCTCGACGAGGCGTTGGAGGAACACCGGCGCACGGGCGCGGTGGTGAGCCTCGTCGTGTGCGACCTGAACGGGCTGAAGAAGGTCAACGACACCCTGGGCCATGCGATGGGCGACCGGCTGCTGGAGCGGTTCGGGTCGGTGCTGAGCCTGTGCGGGGCCATACTCCCCGGCGCGCTGGCGGCGCGGCTGGGAGGCGACGAGTTCTGCCTGGTGGGGGTCGGGCCGAGCGCGGACGAGGTCGTACGGGTGACGGAGGAGCTGTGTGCCCGGGCGGCCGAGCTGGAGCTGGGTGAGGGGGTGGCCTGCGGGGTGGCCTCCACCGGGGATCCGATCGGGCCGGTGAAGTCCTCCAGGCGGCTGTTCCGGCTGGCGGACGCCGCGCAGTACAAGGCGAAGGCGGCGCGCTCCCCGAAGCCGGTCGTCGCCGGGCGCGACACCGCGGTGGTCCGGATGGCGGACGCCGCCGCCGAGGCCGCCTCGGGCGAACGCCGCCGCTTCCGGGGCCGCCCGTAGCCCTCCCGGGCCGGGTGGCGTCCTCGTCTGCGCCGCCGCCGCGCAAGCGCCCCCGGGCTCCGCCCGGGCCCCCTGGGGCTCCGCCCCAGACCCCGCGCCTCAAACGCCGGCGAGGCTGAATTGGGGGCTCCGCCGCAGGCCCCGTGCCTCAAGCGCCGGCGGGGCTGGATTCGGGGTTCCGCCCCGGGCCCCGTGCCTCGAGCGCCGGCGGGGCTGCATTGGGGGCTCCGCCCCGGGCCCCGTGCCTCAAGCGTCGGCGGGGCTGGATTCGGGGTTCCGCCCCGGGCCCCGTGCCTCGAGCGTCGGCGGGGCTGGGTTCGGGGGCTGGATTGGCCGCAGGGTGATTTCAGCCCCGCCGGCGTGTGAGGCGCGGGCGCGGAGCGCCGTGTTCGGGGCGGTAGGCAAAAGCTCGGCGCAGCCGAGAACCAGCCCCGCCGGCGTTTGAGGGGCGGGGGCGTGGGGGCGGGGCCCCCGGAGCGGTGTCGGGCCCGACCGTCCGGCGCTGGATGGGCGGCGGCCCGTGAGGCCCCGCGCGGCGGGGAGGCTGCGGCCGTAAGGGGTCCTGGTGGAAGTCACTAGTGACATGGCGCGATTCAGTCCGTACGCTGCTGAATATGGATATGCACACTGTCGTGGTGGGGACGTCCGGTACCACCGCCGAGGACGTCATCGCCGTAGCCCGCGGCAACGCACGCGTCGAGCTGTCCGCGGAGGCGCTCGACGCGCTCGCCCGCGCCCGCGAGATCGTCGAGGGCCTCGCCGCCAAGCCCGAGCCCGTCTACGGCGTGTCCACCGGGTTCGGTGCACTCGCCTCCCGGCACATCAGCCCCGAGCTGCGCGCCCAGCTCCAGCGCAACATCGTCCGCTCGCACGCCGCCGGCATGGGCCCGCGCGTCGAGCGGGAGGTCGTCCGGGCGCTGATGTTCCTCCGGCTCAAGACCGTCGCCTCCGGTCACACCGGCGTGCGCCCCTCCGTCGCCCAGACCATGGCCGACATGCTCAACGCGGGCATCACGCCCGTCGTCCACGAGTACGGCTCCCTCGGCTGCTCCGGCGACCTCGCGCCGCTCTCCCACTGCGCGCTCGCGCTCATGGGCGAGGGCGACGCCGAGGGCCCGGACGGGACCGTCCGACCCGCCGGCGAGCTGCTCGCCGAAGCCGGGATCGAGCCGGTCGAGCTCCGCGAGAAGGAGGGCCTCGCCCTCCTCAACGGCACCGACGGCATGCTCGGCATGCTGGTCATGGCCCTCGCGGACCTGGCCAAGCTGTACACCTCCGCCGACATCACCGCCGCGCTGACCCTGGAGGCGCTGCTCGGCACCGAGAAGGTGCTCCAGCCCGAGCTGCACGCCATCCGCCCGCACCCCGGCCAGGGCGCCTCCGCCGCCAACATGGCCGCCGTCCTGAAGGGCTCCGGGCTCACCGGGCACTTCCAGGAGGAGTCCGCCCCGCGCGTGCAGGACGCGTACTCCGTGCGCTGCGCCCCGCAGGTGGCCGGCGCGGGCCGCGACACCATGGCGCACGCCGCCCTGGTGGCCTCCCGCGAGCTGGCCTCCGCCGTCGACAACCCGGTCGTGCTGCCCGACGGGCGCGTGGAGTCGAACGGCAACTTCCACGGCGCGCCCGTGGCCTACGTCCTGGACTTCCTGGCCATCGCCGCCGCGGATCTGGGGTCGATCGCCGAACGGCGCACCGACCGGCTCCTCGACAAGAACCGCTCGCACGGCCTGCCGCCGTTCCTCGCGGACGACGCCGGCGTGGACTCCGGTCTGATGATCGCCCAGTACACGCAGGCCGCCCTGGTCAGCGAGATGAAGCGGCTCGCGGTGCCGGCCTCCGCCGACTCGATCCCCTCCTCCGCCATGCAGGAGGACCACGTCTCGATGGGGTGGTCGGCCGCGCGCAAGCTCCGTACCGCCGTCGACAACCTGACCCGGATCATCGCGATCGAGCTGTACGCGGCCACCCGGGCCATCGAGCTGCGTCACGGGCTCACCGCGGCCCCGGCCAGCCGGGCGGCCATCGCGGCGGCCCGTGCGGCCGGTGTGGAGGGTCCCGGGCCGGATCGTTTCCTCGCCCCCGACCTGGCCGCAGCCGACGAGTTCGTCCGCAGCGGTGCCCTCGTCGCCGCCGTGGAGACGGAAACGGGTCCGCTCGCCTGACGGCGGTCCCCGCGAGGGTCCCCGCGAGCACGAGCGTGAGAGCCGCCCGGGCAACCGCCCGGGCGGCTCTTCGCGTGCGCGCTCGGGGGGTTCAGAAGGTCCGGGAGCGGCGCACGGAGAAAGTCACGAAGCCGGCCCCGACGCCGAGGAGCAGTGTGCCGCCCAGGAGGTAGGGCGTGGTGTCGACGGAGCCGGTGTCGGCGAGCGTCACGGACTCCAACTGTGGAGCCGTAGCGGAATCCCGGCGCGCGGCCGGCGGGGCCGAGCGCGGGGTGTCGGCGGCGGCCGGCGCGCCGGAGCGGCCCGTCGCGGGCCCGGGTGCGGTGGCGCCCGCGGAGGGTACGAACCACAGGGCGCCGAGGAGGGTGGTCGCTCCGAGAGCGGTGAGCAGTGGACGGCGTGCGGACACGGTGCGATCCCCCTTGCGGAAGCAGCGAATTGGCCGTGTGCGGTGATGCTACGGAAAGGGGCGGGTCGTGGGAAAGCCGGGGGTTCCGCGGGCTTACTCTCCGTCGTATGAACCCTTCTGAGACATCACGTTATGTACGGCTTCGGGTGGATTTGGTGCTGGAGGTGCCGGATTCCCAGGCACTCACCGGAGCCGCGCTCGCCCACATCGAGGCCGACGAGTTCATGCCGGACGAGGAACGCGGCCACGCCGAAGCCGCCGTACGGGAGGACGAATCGGAGGCCCTCGCCTACCTCGTCGACCCCACCGACCTGGTCGCGGAGATCCCCGGAGTGGAGCTCGCACAGGCCTCGTGGAGCAGCGAGCCCGTCGAATACGACCCCGAGTCCATGGAGTGGGACATCGACGAGGAAGATGGGGACTTCGACGAACAACCCGACAACGTCTGACCGTGCGGTTGCCCACATCCGAATGGAATGTGGAACCGATCCGCGGAGTTAGCGCGTTGTCAGGGCGAGGCAGGGGGCGACTCCCCCTGCCCGGCCCAACCCCGGGACGGCAGCCCCGGGGTTTCCGGCAACGATGGAGTGGCGTGTGAGGACGGACAGCAAGCGGCGGAGAAGGTCTCTGATGGCCATATCCGCCGTGCTCGGTGGCGTACTGGTGCTTTCGGCGTGCAACGACGGCGGGGGCGGTGACAAGCCGAACGCGAGCGAGAGCAGCAAGTCCCAGGCGGACGTCGACGCCGCGGCGGCCAAGGACGCCTCCAAGGCCAAGATCACGATCACGCCCAAGGACGGTGCCACCAACGTCGGCCTCAACGACGCGGCCAACGTCGCCGTCAGCGACGGAACGCTCACCGCGGTCGAGCTGAAGACCTCCGAGGGCACCGCCGTCTCCGGCAAGATCGCCGCCGACGGCAAGAGCTGGAAGCCCGACGCCGCCCTGAAGCGCTCGACGAAGTACGCCCTGTCGGCGACCGCGAAGGACGAGGCGGGCCGCGAGGCCCACGAGAACGCCTCGTTCACCACGCTCTCCCCGGAGAACAGCTTCGTCGGCTCGTTCATCCCGGACGACGGCCAGACGGTCGGCGTGGGCATGCCGGTCTCGATCACCTTCAACAAGCCCATCAGGGACAAGAAGGCGGTCCAGGCGGCGATCACGGTCTCCTCCAGCAGCGGCCAGGAAGTCGTCGGCCACTGGTTCAACCCGCAGCGCCTGGACTTCCGCCCGGAGAACTACTGGCAGGCGAACTCCACCGTCACGATGAAGCTCGCGCTCGAAGGCGTGCAGGGCGCGCCCGGCGTCCAGGGCGTCCAGAACAAGACCGTCACCTTCAAGATCGGCCGCAGCCAGGTCTCCACGGTCGACACGAAGACCAAGAAGATGACGGTCAACCGGGACGGCGCGGTCCTCAAGACCATCCCGATCTCGGCGGGCTCCCCGCAGAACCCGACGTACAACGGCCAGATGGTGATCTCCGAGAAGTTCAAGGAGACCCGGATGGACGGCTCGACCGTCGGCTTCAAGAACGAAGAGGGCAAGGGCGAGTACGACATCAAGGACGTCCCGCACGCGATGCGGCTGTCGACCTCCGGCACCTTCATCCACGGCAACTACTGGGGAGCGGACTCGGTCTTCGGCAGCGTCAACACCAGCCACGGCTGTGTCGGCCTGAACGACGCCAAGGGCGCGAACGACCCCGACCAGCCGGCGGCGTGGTTCTACGACAACTCGCTCATCGGCGACGTGGTCACGGTGGTCAACTCCCCGGACAAGACCATCACGCCCGACAACGGCCTCAACGGCTGGAACATGAGCTGGGCCGACTGGAAGGCGGGCTCCGCGGTCTGACGTCCGCGGCGGCACGTTCCAACTGAACCGGTACGGAAGGCGGGGACCCCAGGGGGTCCCCGCCTTTTCCGTTGCCGCTCGCCGGGCCGCCGCTCGCCGGGCCGCCGCCGCCCCCCCCCTGGACGGCCGCGGCGCGCGGCGCGCCCGGCGCGAAAACCCCTGACCTGCGGGGCAGGCGCCGGTCTAGGGTCTCGGCATGACGATCCGATCCCTCGCCGCGCCCCTGACCGACCCCGAGGTGGAGGCCTGGCTGGCGGTCGTGGCCGCCGCCGCGGCCACCGACCTGCCGCAGCTGCCGCCGCCCTCCCGCGTCGAGGTCGGCGGCCGGCTGCGCGTCGAACCGGCGCGCGGGCGCGCCGCACGGTGGGCGACCGACGACGGTACCGCCGTGGCTGGCATGGTCCTGTTCTCCGACGAGGCCAACGCGACGACCGCGTTCCTCGACGTGCTGGCCGTACACCCCGACGCCCGCCGCCGGGGCGTCGGCACGGCCCTGTGGGAGCGGGTCCGCGAGGAACTCCTCGCCGACGGCCGCACCTCGGTCTCCACGCTGGTGGACCTGGGAGGCCCGGGACAGGCGTTCGCGGAGTCCCTCGGCTTCGAGAACGTCCTGCCGATGGCCTGGTACGTACAGGACGTGGCGCAGCCGCAGCCGCAGGAGGAGCCCACGCCGGGGTACGAGCTGAAGACCTGGCACGGCCTGGCCCCGGACGACTGGGCCGGGCCGCTCGCCACGGCCCACGGCGCGATGGAGGACGCGCCCACGGGCGACGTGGACGAGCAGACGGAGACCTGGTCGGCGCGCAAGCTCCACGCGGCGCAGCAGCTGATCCTCGACCGCGGCGGCGAGCTCACCACGGTCGCGGTCGTGACCCCGGACGGAGAGGTCGCGGCCTACACGGAACTCGTCCTGCCCGATCCGGCCGGCCCGCGGGCGCTCCAGTACGACACCGTCGTCGTCCCCGCCCACCGGGGCCACGGCCTCGGCCGGACCGTCAAGCGCCACATGCAGGCGCTGGCCGCCCGGCGCCACCCGGCCCTGCGGCAGATCGCCACGACGGTCGCCGACGAGAACACCCCCATGCGCCGGGTGAACGAGGCCCTCGGCTACCGCCGCGAACGCGCCGCGGCCTACTTCCAGTTCACGCTGTAGGCAACCGCCGCCAGTCGCGCGCTTCGCGCCTGCGTCGTGTCACATGTTCTTCATGCCCCGTGCATGGCCCCGGCGGCGCCCGCTGCGGATGATCACTCCAACGCCCTTCCGCAGCCGAGGAGTTCCCGATGCCCAGTCGCCGCCACTTCCTCGCCGGATCCGCGGCGGCCGCCGGTCTCGCCGCCCTGCCGCAGCTCGCGGCGGCGGCCCCGGCGGCCCCGGAGGCGGCCGACGCCGACCCCTCGGGTCCCCCCAACCTCGTGGTGATCCTGGCCGACGACCTCGGCTACGGCGACCTGGGCGCGTACGGCCAGAAGCTGATCACCACCCCGCGCATCGACCGACTCGCCGCCGAGGGGCTCAGGTTCACCGACGCCTACTCCGCGGCCGCCGTCTGCGCACCCTCCCGCGCCGCACTCCTCACCGGCCTGCACACCGGCCACGCCGCCGTCCGCGCCAACCCGGCCGGCGGCGGCCAGGGCAGCCTCGGCGCCGGGGACACCACCTTCGCGGAGGTGCTCCGGGCGCGTGGCTACCGTACGGGCCTGTTCGGCAAGTGGGGCTTCGGCCCCGAGGCGGCGGACCAGCCCAGCCACCCCGCGGCGCGCGGCTTCGAGGAGTTCTACGGGTACATCGACCACAGCCACGCCCACGAGTACTACCCGACCTACCTCTGGCACAACGGCGCCAAGGAGACCGTCCCGGCGGGCACCTTCGCCCCCGACGCCATCGCCGAGCGAGCCCTCGCCTTCATCGACACCCACGCGACCGGCGCCGACCCCTTCCTCCTCTTCCTCGCCCCGAACCTCCCGCACGCCCCCAGCGAGATCCCCGACACGGGCGCGTACGCCGCGCAGTCCTGGACCCAGGCCAACAAGGCGCACGCGGCGCAGATCAGCCACCTCGACGCGCAGGTCGGCACGATCGTCGACCGGCTCCGCGCCCTCGGCATCGCGGAGCGCACCGTGCTCCTGATCGCCTCCGACAACGGCCCGCACGAGGAGGGCGGCGTCAACCCCGACCTCTTCGACGCCAACGGCCCGCTGCGCGGCTACAAGCGGAACCTGTACGAGGGCGGGGTGCGCGTCCCGCTGATCGCCTGGGCCCCGGGCCGGATCGCCGCGGGCACCACCAGCGCCCGCCCCACCCCGCTGTACGACGTCCTGCCCACCCTCGCCGACCTCGCGGGAGGCGCACCGGCCCCCTCGGACATCGACGGACTCTCGGCGGCCCAGGTCCTCTCGGGCCGGGGGGATCTGGCGCCGCTCCACAACCACCTGTACTGGTACCGGGACGAGCAGGGCGTCACCAGCCGCGCCAACACCCAGGACGGCGGCCGTGCGAAGCAGGTGGCCGAGGCGATCCGCAAGGACCAGTGGAAGGCCGTACGGTTCGCCCCGGCACGGGACCGCACCGTGCCGGACTCGCAATGGGCGTTCGAGCTCTACAACCTCACGACGGACCTCGCCGAGAAGAACAACGTGGCCGCGGCGAACCCGTCGGTCGTCTCGTCCCTGACCGCCCTCCTGCGCGCCTCCTGGGCGGACACGTACGCGCGGCGCGCATGGGGACTGACGGCGGTCGCGGACGCGTCGGCCGGCACCGTCACCACGACCGTCTCGAACGGCACGGCCCGCCCCTGGCCGGACGTACGCGCGACCCTCCCCGTCCCGGCCGGCTGGACGGCCACCGCCACGACACCGGCCGCCGTCGCCTCCCTGGCGCCCGGCGAGGCACTGACCACGACCTGGCGGGTGACCGCCCCCGGGGCGACGGCCGGCCGGCTCACCCCGCAGGCCACCACCGCATCCGCGCTCCGCTTCACGGCCCCCGTCAGCTACGCGCCGCTCCCGGCCCCGCCCACCCGCGACGGCTACCTCAGCGACCTGCCGTGGGTCTCGGCCGCCAACGGCTGGGGCCCGGTCGAGATCGACCGCTCCAACGGCAAGCAGGCGGCGGGCGACGGCACCCCCATCGCCTTCGGAGGCGTGACGTACGCGAAGGGCCTCGGCGTCCACGCGCCCTCGGAGATCGTCTACCACCTGGGCGGGCGCGCCTCCCGCTTCACGGCGCTCGTCGGCATCGACGACTTCTCGACGAAGCAGTCCTCGGTCGGGGCCACCCGTGCCATCGTCCGCGGCGACGGCCGCACCCTCCACACCACCGCCACCCTCACCGGCGCGGGCGGCCCGGCCCGCATCGACCTGGACGTGACGGGCATCCGCCTCCTCCACCTGGTGGTGGAGGACGCCAACGCCCGCACCTCCTACGACCACACCTCGTGGGCGCAGCCGTACGTGACGGTGGTCTGACCCCCGGCTGTCTTGGCTACTCCGCGGTGGCGACACCGATCGGGCAGCTCACGCCCGTGCCGCCGATGCCGCAGTAGCCGCCCGGGTTGCGGTCCAAATACTGCTGGTGGTACGCCTCCGCGTTCCAGAAGGGGCGGGCCGAGGCCGGGAGGACGGCCGTGGTGATCTGGCCGTAGCCCGAACCCGTCAGGACCTGCTGGTAGGCCTCGCGGGAGGCTTCCGCCGTCTTCTGGTGGGCGGGGGAGTGGGTGTAGACCGCCGAGCGGTACTGGGTGCCGACGTCGTTGCCCTGGCGGAAGCCCTGGGTGGGGTCGTGGGACTCCCAGAACAGCTTCAGGAGGGTCTCGTAGGAGACCAGCGAGGGGTCGAAGACGACCCGGACGACCTCGGTGTGGCCGGTCAGGCCCGAGCAGACCTCTTCGTACGTCGGATTCTCCGTGAAGCCGCCCTGGTAGCCGACCAGGGTGGTCCACACCCCGGGGGTCTGCCAGAACTTGCGCTCCGCGCCCCAGAAACAGCCCAGGCCGAAGTCCGCGACCTCCAGGTGCGCGGGGTACGGGCCGGCCAGCGGGTTGCCGAGGACCGTGTGGCGGTCGGGGAGCGAGAACATCGGCTCCGCGCGGCCCGTCAGGGCCTCCTCGCGGGTGGGGAGCTCGGGCGTGCGGCGGTACGAGAACATGGGTCGCCTCCTTCGGTACCCCCTCAACGGACGGAGGCGGGCCGGGATTCCCCGACCCGCCGCCGCCGGGCTCCGCGTCACGCCCCGCGCGTCACCCGGCGGACGCTGAAGTCGCGCGTCTTCAGGAAGGACGCCTTGCTCCCCGACTGGTAGAACCAGGGCTCCACGCCGCAGTACCCGTCGATGTGCCGGAACTGCTCGACGGTCTCCTCGTAGCGGTCCTGCCAGTACAGGACCCACGCCAGCATGTGGCGCAGACGGACGACCCGCCGGTCGGCCGGATCGGACGCGGCGGCGATGTCCGCGAGCGCCGTCGTCGCCGCGGCGACGATCTCCGGCTGCTTGTAGTAGACGTCCGGATCCAGATCCTCCTCGCGGTCCTCGTGCTCGAAGTACCCCCGCAGCAGGATCAGCGACAGAAGGTCCCCCGGTTCGCTCCGCTCGACCGCCTCGCGGCCGAACTCCTGCGCCAGCGTGTGCGAGCCGTACCATTTCGCGCACCAGAACTGCTGAGCCTGGATCCAGGCCGCCTGCACCTTCGGCGCGCGCTTGACGACCTGCTCCCACAGGTCGCGGAACCGCTCGTGGGAGTAGCCCAGGCCGCGTCCGATGCGCAGTTCGACGATGTAGGGCACGGGATCCGCCGGGTCCGTGACCCGCTGGGCCTCGTGCACCGCCTCCTGGGCCTTGCCGAGCGCCTGGTGGAAGAGTCGGAACTGCTCCTGCGTGGTGTGCTGCGACACCGCGGCGCCGCGCAGCTTCCACGCCAGTGTGACGGCGGCGTCGGCGTTGACCGCTGCCGCGGTGGGGTCGCCCGGTCGGGCCGCCCGCCAGGCCAGCAGCCAGGCGTCGTCTTCGGCGGCCTCTTCGCCCAGCACGCCGACGCGGTGGAGGCGCTCCTCCCAGTCGTGTCCTGTCTCGGCGATCCAGTCCGCGCCTGCCTGCCAGTCCCCGGAGCGGACCGCGGTGACGGCCGCCGCTTGGTCGGCGGGCTCCGGCATCAGGCTCTCGGTGTCGATCTCATCGCCCGGTACGAAGCCCAGCGCGACGATCTCCGCCGCCGCGGCCGCCTCGTCGTCGGCGGTTCGCGCCCGGATCGCCTCGGTGCTCGCGTTCAGCCGGTCGGTCTCCGCCTCCAGCCGCTTCGCCTTGCGGAGGAAGTAGACGCCGCGCAGGATCTTGAAGGCGCCGAACAGCAGCATGGCGCCCAGGATGTAGAGGCCGATCACGGGGCAAGCACCAGCTTTCGCAGGGCTTCGGTGTCGGCCTGGTCCGCGACGGCCGCGTCCAGAGCCAGGTCGAGCTGCTCCTCGAAGCCGTCGGCGGGGTAGCGCAGGGTGGCCGACTCGGACCAGGACAGCTGCCAGCGGGCGGCACCGCGGGCCGTCAGCTCCACCGTGACCAGCTGGTTCACGGCCCGCCGCAGCACCGGGCGGGAGAACTCGCGGGCCGCGCGGCCCGTCGCGGCCGCCGCCTGCTCGGACTTCGGGAACCGGTCGGCGATCCGCCAGCGCACCGCCGGGTCGGCGTCGATCGCGTCGAGCAGGGCCGCGAGACCGGGGCCCGCGCCCTCGGCGGCCAGGGCCTCGCGGATGTTCTCCGCGCCCCGGGCGACGTACAGGGTCATCGACTCGTGGACCAGGTCCTCCCAGTCCAGCCGCTTCAGCGCGAGCGCCTCGGGGGTGAGCACCGCCTGCTCCAGCGCGGCCAGCGCGGTGTCCGCGTCGGCCAGCAGGTCCAAGGCGGGGCGGGCGCTCTGCCGGCCGCGGCCGTCGTCGGGCAGGGCCTCGATCGTGGCCACGCGTTCGGCGAGCGCGGGGTGGGAGTCGTACGGGGAGGTGGGCTCCGTGGACAGCTCCCGGCGCATCTCCTCCAGCTCGGCCTGACGGGCGTCGAGGAGCCGGCGCAGACCGCCGAAGACCTCACCGGGGCGGGGCAGCAGACCGGCGTCGACGCCGAGGGTGGCGTACGAGCCCATGTAGAAGCCGTGCGCCGAGTCGAGGGCGTTGATCTCGCGCAGCGCCGACGCGGCGGCGTCGCGTCCGGCGACCCGGACCGAGGCCAGGTCGGCGGCGAGCTCCTGGCGGCGGGAGGTGGTGAGGGTGGCACGCATGTAGAAGTTGCCGTACGCCGTGTAGATCCTGGCCATGCCGCGGTACGTCGCACCCAGGCCCGGGGTGTCGACCATCGTGACCCTCTTGCCCTTGGCCCTCCGCTTGGCGGCGTGCCGCTCCTGCCTGGCGCGCTCCTTGGCCTGCTTGTCGGCGGAACGCTCGTGGAAGTGGGCGACGGTACGGATCAGTTGGGCGCGGCCGCGGGCGATCAGAGGGGTGAGGCGGGTGTCGAAGTTGGCGTAGTGCCCCATCTCGTGGGCGAGCACGGCGCGCAACTGCATCTCGTCCAGGCCCATCATCAGCGGCAGGCCGAGGTAGAGGCGGCGGGTGCCGGGCCGCAGGCCGCCCAGCGAGGAATCCTCGCTGACGGCCGCGTTCACGTCCTCGATCAGGATGATCTCGTCGGGTGCGCGGGTGCCGACCTGCCGGGCGACGTCGTGCACGACGTCCCACAGCGCGGGCTCCTGGGCCCGGGTGACGCTCAGGGTGATGCCGGCCTGCGGCTCCTCCTTGGGCATGCGCAGCATGAACAGGCCGCGCACGATCGGGATCGCGAGGACGACGGAGAAGACGGTGATCTTGCCGGCGGTCGCGTGCCCGCCGGCCGCGAAGGCGGCGTAGTCGATGCCGGCCAGGGCGACGAGCAGGAAGACGCCGAGCAGGTAGAACCCTGCGAGCAGGACGAGGGCGCGCAGAGCGCGCAGCGAAGCGCCCATGTGGACAGATCCCCCCGGGACGAGGTGCGGTGGTGCGGTGCGGATCCGCATCATGCGGCCCGATGGTCACTTACGGCAACCTCATTGGCCGAACGGTTTCCGCTGGTGGGGCGGCTGTCGCGGGCCCGGCCCCGGCTCCGCCCCGGTGCCGGGCCCGCGTGGGAGTGCCGTGCGGCCCGCCCCTACCGGGGAAGCGTCGCCGGGGAGCCGCCGTTCGCCTCGTAGCCCGCCACGGCCAGGGCGCGGAAGACCGCGTAGTGCGCCGCCGGGTCCGGCGAGGCCGACCAGGGCAGGGCGCCCACGTAGCCGTCCACGTGCCGTACCTGCTCCATCGCCTCCGCCCAGCGTTCCATGTTCACCAGGAACAGCAGCAGCAGGTGCCGTACGTGCGCCGACATCGGGTCGTCCGGCCGCGCCGTGTGCACCGCGTACAGCGCACCCTCCACGGCCCGCGTCACCACCGCGCTCTGGTGGAAACCGCCGGTCAGGACCACGTCCGGGAGGTTCTCGTACACCGAGAACAGCGGCAGCGCCGCCAGCAGCGAGCCCTGCGGGGCGCGGGCCGCCGCCGCGTGCGCGAACGCGTCCGCCTTCTCCCGCGAGCCGTGCCACTTCTCGCACCAGTAGTGCAGCGCCGCCAGGTGCGCGCCCATGTGCGCCGGCGCCCGGTCGATGACCTTCGCCCACAGCTCGTCGAACTCGGCCTCCGAGTAGCCCAGGCCCCGCGCGATCGCCAGCTCCGTGATGTACGGGACCGGGTCGCCCGGCGCGAGCAGCGCGGCCTTGCGGCACGCCTCCCGGGCCTCCTCCAGGATGATCCGGTGGTCGTCGGAGCCGACCCCGCCCGAGGCCCGCCACGCCTGCTGCACCAGCAGCTCCGCGTGCACCTGCGCGCCGCCCGCGTCCTTCTCCGCCTCCAGCCGCCAGCCCTTCAGCCACCGCGCGCCCACACCGGGCTGCTGCGCGAGCTCCAGCGCCGCGGCCCCGCCCAGGGACTGCACGCGCTGCCAGCGCTGCTCGCCCTCCACCGGGGTCCCGGCGAGCAGCTGGGAGGCGGCCTGCCACTGGCCGGTGCGCTGCACGTTGTCGAGGGCGTCCATCAGGTCCTGGTCGGGCCCGGGGATGCGGACGTCGAGGTCCTCCTGCCGGTCGAATCCGTAGTTCGCCGGGTCGGCCGCGTCAGCGCTGCCCGGATCGACGAGGCGCAAGCCGCCGCCCCGCTTGCGCCGTACGTACACAGCGACGACGACCCCGAGCCAGCCGACCGCGAACAGGAACCACAGAATCTCCATGCCACAAGCGAACCAGACCGACATGGCCGGATGCCAACAGGGGGCTGACCCCCGGGCCGCACACGGCGCCGGGGCATAGCATCTGACCATGAGCGACGACAGCCACGAGCACCAGAGCTTCGAGACCCGCGCGATCCACGCGGGCAACACGGCGGACCCGCTGACCGGCGCGGTCGTACCCCCCATCTACCAGGTTTCCACGTACAAGCAGGACGGCGTCGGCGGACTGCGCGGCGGCTACGAGTACAGCCGCAGCGCCAACCCGACCCGCACCGCGCTGGAGGAGAACCTCGCCGCGCTGGAAGGCGGCCGGCGCGGACTCGCCTTCGCCTCCGGACTCGCCGCGGAGGACTGCCTGCTGCGTACGCTGCTCTCCCCGGGCGACCACGTGGTCATCCCGAACGACGCGTACGGCGGCACCTTCCGCCTCTTCGCGAAGGTCGTCTCCCGCTGGGGCGTGGAGTGGTCGGTGGCCGACACCTCCGACGCGGAGTCCGTGCGCGCGGCCCTCACCCCGAAGACCAAGGTCATCTGGGTGGAGACCCCCTCCAACCCGCTGCTCGGCATCACCGACATCGCGGTCGTCGCCGACATCGCGCGGACGGCCGGCGCCAAGCTGGTCGTGGACAACACCTTCGCCTCCCCCTACCTCCAGCAGCCCCTCGCGCTCGGCGCGGACGTGGTCGTGCACTCGCTGACGAAGTACATGGGCGGGCACTCGGACGTCGTCGGCGGCGCGCTGGTCACCGCGGACGCGGCGCTCGGCGAGGAACTGGCCTACCACCAGAACGCGATGGGCGCGGTGGCCGGGCCGTTCGACTCCTGGGTCGTGCTGCGCGGCATCAAGACCCTCGCGGTGCGCATGGACCGGCACGCGGAGAACGCCGCGAAGATCGTCGAGGTGCTCCAGCGCCACCCGAAGGTCACCAAGGTCCTCTACCCGGGCCTGCCCGAGCACCCGGGCCACGAGATCGCCGCCAAGCAGATGCGCAACTTCGGCGGCATGGTCTCCTTCCAGGTCGCCGGCGGCGAGGAAGAGGCCGTCGCGGTCTGCGGCCGCACCAAGATCTTCACGCTGGCCGAGTCCCTGGGCGGCGTCGAGTCCCTCATCGAGCACCCGGGACGCATGACCCACGCCTCGGTGGCCGGTTCGGCCCTCGAGGTCCCGGCGGACCTGATCCGCGTCTCGGTCGGCATCGAGAACGCCGACGACCTGATCGCGGACCTGACCCAGGCCCTGGGCTGACGCCCCGCACCCCCTGCCGGGCTCTGCCCGGGCCCGGTGGGGGAGTGCGGTGCCGGTGCCGCGCCGGTTGACGTGCCGGGTGCGGCGCCGTTGCCGGGGGCCCTGCCCCCGGACCCCCGCGCCTCGAACGCCGGCGAGGCTGGATTGCCGATGCCGAATCCCAGCCCCGCCGGCGTTTGAGGCGCGGGGTACGGGGCGGAGCCCCGGATCCTTGAGCCGCGCCCGGCAGGCGGTGGCGGCCACCCCGCAGGGTCACCAGCGTTCCAGGGGTGGGGAGATGCCGCTCGGGGGTACAGCCCACGGGCGGGTCAGGGCGGCCCAGACACAGAAGGCGGCCACCGCCGCCAGGAGGACGGCCCAGCCGATGCGCCGAAGGGTCCGACGCCGGCGCAGGATGCGGCTCCCGCGCGCCGCCGCGCCCGCGGCGAGGCCCGGCGGGACCACCGGGTACGGGCCCTCCAGCAGGCGCCGCACCCGGACCTCCTTGCGTTCCGGCAGGCCGCTCACCGCAGCTCCGCCACGGCCCGGTTGCACACCGCGCGGACCCGTTCCGGCGTCAGCCCCAGCTGCGCCGCGGTGACCTCCTCCGCGACCCCTTCGTAGATCCGCAGTACCAGTACGAGCCGCTCCAGCGGGCTCAGCCGGGCCAGCAGTCCGGTGCCCCGAAGGTGACGCCGCCCGGTGCGGGCGAACGCGGTGCACAGTTCCCGGCGGGTGAAGTCGTACGGGTCGTCCCCGCGTACCCGCCGCCAGTCGGCGTACGTGCGGGCCAGCGCGCCCGCCAGCAGCCGGCGGGCCGCCTCCGGTTCACCGGTCAGCAGGATCGCGACGTGCAGGAGCCGCCCCGCCGCGCCCGCGACGAAGGCCTCGAACTCCACGTAGGGGCCCAAGCGTTGCTCCACCGCCCGCATGGTTCACATAGTGCGGGCAGCGGGACCGTCGAGGTCAAGGGTTCTGACGTACCCCGGTCGCGAGCTCGGGCAGGAGGCCGGTCGGGAGGCCGGTCAGGAGGCCGGGCCGGCGTCGGCGACGGCGGCCATCAGCTCGGACAGCGACAGGTTGAAGCGGGTCAGCAGCGCCGTGAACGACTCGCGTTCTCCCTCGCTCCACCCCTCCGTGACCCGCGCCATCAGCTCGCGCCGCGAGGAGCGGACCTCCTCCAGCCGCGTCAGCCCCCGCGGGGACAGCGCGAGGACCACGGCCCGCCCGTCCTCCGGGTGCGAAGTCCGCTTGACCAGGCCGCTGTCGACGAGCGGCGCGACCTGACGGGTGACCGTGGAGGAGTCGATGCCCATGCCTCCGGCGAGCGCCTTGACGCCCATCGGGCCTTCCAGGTCGAGCCGGTTCAGCAGCAGGTACGCGGCCCGGTCCATGGAGTTGCGGGCCTGGCCGACGCCGCCCAGGCGGGTCTGCTCGGCGCGGCGCGCGAAGACGGCGACCTGGTGCTGGAGCGCGTCGAGGAGACCCGCTCCGGCGGGCGCGTCCGGCGCCGCGGGCAGGTCGGAATTGGCCGGGTAGGAAGGCATGGCCGTGGGCTCTCTTCGCGTGGGTCCGACAAGGATGGGGGACAGAGTACGCGGCCGTGCGGCGGCTCGTACGCCCCGTACGAGAACTGATACGGCCGGTCCCGGACGACCGCCCGGAGCCGTCCCGGATGGCGAGATTTCGCCCCTTGTCGGGAGCCCCTCGTCGCGGGCCCCTTTCCGGGAGTCCTTCGGGGAGCGGCGCGCGCACCCTGAGCCGGGCCGCCCCCGGACTGGGAGACTGGCGGCATGAACTACCGAGTGCCCCGTCCCGTTCCGCAGGTCATCCTCGACGACGTCCGCGGAGCCCAGAAGATGCTGTCCGGCGTCTCCCGGATCACCCCGATGGAGGGCAGCCGGTACCTCTCCTCCCTCACGCACTCCCCGGTCCACCTCAAGTGCGAGAACCTCCAGCGCACCGGCTCCTTCAAGCTGCGCGGCGCGTACGTGCGCATCGCGGGCCTGCGCCCCGAGCAGCGGGCGGCCGGTGTCGTGGCGGCCAGCGCCGGCAACCACGCGCAGGGCGTGGCGCTGGCCTCCTCCCTGCTCGGGGTGCGCTCGACGGTGTTCATGCCGGTCGGGGCGCCGCTGCCCAAGGTGGCCGCGACGCGGGAGTACGGCGCGGAGGTGCGCCTGCACGGGCAGGTCGTCGACGAGACCCTCGCGGCCGCCCAGGACCACGCGGAGCGCACGGGGGCGGTGTTCATCCACCCCTTCGACCACCGCGACATCATCGCGGGCCAGGGCACGGTGGGCCTGGAGATCCTGGAGCAGTGCCCGGAGGTGCGGACCATCCTCGTCGGCATCGGGGGCGGCGGTCTCGCGGCCGGTGTCGCGGTGGCGGTGAAGGCGCTGCGGCCCGATGTGAGGGTCATCGGCGTCCAGGCGGCGGGCGCGGCCGCGTACCCGCCCTCGCTGCTGGTCGGGCATCCGGTGTCCATCGACAACCCGACGACGATGGCGGACGGGATCAAGGTCGGCCGCCCGGGGGACGTCCCCTTCAAAATCATTGGCGAGCTCCTCGACGACGTGCGTACGGTCTCGGAGGACGCGCTCTCCAGTGCCCTGCTCCTCTGTCTGGAGCGGGCGAAGCTGGTGGTCGAGCCGGCCGGGTGCAGTCCGGTGGCCGCGCTGCTGAGCGAACCCGAACGGTACGACGACGGGCCGGTGGTGGCCGTCCTGTCCGGCGGGAACGTCGATCCGCTGCTGCTCCAGAGGATCCTGCGGCACGGCATGGCCGCGGCGGGCCGGTACCTGTCGCTGCGGCTGCGGGTGGCCGACAGGCCGGGGGCCCTGGCCGGGCTCCTGGGGGTGTTGTCGGTGGTGGATGCGAACGTGTTGGACGTGAGCCACGTGCGGACGGACCCGCGGCTGGGCCTCACGGAGGTGGAGGTGGAGCTGCAGCTGGAGACGAAGGGCCCGGAGCACTGCGCGGAGGTCGCGCGCTCGCTGCACAGCGCCGGTTACAAGGTGATGAGCTAGCGGACGCCACAACCGCCTGCCGTACGCGATATAACGCGATAACGTGTGCCCGGGTGAACGGGGATTCACCCGTTCGGCCGGGCGAAGTCCGCCCGGCGCCCATATGATCTGCGTACCAATGCGCTGATTGCACCGATAGCACCGATAGCACTGATTCTGCTGGCCCGAATTGCACTGGGAGAATCCGTATGCCAGGCGCCATCTACGCCGAAGGTCTCATCAAGACCTTCGGTGATGTACGGGCTCTGGACGGCGTGGACCTCGATGTCCCCGAAGGCACCGTCCTGGGTCTGCTCGGCCCGAACGGCGCGGGCAAGACCACGACCGTACGCGTCCTGACCACCCTCCTCCGGCCCGACAGCGGCAAGGCCGTCGTCGCCGGGATCGACGTACTCAAACACCCCAACGAGGTCCGGCGGGCCATCGGGCTCTCCGGCCAGTTCGCCGCCGTCGACGAATACCTCACCGGCCGCGAGAACCTCCACATGGTCGGCCGGCTCTACCAGATGAAGGCCAAGGCCGCGAAGGCCCGGGCCGAGGAACTGCTCGAACGCTTCCACCTCTCCGACGCGGCCGACCGCCCCGCGAAGACCTACTCCGGCGGCATGCGCCGACGGCTCGACCTCGCCGCCGCCCTCGTCGTCAGCCCGCCCGTGATGTTCATGGACGAGCCGACCACCGGCCTCGACCCCCGCAACCGGCAGCGGCTGTGGGCGATCATCAAGGAACTGGTCGCGGGCGGCACCACCCTGCTCCTCACCACCCAGTACCTGGAGGAGGCCGACCACCTCGCGCACGACATCTGCGTCGTCGACCACGGCAAGGTCATCGCCCGCGGTACGTCCGACCAGCTCAAGGCCCGTACCGGAGGCGAGCGCGTGGAGGTCGTGGTCCACGAACGCGACCACATCGCCACCGCCCGAGAGGTCCTCGCCGCCTTCGGGAAGGGCGAGACCACGGTCGAGGACCACACCCGCAAGCTGACCGTGCCGGTCTCCGGCGGCGCCAAGCTGCTGGCCGAGGTCATCCGCGAACTCGACGGCCGGGGCATCGAGATCGACGACATCGGCCTGCGCCGCCCCACCCTCGACGACGTGTTCATATCCCTGACCGGCCACGCCGCCGAACGCGAGGCGGGCGAGAACGGCGAAGACGGCGGCGACGAGAGCGGCGGTGGTCCCGCGGCCGGGGCGGCCAACGGACGCAACGCGGCGGCACGGAAGGAGATGGCGAAGTGACCCTGACCTCCCGGACGCCGGAGTCGGCCGTACCCCGCCCCCGCGGCGGCGTCGTCCAGAGCGCGGCCGACTCCCTGGTGATCGCCAAGCGGAACCTGATCCGCATGTCCCGGATCCCCGAGATGATCATCTTCGGGCTGATCCAGCCGGTCATGTTCGTCGTGCTCTTCAGCTACGTCTTCGGCGGCTCGATCAGCGTCGGGGGCAGCACCTCGCCCCAGGCCTACCGCGAGTTCCTCATGGCGGGCATCTTCGCCCAGACCGTCACCTTCGCCACCGCGGGCGCCGGCGCGGGCATCGCGGACGACATGCACAAGGGCCTCATCGACCGCTTCCGCTCCCTGCCCATGGCCCGCGGCGCGGTCCTGACCGGGCGCACGCTCGCCGACCTCGTCCAGACCACGGTCACCCTGGTCGTCCTCGCCGTCGTCGCGCTGCTCGTCGGCTGGCGCACCCACACCAGCTTCGGAGAGGTCCTCGCCGGCTTCGCCCTGCTGCTCCTGCTCGGCTACGCCTTCTCCTGGATCGGCGCCCTGATCGGCCTGTCGGTGCGCACCCCGGAGGCCGCCACCTCGGGCGGGCTGATCTGGCTGTTCCCGCTGACGTTCATCTCGAACGCCTTCGTGCCGTCCGAGAACATGCCGTCCTTCCTCCAGACCATCGCCGAGTGGAACCCGTTCAGCGCCACGGTCCAGGCCGCCCGCGTGCTCTTCGGCAACCTCCCGGAGGGCTACCCGGTCCCCGACGCCTGGCCCATGCAGCACCCGGTGATCGCCTCGATCCTCTGGTCGGTGCTGATCATCGTGGTCTTCCGCACCCTGGCGGTCCGCAAGTACCGCTCGGCGACGGCATAGGCCCGTACCGCACGCGAGAACGCCGATGCCCGGCCGGAACGGTCAGCTGTCCGGCCGGGCATCGGCGTTCGTGCGAGGGTGATCAGCCGGTGAAGGGCTTGACGTCGAGGATCTTGACCGACGCCTTCTTGCCGTTCGGCAGCTCGTACTCGGCGTCCTCGCCGACGGCCTTGCCCATGACACCGCTGCCCAGCGGGGACTGCGGGGAGTACGTCTCGAAGTCCGCGGACGCGTACTCGCGCGACGCCAGCAGGAACTCCATCGTGTCGTCCTCGTCGCCGTCGAAGGCGATCTTCACGACGGTGCCGGGGGCCACCACGCCGTCGGACGCCGGCGCCGTCCCGACCTTGGCGTTCTCCAGGAGCTGCGTGAGCTGGCGGACGCGCAGTTCCTGCTTGCCCTGCTCCTCCTTGGCCGCGTGGTAACCGCCGTTCTCGCGCAGGTCGCCCTCCTCGCGGGCGGCTGCGATCTTCGTGGCGATCTCCGTGCGTGCGGGACCAGAGAGGTAGTCCAGCTCTGCCTTCAGCTGGTCGTACGCCGCCTGGGTCAGCCAGGTGACGCTCTCGCTCGTCTGGGTCACGGGTGCTCCTCGTCGGTACAGGGGACTACATAGCCGCCAGCGGCGGGCGAAACCACGAGCCTAACAATTCGGGAAGAAAAGGGGGAGGACCCGAGCGTCCGTGATGTCCGGGCCGTCCACTTCCAGGATGACCCAGCCGGGCACGGCGGACGAGCCCCGGCGGGCGGGCTCGGCGGACGAGCCCGGTGTACGAGCCCGGTGTACGAGCCCGGTGTACGGGCCCGGTGTACGGGCCCGGCGGGCGAGCCCGGCGTACGGGCCCGGCGGCGGATCAGCCGCCGGCGGCGGGCTGGCAGCCGACCAGCTCGATCATCACCGCGCGCCCGGTGGTCTTCAGCGACACGATCTCGTCCACCCGCGCCGCGGACTGCGCGAAGGTGAAGTCGGCACGGCCCACCTCGCCGTGCTCCTTGTCCTGCGAGGTCAGCGTGCACACCCCGGTCTCCGAGGCGTCCTTGCGCACCTCCAGGTGCACCTTCACCTCGCTGTCGGAGACCACCTGGAACTTGATCACCTCGGCGCTGACGCTCTGCCCGGCCATGTAGTCCCAGCCGATCCAGCCGATCGCACCCAGCAGAACGACGCCCAGGACCGACCCGACGATCTTGAGCTTCCGGTCCGCACGCTCGTCCGCCGACCGGCCGTACCGGCCCTCGGGCAGCCCCTCGCGCACCGCGCTCATGATCGTGTCCTCTCCGTGGGGCCGGAACATTCTGTGCTTGGCCTTTGCGCCTGGTAAGTGGAGCATGTCATGGCCCTCGCGTCGGCGGGGAATCAGGCCAGGGCTGCGCGGACACTCGGTCACTCGTTCGGGTGGGGTGCCGAGGTTCCCGAGATCGGCCGGTGCCAGGCCTCTAGGTTGGGCGTCATGGCTGCATCGGCGGAGCTGCGGGAGGGCGGGCACACCCGGTACACCTTCCGCCTGCGCGTTTCGCCTTCCGCCAATGTGGCTCTGATCCGTGAGTGGGACCGGTGCCGGTGGGTGTGGAACCAATGCGTCGCCGAGTCGAGGGCGGCGCACAAGGCGGGGGACGCGTGCGGGCCTGCCGGTCTCGACAGGAGACTGACCGGCCGGCGCAGCCGGAACGAGTGGCTGGGACGCACTCCCGTTGTCGGAACGTACGTACACGTGCACAGCGTGCGGAGCCGTCTCCCCGAGGGACAGGAACTCCGCGCGCGTGATGCTCGTCCGGGCTGGTCTCAACCCGGCTGGCGTTGATCGCGGAAGACCCGACGGGCCGCCGGCCCGACAGGCTGCGTGAGTCAGGAATCCCCCGCGTCATTCGATTGCTGAGGGAGGAGTCAATATAGAAGCCGACTGTGTCGCGCCGAATTACAGAGGATCCTGTCTTGACCGAGCAGCTTCGACTGATGGCCGTCCACGCCCACCCCGACGACGAGTCGAGCAAGGGCGCGGCCACCATGGCCAAGTACGTGTCCGAGGGGATCCCCGTGATGGTCGTCACCTGCACCGGTGGCGAGCGCGGATCCGTACTGAACCCCAAGCTCCAGGGCGACAAGTACATCGAGGAGAACATCCACGAGGTGCGCGCCAAGGAGATGGACGAGGCCCGCGAGATCCTCGGCGTCGAGCAGGAATGGCTCGGATACGTGGACTCCGGCCTCCCGGAGGGCGACCCGCTGCCGCCGCTGCCCGAGGGCTGCTTCGCCCTGGAGGACGTCGACGAGGCGGCCGGTCGCCTCGTGAAGAAGATCCGCGCCTTCAAGCCGCAGGTCGTCACGACGTACGACGAGAACGGCGGCTACCCGCACCCCGACCACATCATGACGCACAAGATCTCCATGGCGGCTTTCGAGGGCGCGTCCGACACCGAGAAGTACCCGGAGGCCGAGTTCGGCCCGGCCCACCAGCCGCAGAAGCTCTACTACAACCAGGGCTTCAACAAGCCCCGCACCGTCGCCCTGCACGAGGCCCTCCTCTCCCGCGGCATGGAATCCCCCTACGGCGAGTGGCTGGAGCGGTGGAAGGAGTTCGAACGCAAGGAGCGGACCCTGACCACGCACGTCCCCTGCGCCGACTTCTTCGAGATCCGCGACAAGGCGCTCATCGCGCACGCCACGCAGATCGACCCGGACGGCGGCTGGTTCCGCGTCCCGATGGACATCCAGAAGGAGGTCTGGCCGACGGAGGAGTACGAGCTGGCGAAGTCGCTCGTCGACACCTCCCTCCCCGAGTCCGACCTCTTCGCCGGCATCCGGGAGAATGCTTAGCCATGAGCGCTACGCAGGCAGCAATCACCCAGTTCCTTCCGCTGGCGGCCGACACCTTCGACAAGAACAAGGTGACCCCCGGAGTCCTGGGGTTCATCGTGTTCGCGGTCCTCGCCCTCGGGACGTGGGGTCTGATGAAGTCGATGAACCGGCACATGGGCCGGGTGAACTTCGAAGAGACCCCGGAACCGGGTTCCGCGACCGCGGAAGGCACCCGGGCCCCGTAGGCACCCTTGCCCCCGGCCTCCGGCCCGGCGGCCGGGCACCGGTGTGCCCCGCAGGGCGTCGCCGCGCGTGCCCGGCGGTGCGCCCCCGTGTGACACTCCCGTGCCGTCGGGGTCGGGTGTGCGGTGGGGCGCCCCCGCAGGGCGTCGCCGCGCGTGCCCGGCGGTGCGCCCCCGTGTGACACTTCCGCGCCGTCGGGGTCGGGTGTGCGGTGGGGTGCCCCCGCAGGGCGTCGAACGCGACCACCCCGCACTTCGCACCGCCTCGTCACGTTCGACGCCCGAGGAGGTGCCCCGGCGCGCGCCCGGCCCCGACGGCCCGTTGCGTGCGGGCCGCCCCGGGGTGCCGCTGCGCGGAGCTGTCCCCTACCCGCCCTTCCGCCGTTCCCCGGGGCTCCGCCCCGGACCCCGCGCCTCAAACGCCGGCGAGGCTGAAAAGCCCCCGTGCTCCGCCCGGACCCGTCCCGGGGCTCTGCCCCAGACCCCGCGCCTCAAACGCCGGCGAGGCTGGATTCGCCCGGGCGACGCCGGGAGGCGGGCCGGCCCGGTGGCCGCGCTCGGCCCCGGCGGAACCCGCAGACCCGGCCCCGAGCACCGGCTGCCAAGGCCCCGGCACCCGGAAACGAGCCCCGCCGGGCCGTGCCGCGCCCGCGCCAGGCCCGCCCGCGCCCCCGGCGGGGCGGGTGACGAGACTGACGGCTACGTCCGGTCCGGGGTCGGGACGCCCATGACCTCGCGGGCCTGGAGGTTCGGGACCAGGCCCAGACGCCACGCCTGCCAGCCCTCCGCCGGATCCGCGCCCCGGCCCAGGATCACCCCGTACGTCTCCAGGCAGTCCTCCAGCCGCCCGTCCCGCGCCGGATGCGGCGCCTCCGACAGGCGGGCCAGCTCCGCCCGCGCCTCCTCCGGGGCGGCGGGCACCGCGTACGGCAGCATCGTGCACCGCAGGAACCGGGCCCAGTCCTCCCCGCGCCGGTCCCCGTACGAGATGAACAGCCGCACCGCCTCCTCGCACAGCCCCAGCGCCTGCGAGACCCTCCCGTTGCCCGCGTCCACCACGGCCAGCTCCAGGCAGGTCCACGCCTCCCCGTGGGCCAGCCCGATCCGCCGGAAATCCGCCCGCGCGTCCACCAGCAGCTGCCGCGCGAACCCCGAGTTGCGCAGATTGCCCGTCTGCGCCGCCCGCTGGTCCCGCGTCACCCGCCCCGAATGGTGCCGCGCGTGCGCCAGCCCGTACACGTCCCGCATCCGCGAGAACATCGTGCGCGCCCGCTCCAGCTCCCGTACCGCCTGATCCCGCTCGCCCGCCTCCTCCAGCGCCTGCCCGAGGTGGTACAGCGTCCACGCCTCGCCGCGCGCGTCCTCCGCCTCCCGGTGCCGCGCCAGCGCGTCCCGAAGCCGCTCCAGCGCCGCCCCCGGATCCCCGTCCACCACCCGCGCCCGGCCCAGCTGGGTCAGCGCCCACGCCTCACCGCGGTCGTCGCGCGTACGCCCGTACAGGTCCAACGCGAGCCGCAGCTCCGCCTCCGCCCGCTCCACGTCCCCGAACCGCAGACGCACCTGCCCCAGCTGGAAGTGCGCCCACGCCTCGCCGTGCACGCTCTCGCTCTCCCGGTGCAGCGCCAGCGACCGCTCCAGCAGGGCCGTCGCCTCCGCCAGCCGGCCCAGGTCCCGCTCGACCGCCGCCAGCGCGTGCAACCCCCACGCCCGGTCACCCGCCAGCTCCGCCGGCTCCTGCAGCACCAGCGCCTCGCGGATGCGCGCCGCGGCCTCCGGCAGGTTGCCCTGGTGGTGCAGCGTGATGCCGAGCGACACCAGCGCCATCGCCGCCCCCGCCTCCTGATGCGCCTCCATGTACTGGTCGACGACCGAGGTCAGCGTCGTACGGGCCTTGTCCAGCTCGCCCAGCTGCCGGGCCGCGATACCGGTACGCCACTGCACCGACCGCACCAGCCGCCCCTGCCGGTCCCCGCCGTCCGCCTCCCCGCCCCCGTCCACGCTCCCGTCACCGGCCCGGCCCGCCGCCACGGCCTGCGTCAGCTCGTCGATCTCACCCAGCCGGTACAGGTCCCCGCGCAGCAGACAGAAATCGCACAGCGCGCCCAGCAGGTCCAGCACCGCCTGCTGGTCCACCCCCTCGGAATGCCGCAGCGCCGCGGTGATGAAGCTCGACTCGTCGTCCAGCCAGCGCAGCGCCGCGTCCAGCGAGGTGAAACCGTGCACTCCGAACTGATTGGCCCGCGTCGACATCTTCCCGTCGACCATCCGGATCACCGAGTCCGCGAGCTGCGCGTACACGCGGATCAGCCGCTCGTGCGCCGCCACCGCCGACTCCCGTTCCTCGTCCGTCGCCGGCTGCGCCGCCGCGTACGCCCGCACCGCGTCGTGCATCCGGAACCGCTGACCGCGCACCCGCTCGATCAGCCCCGCCTCCCACAGTTCCTCCAGCAACCGCAGCGCCGCCTGCTCCGGTACGTCGGCCAGCGCGGCCGCCGCCGCACCGCCCAGCGACGCCCGCCCGGCCAACGGCAGCCGCCGCAGCAACTGCCGCGCCGGCTCCGCGAGCCGGGCATCGGCGGCCCGAAGCGCCGACTCCACCGGATCCGCACCCCCGGCTCCCGGAACCACGCCCGCACGCGCCGACGGGCCCAGCATCCGCAGCGCCAGCGGCAGCCCGCCGCTCAGCCGCACGACGGCCGCGACGGCCTCCGGGGCCGCCTCACCCTCCGCCCCGCCCGCCCCCTCCTCCGCGGGCACCGCCCGCACCAGCTCCGCCGCGTCCTGCGGCCCCAACCGCTCCACCGGCAGCTGGTGCACCCAGGCCGGCAGATCCGCGGGCAGCTCCAGCGGCTCCCGCGCCGTCACCAACACCAGGCTCTCGGAACGCTCCGGCACCAGCATGCGCACCTGCTCCGCGTCCACCGCGTCGTCGAGGACCACCGTCACCGCCAGCCCCTGCAGATGCTGGTGGTACAGCTCGCCGAGGCGCCGCACCTGCTGCTCCGCCGAAGCCCCCTCGCGGAACAGCAGCTGCTCACGCGGGGCACCCAGCCGGTTCAGCAGGTGCAGCAGCGCCTCCCTCGTCGACAGCGGGGCCTCCGCGCCGGCCTGCCCGCCAGCCCCCGCCCCCGTCGAACCGCCGCCCCGCAGGTCCACCACGCACGCGCCCTTGAACTGGTCCCGCAGCCCGTGCGCCGCCCGCAACGCCAGGGCCGTACGGCCCACCCCGGGCTCACCGTGCAGCACCACGACCACCGGCCGCGTCTCCGTGCTCGCCCGCGCCGCCTGCACCCACTGCGCGATCCGGGTCAACTCCGCCCGCCGGCCCGTGAACACGCCCGACGGATCCGGGAGCTGCCCGAACGACTGCTCCAGCGCACTGCGGCGCCGAGCCTCCGCACTGCGGTCCGTACCGCGCAACTGCGGCGTCGCGGGCCGGGGAGCCGTGGGGCGGGGCGCCCGGGCCGCCGCGGACACCTTGCGCTGCGCCTCCAGGAACGGCCGGATCCCGCGCACCTCCAGCGCCGACAGCCACTGCAGCCGCAGCTGCTCCGGCCCGCCCGGCCGGCCCAGCTCGCCGGCCCGCCGGTTCGCGGCCGGCAAGTGCAGGGCCGTCACCTTCGCCACCGTCGCCACCGCCCCGGCGATGCCCACGACGGCCCCGGTGGTCAGCGCCGTGCCGGCCGCGACCCCGAGAGCGAGGTCCGTCCCGACGGCCGTCGCGGCGGCAACGGCCGTCACCAGCACCGCCGTCGACGTGTTCCCCCGCCGGAAGGCCTCCCCGAGGGACTCCTCCCCGGCCGCCGCCTCGTCCAGGGCCCGCACGTACGCCTCGTACTCGGGCGCCGCACTCGCGGCGAGCGCGTCCAGCGCCTCCTTGCCGCGCGCCAGCAGGGCCGCCCGATCGACGACCGGCCCGCCTGCGGCCACCCGCCGGGCCTCCTCGTCGACGGCCCGCACCAACAGCCGCTCGGCCTCACCGCGATGGCTGTCCCGCATCGGCATCCCCCTAAGAGAGCTCCGGCAACGTGCCACAAGTGTCCGCCGGTACGGTCGATTGCGCGAGGGAACTTGAGGTAGATCAGAGGGAGTTGGCCACTTCGGGAACCTGCCCGCAGCCGCCCCGCGTTGATCCGGCGGGCGGAAACGGGGGACCGGATGACGGCACGGAACACGCACGCGAGGGCAAGCGCGGCACGCGCGGCACGCGCGGCGGCGACGGGACTGGCGACGCTCCTCCTCCCGCTCGCCCTGACCGGATGCGCCGGGCAACCCCCCACCCCGGAGTTCGCGATCCGCTACGAGGAGCCGGCCCCGGCCGACGCGGCCGAGGCCCGCTTCCTCCGCGACCGCAAGCTCATCGAACCCGTCCTCGCCGACCTCAACGCGTACCTCGCCCTCCCGCACCGGGTCACCGTCACCGCCCGCTCCTGCGCGGGCGAAGGCACCGGCTACGACCCGGCCGAGCGGCTCGTGGAGCTCTGCTACGACGACCTCACCGAAGACCGCGAGCTGTTCGACCACGCCGGGTCCCCGCACCCGGACGAGGACCTCGCCGAAGTCGTCCGCGAAACGATCCACCACGAGGCGGGCCACGCCCTCGCCGACGCCCTGGACCTGGCACTCGACGACCGCGCCGAGGAGGACGCCGCCGACCGCTTCGCCCAGCTCATGCTCCTGCGCACCGGCCGCCCGGAGGGTGAGACCACCCTCCTGACCGCCGCCCGCGCCTACGACCTCGCCGCCGAGGCCGACCCCGCCCCGGACCCCTCGGACGAACACGCCCCACCGGCCACCCGCGCCGAATCCCACCGCTGCGCCGTCCACGGCGCGGCCCCGGCACGCCACCCGGACCTCGCGACCCCGACCCGCGCCCACTGCGCCACGACCTGGGCCGAGACCCGGTCCGCCTGGACCCGCGACCTGGACCCGCTCCTGCGGCGGTAATCCTCGAAGACGGAACGGGCTGTGGACGCTACGACGCACATCACCGATGGCGACCGCGAGCATCCCCGCCATGGAGGTGGAGAAGGCGCGGGCGGCGTGGGAGGTGGACCGGGTCGTCTTATGCGCCGAGACACCTGTCGGCGGACGGGCGTGGCCTGCCTCGGTGTGAATAGATTGGCCCCATGCCGAACCGCCTCGCGAACGAAACCTCTCCTTACCTCCTCCAGCACGCCGACAATCCCGTCGACTGGTGGCCTTGGTCCCCGGAGGCCTTTGCCGAGGCGCGGGAGCGGGGCGTGCCCGTGCTCTTGAGCGTCGGGTACTCGAGCTGCCATTGGTGTCACGTCATGGCCAACGAATCGTTCGAGGACGAGCCGTCCGCCGCGTACATGAACGACCACTTCGTCAACATCAAGGTCGACCGCGAAGAGCGCCCCGACATCGACGCCGTCTACATGGAGGCCGTCCAGGCCGCCACCGGTCAGGGCGGGTGGCCGATGACCGTGTTCCTCACCGCCGACGCCGAGCCCTTCTACTTCGGGACCTACTTCCCGCCCGAGCCCCGGCACGGGATGCCCTCCTTCATGCAGGTCCTCGAAGGAGTGCGCACCGCCTGGGAGGGGCGGCGCGAGGAGGTGGACGAGGTCGCGCAGAAGATCGTGCGGGACCTGGCCGGGCGGCAGCTGGACTACGGCAAGGCCGGTACGCCCGGGCCCGAGGAGCTGGGGCAGGCGCTGCTCGGGCTGACGCGGGAGTACGACGCGGCGCGCGGCGGGTTCGGCGGGGCGCCGAAGTTCCCGCCGTCCATGGTGCTGGAGTTCCTGCTGCGCCACCACGCGCGCACCGGGTCCGAGGGCGCGCTGCAGATGGCCTCCGACACCTGTGAGGCCATGGCCAGGGGCGGGATCTACGACCAGCTCGGCGGCGGGTTCGCGCGGTACTCCGTGGACCGGGAGTGGGTCGTCCCGCACTTCGAGAAGATGCTCTACGACAATGCTCTGCTCTGCCGGGTGTACGCGCACCTGTGGCGGGCCACCGGGTCGGATCTCGCGCGCCGTGTCGCGCTGGAGACCGCCGACTTCATGGTGCGGGAACTGCGCACGGAGCAGGGCGGGTTCGCCTCCGCGCTCGATGCCGACAGCGAGGACCCGGACAGCGGCGAGCACGTGGAGGGGGCCTACTACGCCTGGACCGCCGCCCGGTTGCGCGAGGTGCTGGGCGAGGAGGACGGGGACCTGGCCGCCGCGTACTTCGGGGTGACCGAGGAGGGGACCTTCGAGCACGGGAAGTCGGTGCTGCAACTGCCGCAGGACGGGCCCGTGGTGGACGCCGCCCGGGTGGAGGGGATCAAGCGGCGGCTGCTCGACGCGCGGGACCTGCGGCCCGCGCCCGGGCGGGACGACAAGGTCGTCGCGGCCTGGAACGGGCTGGCCATCGCCGCCCTCGCCGAGTGCGGGGCGTACTTCGAGCGGCCGGACCTCGTCGAGCGGGCCACCGAGGCCGCCGATCTGCTGGTGCGGGTCCACTTCGACGCGGCGGCCGGCCGCGCCCGGCTGGCGCGGACCAGCAAGGACGGGCAGGTCGGGGTCAACGCGGGAGTGCTGGAGGACTACGGCGACGTCGCCGACGGGTTCCTGGCGCTGGCGTCGGTCACCGGCGAGGGGGTGTGGCTGGAATTCGCCGGTTTCCTCGTCGACCTGGTCCTGGACCGGTTCACCGCCGAGGACGGGTCGCTGTACGACACCGCGCACGACGCCGAGAAGCTGATCCGCCGGCCCCAGGACCCGACCGACACCGCGGCTCCGTCCGGTTGGACCGCCGCCGCCGGCGCGCTGCTGTCGTACGCCGCCCACACCGGCTCGGAGGCGCACCGTACGGCTGCCGAGCGGGCGCTCGGGGTCGTGCACGCGCTCGGGCCCCGGGCGCCGAGGTTCATCGGGCACGGGCTGTCGGTCGCCGAGGCACTGCTCGACGGGCCGCGCGAGGTGGCGGTCGTCGGGCATCCGGAGGACCCGGCCCGGGCGGCGCTGCACCGTGCGGCGTTGCTGGGGACGGCTCCCGGGGCTGTGGTGGCGGTCGGGCTGCCGCGGGCGGCGGACGGCAGCGGTGGTGAGTTCCCCCTGTTGGCCGAGCGCACACTTGTACGCGACCTTCCGACGGCGTATGTGTGTCGACATTTCGTCTGCGCGCGGCCTACGACCGATCCGGTCGAGTTGGGGGTGCAGTTGGGCATGGTTCGTCCCTGAAGTATCCAGAGTAGAATCAATTCCGGTTAGGTGTGCTGGAGTTCGGAAACCGCTTTTTTATCCGTACAGCACCTGAGTGTCATGTTCACTGCCTAATCTCATGTCTTCGAGGATTGCCGGAGTGTGGCTGGATTGGCCACTGTGACGGCGCGCTGAGGGGTGCGCGCACAAGGGGAAAGCGGAAGCTGGGGGCGGCGGGCATGGGGGCCCGCCGTGAGCTTCCGGGGGGTTGACGACTGCCGCTCGGGGTTGCGGCATGCCTGTGGGGGGACGCTTGTTCACCGCTGTGTTCATTACGGTCATTTCGCTTGCGCTCTTCGGGATCGCCGCGTTCACGCTCTGGTGGCAGATGCACGCGTGGCGCACTCCCGAGGTGCTCGCCTCGACCCGCTTCAACCGCCCTGACGGGGGCGGTCGCCTGTCGTTCTCGCTGCTGCTGCCGGCCCGCCACGAACAGGCGGTCCTGGAGCACACCATCGAGCGGCTGCTGGAGTCGAGCCACACCGACTACGAGATCATCGTGATCGTCGGTCACGACGACCCCGAGACCGCGGCGGTCGCCGAACGGGCCGCGGGCCGTGCGCCCGACCGGGTGCGCGTCGTCGTCGACCACCACGAGACCAAGAACAAGCCGAAGGCGCTCAACACCGCCCTCCCGCACTGCCGGGGCGACATCGTCGGTGTCTTCGACGCCGAGGACCAGGTCCATCCCGAGCTGCTCTCCCACGTCGACCACGCCTTCCGTTCCACCGGCGCCGACGTGGTCCAGGGCGGGGTCCAGCTCATCAACTTCCACTCCAGCTGGTACAGCCTGCGCAACTGCCTGGAGTACTTCTTCTGGTTCCGCTCCCGCCTCCACCTGCACGCCGAGAAGGGGTTCATCCCGCTCGGCGGCAACACCGTCTTCGTGCGCACCGACGTGCTGCGCGAGGCGGACGGCTGGGACCAGAACTGCCTCGCCGAGGACTGCGACCTGGGTGTGCGGCTGTCGTCCGTCGGCAAGAAGGTGGTCGTCGCGTACGACTCCGACATGGTGACGCGTGAGGAGACGCCCGGCTCGCTGATGAGCCTGCTCAAGCAGCGCACCCGCTGGAACCAGGGCTTCCTGCAGGTCTACCGGAAGAAGGACTGGCGCCAGCTGCCGGGTCGCGGGCAGCGTTGGCTGGCCCGCTACACGCTGATGACCCCCTTCATGCAGGCCGCGTCCGGGGTGATCATCCCGGTCAACTTCGCCGTCGCGGTCTTCCTCGACGTGCCGGTCGGGATCGCGTTCGTCACCTTCCTCCCGATGCTCGCGGCGATGGTGACCTTCGTCTTCGAGGTCGTCGGGCTGCACGACTTCGGCCGCCAGTACGGGCTGCGCGTGCGCTTCGTGCACTACGTCAAGCTCGTCGTCGGCGGGCCCTTCTACCAGGTGATGCTGGCGGGCGCGGCGATCCGCGCGGTCTGGCGCGAGCACCGGGGCCGCAACGAGTGGGAGCTGACGAGCCACACCGGCGCGCATCTGGAGGCCGCGACCACCACCCCGGTCGCCGTTCCCGTTCAGCGCGCGGCAGCTCAGACCGCTCAGGCCGCTCCGGCCGCCGTCGGCGCCGGTTCCACCGCCACCGCCACCGCCACCGCGATCCGAGAGGACGGCCGCCAGTGACCGCCACCCTGCCCACGGCCACTGAATCCCAGTCCCCGGCCGCGGCCACCCTCCCCGCCCAGCGGCGCGGTCCGGCCGGCGGCCTCGGGGTCCGGCCCGCGCCGCTCCGGCCGCTGGTGCGCTTCCGTTCGTCCCGCCCCGATCTGCTGCTGTGCGGCGCGCTGCTGCTGGTGATCGTCCTCGTGCAGGGCTGGAACATCACGAACTTCCCGACCCTGAGCGACGACGAGGGCACCTACCTCGCCCAGGCCTGGGCGGTGCAGCAGGGTGACGGCCTCGCGCACTACACGTACTGGTACGACCATCCGCCGCTCGGCTGGATCCAGCTCGCGGGGCTGACGTACCTGCCGTCCCTGTTCGTGCCCGACTCGATGACCGTCGCGACGATGCGGTTCGCGATGCTCGCTGTGTCGGCCGCCAGTTCCGTGCTGATGTACGTGCTGGCGCGCCGGCTGTGGCTGCCGCGCTGGGCGGCGGGGCTGGCGATGGGCCTGTTCGGGCTCTCGCCGCTCTCCGTGGTGCTCCAGCGCGAGATCTTCCTCGACAACATCGCCGTGATGTGGATGCTGCTGGCCTTCTGCCTGGCCGCGTCCCCGAGCCGGCACCTGTGGCACCACTTCGCCTCCGGGCTGGCCGCCGCCACGGCGGTGCTGACCAAGGAGACGATGCTGGTGGTGCTGCCGGCGCTGCTGGTGACGATGTGGCGCCACAGCCACCGCGACACCCGCAAGTTCGCCGTCACCGGCGCCATCACCGCCTGCGCGCTGATCGGCCTCTCGTATCCGCTGTACGCCCTCCTCAACAGCGAGCTGCTGCCCGGCGCCGGGCACGTCTCGCTCATCGACGGCATCACCTACCAGATGAGCCGCCCGGGCTCCGGCTTCATCCTCACCCCGGGTACCGGCTCGAACGGCGTGTTCCGGTCCTGGCTGTACTACGACGCGGTGCTGCCGCTCGGCGGGCTGGCCGGCGCCGTGCTGCTGATCGTCACCGTCCGCTGGTCCGTGACCGCGCGTGCGCTCGCCGGGCCCGCGCTGGCCTGCGTGATCCTGGCGCTCGTCGCGATGCGGGGCTCCGGCTACCTCCCGGCGATGTACGTGATCCAGGCGCTGCCGTTCCTCGCGCTGGTCCTCGCCGGCGGCGCGGCCAGCGTCACGCACGCCGTGCTCCGCCGCCGCCGGGACGCGGGAGAGCGGCGTGAACTGCTGTGGGCCCGCCGGGCGCTGACGGTGGTGCTCGCCGTGTCCGCCGCGGTGTACGTGCTGCCGCGCTGGTACGAGGGCAACCGCACCGCGCTCACCACCGACGCGAACGCCCCGTACCGGCAGGCCGCGGCCTGGCTGGGCCGGGAGGTGCCCGACCCCGCGCACACCCGGGTGCTGCTCGACGACGCGCTCTGGCTGGACGCCGTGCACCGCGGCTTCGAGCCGGGGCAGGGGGCCATCTGGTTCTACAAGGCCGACCTCGACCCCGCCGTCACCAAGACGATGCCGCGGGGCTGGCGGGACATCGACTACGTGGTGTCCTCGCCGACGGTGCGCCGTGACGCCGTGGACCTGCCCAACGTGAAGGCGGCGCTGGAGCATTCGACCGTCGTGGCCGTGTTCGGCGAGGGCGAGGACCGGATCGAGATCCGCAAGACGGCCACCGGGAGTTGATCGACGATGACCGAGGACCTGCGGTCCCTCCATGCCCCGGTCGAAGCGGAACTCGCCGCTCCGGTGGCCTTGGCGGGCAGTGTCACCCTGATCATCCCGACCTTCAACGAGTCGGGGAACGTCGCGGAGCTGCTGCGCCGGCTCGGTGAGGCGCTCCCCGAACACCTGCCCTGCGACGTGCTGTTCGTGGACGACTCCACGGACGACACCCCGGCCGTCATCGAGAAGGCGGCCGCCGAGCACCCGTTCCGGGTGTCGGTCCTGCACCGGGAGGTGCCCGACGGTGGCCTCGGTGGGGCCGTCGTCGAGGGGATCCGGGCGGCGGACACGGACTGGGTCGTGGTCATGGACGCCGACCTCCAGCATCCGCCGCACCTGGTGCCCGAGCTTGTCGGCGAGGGGGTGCGCACCGGCGCCGACCTCGTCGTGGCCTCCCGCTACATCAGTGGTGGGAGCCGGGCGGGGCTGGCGGGGAGTTACCGGATCGCCGTCTCGCGGGGTGCGACCTGGTTGGCCAAGGGCCTCTTCCCGCGTGCCCTGCGCGGGATCAGCGACCCGATGAGCGGTTTCTTCGCGATGCGCCGCTCGGTGGTCACCGCGGATGCCCTGAGGCCGCTGGGCTACAAGATCCTGCTGGAGCTGGCCGTGCGCTGCCGTCCCGGCAAGGTCGCCGAGGTGCCGTTCGTCTTCCAGGACCGTTTTTCCGGCGAGTCCAAGTCCACGGCCAGGGAGGGCATGCGTTTCCTGGCGCACCTGGCCTCGCTGCGTTCGGCGACACCGCTGGCCCGGATGATCGGCTTCGGTCTGATCGGGCTTTCGGGTTTCGTGCCGAACCTGGTCGCGCTGTGGCTGTTGACGTACGCCGGGATGCACTACCTCCCGGCCGAGATCCTCGCCAACCAGGCGGGCGTGCTGTGGAACTTCGTACTCATCGAGGTGCTGCTCTTCCGCGACCGCAGGCGGCACCGGCACTGGGCGGACCGGGTCGGCCGGTTCGCGTTGCTCGCCAACGCGGATCTGCTGCTGCGCATCCCGCTGATCGCGCTGTTCGTCGCCAAGCTGGGGATGACGGTGCTGCCGGCCACCGCCCTCGCGCTGGTCACCACCTTCGTGCTGCGGTTCGCGGCGACGGAGGCCCTTGTCTACCTGCCTCGCAAAAGCAGGAGCTGAGCCGCACAGAAGGGAAGTTCTCATGCGTCTGAGGATCCGGCGGAGGGCGGGGCGGCGGGCCGCCCTGCTGACCGTCGGGGCGATGACCGCGGGCCTGCTGATGACCGCATCGCAGCAGGCCACGGCCGGAGCGCCCAATCTGCTCTCCAATCCCGGTTTCGAGACGGCCGGTGCGCCCGGCTCCGACATGCCGTCCTGCTGGAACAAGTCCGGTTGGGGTGACAACGACTTCTCCTTCGCGACCGTCGCCGACGCGCACTCCGGCACCAAGGCGATGAAGGTCACGCTCACGCGCCGGGTCTCCGGCGACCGCAAGGCCCTGGTGACCGAGAACGCGGCGTGCGCGCCGACGGTGGCGCCGGGGAAGCAGTACGACCTGTCCGCCTGGTACAAGTCGGACACCCCGGACGTGTCGGTGACGGTGTTCCGCCACGACACGACGGCGGGCTGGCAGTACTGGACCGATCTGCAGAACCCGCCGGTCAGTGCGGCGTGGGCGCGTACGGAGGTCCGTACGCCGGCGGTCCCGCCGAACACCGACAAGATCGCGTGGGGCATCTCGGTCTACGGGGTGGGCACGCTCACCACCGACGACTACGCCCTGGAGGAGGTGGGCGCGGTTCCGCCGCAGCCGACCTGTTCGGGCACGGCCGAGGAGTGCGCCAAGGGCAAGTGGGAGGTGATGGCCACCAAGAACCCCGTGCGCTCGATGCACGCCGTCGTCCTGAAGAACGGCAAGGTGCTGCTGATCGCCGGGTCGGGCAACGACATCTCCCAGTTCAACGCGGGCACGTTCACCTCCGCCGTCTACGACCCGGTGAACGGGACGGTCAAGACGATCCCGACGCCGGTGGACATGTTCTGCTCGGGTCACGTGCAGCTGTCCGACGGCCGGGTCCTGGTGATGAGCGGCAACAAGGGGTACCCGTCGGCCGACGGCAAGATCGGCTACCAGGGGCTGAAGGACTCGTACACCTTCGACCCGGCGACCGAGACGTACACGAAGACCAACGACATGAACGGCGGTCACTGGTACCCGTCGGCGACGATCCTCGGCAACGGTGACGTGATCTCCTTCGGCGGTCTGAAGGAGGACTCCACGGGCAACGTGACGGCGGAGAAGTTCTCGGCGGCGCAGAACAAGTGGCTGCCGATGAACGAGGTCAACCAGACCTGGTCGTACTGGGGTCTGTACCCGTCGATGATCCTCATGCAGGACGGGCGGCTCTTCTACTCGGGCAGCCACACCTTCGGCAACGGCACCCCCGGCACCGGTTCGTCGATCTACGACTACGACGCCAACACCATCACCGACGTGCCGGGCCTGCGGAACAAGGACGAGCGCGACGAGTCGGCGAGCGTGCTGCTGCCGCCCGCGCAGGACCAGCGGGTCCTGACCATCGGCGGCGGCAACAACGAGCGCAACCCGGCGGCCAACCGCCTCACCGACATCATCGACCTGAAGGCGGCGAGCCCCACCTACACCGCCGGCCCGGACCTGCCGCAGGGCCAGGTCGACCAGGGCCAGGGCAAGCGGCCGCAGACCGGGGCCGAGGGCAAGATGTTCGTGTCCGCGGTGCTGCTCCCGGACGGCAAGGTGCTGGAGACGGGCGGCGGGCTGCACGACCGGGCCGACCCGGTCTACGAGGCCTCGTTCTTCGACCCGACGACCAACACCTACCAGGCGGGTCTGGCCACCGACCCGATCCCGCGGACCTACCACTCGGGTTCGTTCCTGCTGCCCGACGGCCGGGTCATGTCGGTGGGCGACAACCCGGGCAACGGCACCTACAACCACAACGTGTCGATCTACACGCCGCCGTACCTGTTCAAGGGCGCCCGCCCGCAGATCACTTCGGTGATCGACAAGGAGTGGGTGTACGGGGACACGCAGCGGATCACCGTGAACCGGGCGGTCGCCAAGGCGGAGCTGATCCGCCCGGCGGCGGTCACCCACTCCTCGGACCCCAACCAGCGGTTCGTGGACCTGCCGATGACGGTCGTCAACGGCACGACCATCGACCTCAACGTCACCAGCAACCCGAACCTGGCCCCGCCCGGCTGGTACATGCTCTTCGCGGTCGACGCGAACGGCGTCCCGTCCATCGCTCAGTGGGTGCACCTGGGCGGCCCGCCCGCGCTCGCGGCGGCCGCCGCGGCCGAGCAGCCGACCGCGCACGAGCACACCTTCGCGGACAAGCTGGAGCCGGCGAAGGACAACCCGGCCCAGCGGGACTCCGCCCCGGTGGCGCCGACCGTGGCGGGCTGCGACCGGCACTACGGCACGGCCAACGTGTGCGTGCCGACGCGCTTCCCGGCCGAGGTGAAGGAGACGACGAAGGCCCGCTGCGACTGGCTGGCCGCCCACCAGTATCCGAAGCGCATGAAGGTCAACGGCAGCGATCCGCTCCGCCTGGACCAGGACCGGGACGGCTACACCTGTTAGTCGCCCGTGCCGAACGGCCCTGCCGCAGCCGGTGGCAGGGCCGTTCGGGCGAATCCGGCGGGCGGGACGGGTGAGATACCGGGTCGGTGCGTGACCTTCGCCGCCCGGGGCATGAGCTTTCCGGTGTGGAAACCACTGAATGCACCGTCGGCGGGGAACACAGGACGCCGAAGCCGGGTCACGGCCACCGCTTCTGCGGCATCCTGCCGCCCTACATCCTCGACAGGCTGGCCGAGGCGGACGACCCCAAGATTCGCGAGGCCGCCCAGAAGACCCTCGCGATCGACGCCTCGATCCGGGAGAAGCGGCAGGAGACGCCCAGAGTCGTCCTCGAGGCGGTGCCGACCGGCCCCGCGGTCCTGGAACGCAGCATCTTCGACACCCACAACACCCGGGAACAGCCCGGCGACCTCGTCAGGTCCGAGGGGCAGGACCCGGTACTGGACGGCACGGTCAACCGGGCCTACGACGCCCTCGGCCTCACCTTCACCTTCTTCAAGGAGGTCTACGGCCGCCGCTCGATCGACGACGCGAACCTGCCGCTGGACGCGACCGTCCACTTCCGCCGCAAGTTCAACAACGCCTTCTGGGACGGCTCGTCCATGGTCTTCGGCGACGGGGACGGCCTGGTCTTCAACGACTTCACCTTCGACAGGGCCGTCGTCGCCCACGAACTCACCCATGGGGTGACGCAGTTCACGGCGGACCTCGTCTACGAGGACCAGTCCGGGGCCCTCAACGAGTCGATGTCCGACGTCTTCGGCAGCCTGGTGAAGCAGTACTCCCGCCGGCAGACCGCGGAAGAGGCCGACTGGCTGATCGGCGCGGGCATCTTCACCCCCGCCGTGCGAGGGCAGGCCCTGCGTTCGATGAAGGCGCCCGGCACGGCGTTCGACGACCCCATGCTGGGCGGCCGGGATCCGCAGCCGGACCACATGGACGACTTCGTGGAGACCGAGGACGACGAGGGCGGTGTCCACATCAACTCGGGCATCCCCAATCGGGCGTTCTTCCTGGTCGCGAGCGCCATCGGCGGCTTCGCCTGGGAGAAGGCGGGGCAGATCTGGTACGACACCCTCACCTCCGGCGGACTGTCCAAGCGCGCCGGTTTCGACGAGTTCGCACAGGCCACGGCCGCCGCCGCGCAGAAGCGCTTCGGGCGGGCGGCGGAGCTGGAGGCGGTCCGCAAGGCGTGGGCGGACGTGGGCGTGAACGCCAACGGCAGTGGCTGAGCGGTGCGCATCCGTGTGATCAGGAGCGGCGGCCTCGCAGGGATCACGAGCAAGGGCGAGCTGGACACATCGGGGCGGCCCGACGCGGCGGAGCTGGAGGCGCTCGCGCGGGAGGTTCTCGCCGAGGCGGGCGAGGGCCCCGCCCGTGTGGTGCCCGACGGCTACCGGTACACCGTGACCGTGGACGACCGTACGGTCGAGTTCGCGGACCCGGACACCGGCGACGCCCTGGAGGAGCTGGTCGAGCGGGTGCTGCGGGACTAGGGGGGTGCCGGGGCCCGCGTTCCGGCCCACCGGAATGCGGGCCCCGGCCCGTCGTGCGATAACGAATTCATGAGGCAGTCGCCCACGGCCACGGCCGCGGAAATCAAGATCAGCTTTGCCGGAGGGGAGGCAGGGGCGGCGTTCGACGCCCTGGAGCTCGACCGGGAGGAGGGGCGCGCCCGCGTCATCCACTTCTGGGACAGACCGAAGACGGCGGCCGGCGCCGGAGTCTCGCTGCCCCTGCTGGACCGGGGTCTCATCCTGCGCCTGCGGCGGGACGAGGAAGGTCCCGGCTCCAAGCGGAAGGCGGACCTGACCGTCAAACTGCGCCCGTGCCCCCCGCTTCCGGGCGACTGGCAGGAGGAGCGCGAGGAGGAGGACTGGGAGTTCAGGGCCGAGGAGGACAGGGCCGGACCCTCGTTCACGCCCGTCCTGTCGGCCTCGCTGGAGGCCGAGCGGGAGTTCGGGGCGGCGCTAGACGCCGAGGCGGGCGGGCTCGACGGCACGCTCATCGACGAGCAGCTGGAACTGCTGGAGGCCGCCGGTACGGCGGTGGACGACCTCGACGGCCTGACGGCGCTCGGCCCCGTGCACGCCGTCAAGTGGAAGCAGGACTGGGACGGGCTGCCAGGCGAGGTGGCGATCGAGGAGTGGACCACCGGCAGCGGGCTGCGGTTCCTGGAGGTGTCGCTGCGCGCGGACCTCGGCGAGGCGGCCGGCGCCCAGGACCGGCTCGGCGAAGCCCTGGAGGAGCGGGGTCTCACCCTGCCGCGGACCGGTGAGACCAAGACCCGGGCGGTGCTGACCGCCCTCGCCCGCGACCTGTCGCCCTGACCTGACCTGACCTGACCTGACCTGACCGGTGAGGGGCGGGGGCGGAGCCGGCCCGGCTCAGTGCGAGTAGGCGGCGAGCGAGATGCCGACGTAATGGGCGACGAAGGCGGCGAGGGTCAGCGAGTGGAAGACCTCGTGGAAACCGAAGAAGCGGGGGGAGGGGTTGGGGCGCTTCATCCCGTAGATGACCCCTCCCACGCTGTACAGCAGGCCGCCGACGATCACCAGCACCAGGACGGCGATGCCGCCGGTGCGCATGAAGTCGGGGAGGAAGAAGACGGCCGCCCAGCCCATGGCGATGTAGCAGGGGGTGTACAGCCAGCGAGGGGCGCCGACCCAGAAGACGCGGAAGGCGATCCCGGCGGCGGCCGCGATCCACACCGCCCACAGCAGGGTGCGCCCGGTGGACGGCGGGAGCAGCAGCACGGTCAGTGGCGTGTACGTGCCCGCGATGATCAGGAAGATGTTCGCGTGGTCGAGCCTCCGCAGGATCGCCTCGCCGCGCGGGCCCCACGTACCGCGGTGGTAGACCGCGCTGACGCCGAAGAGCAGGCAGGCCGTGAGGATGTAGACGCCGCAGGCGACCCGCGCCTTCGTCGAGTCGGTGAAGGCCATCAACACCAGGCCCGCGACCACCACTGCGGGGAACATTCCGGTGTGCAGCCAGCCGCGCATCAGCGGCTTGGCCTCCGGCTCTGCCGGTGCGGCGGCGGCGTCAGAAGTCATGAACCACATGCTACCTACGGGTCCGTAGGTTTCTGTTAGTCCTCTTTACGGAAGATTGACGGACGTGGCGATGCTCACGTGAGAGGCCCTCTGGACATATGCGCACATCCACCGGATGATCAGATGAGTGCGGTCGACACCGGATGAGCGGAGCGCGAAGCGTCCGGGTCGCAGCCCCCACGGGGCCTACACCAAACAAACCCCTCAACAAGGAGCAATCGTGGCGCGCGACAACGCGGCTCCCACTTCCGTCCCGACGACCCACCAGGAATTGATCTCCTGGGTGGAGGAGATCGCTGCCCTGACCCAGCCGGACCGCATCGTCTGGTGCGACGGCTCCGAGGCCGAGTACGAGCGTCTGTGCGAGGAGCTCGTCGCCAAGGGCACGTTCAAGAAGCTCGACGAGACCAAGCGCCCGAACTCGTACTACGCCGCCTCCGACCCCTCCGACGTCGCGCGCGTCGAGGACCGCACCTTCATCTGCTCCGAGAAGGAGGAGGACGCGGGCCCGACCAACCACTGGAAGGCCCCGGCGGAGATGAAGGACCTCTTCTCGGGAGAGAAGGGCATCTTCCGCGGCTCCATGAAGGGCCGCACGATGTACGTCGTCCCCTTCTGCATGGGCCCCCTCGGCTCCGAGCTCTCCGCGATCGGCGTCGAGATCACCGACTCCGCCTACGTCGCGGTCGCCATGCGCACCATGACCCGCATGGGCAAGCCCGTCCTGGACGAGCTCGGCACCGACGGCTTCTTCGTCAAGGCCGTGCACACCCTCGGCGCCCCCCTGGAAGAGGGCCAGGCGGACGTCCCGTGGCCGTGCAACACCACCAAGTACATCTCGCACTTCCCCGAGACCCGCGAGATCTGGTCCTTCGGATCCGGCTACGGCGGCAACGCCCTGCTCGGCAAGAAGTGCTACGCCCTGCGCATCGCGTCCGTCATGGCCCGCGACGAGGGCTGGCTCGCCGAGCACATGCTGATCCTCAAGCTCACCCCGCCGGCCGGCGAGGGCGAGACGAAGTACGTCGCGGCCGCGTTCCCGTCCGCCTGTGGCAAGACCAACCTCGCCATGCTGGAGCCGACCATCCCCGGCTGGACGGTCGAGACCATCGGTGACGACATCGCCTGGATGCGCTTCGGCGAGGACGGTCGCCTCTACGCGATCAACCCCGAGGCCGGCTTCTTCGGCGTCGCCCCCGGCACCGGCGAGCACACCAACGCCAACGCCATGAAGACGATGTACGCCAACACCGTCTTCACCAACGTCGCGCTCACCGACGACGGCGACGTGTGGTGGGAGGGCATGACCGAAGAGGCGCCGAAGCACCTCATCGACTGGAAGGGCAACGACTGGACTCCGGACTCGGAGACCCCCGCCGCCCACCCCAACGCCCGCTTCGCCGTCCCGGCCTCGCAGTGCCCGACGATCGCCCCCGAGTGGGAGGACCCCAAGGGCGTCCCGATCTCCGCGATCCTCTTCGGCGGCCGCCGCGCCTCCGCCGTGCCGCTGGTCACCGAGTCCTTCGACTGGAACCACGGCGTCTTCATCGGCTCGAACATCGCCTCCGAGAAGACCGCCGCCGCCGAGGGCAAGGTCGGCGAGCTGCGCCGCGACCCCTTCGCCATGCTGCCGTTCTGCGGCTACAACATGGGCGACTACATGGCCCACTGGGTCAAGGTCGCGGCCGACAAGGACCAGTCCAAGCTCCCGAAGATCTACTACGTGAACTGGTTCCGCAAGAACGACGCGGGCAAGTTCGTGTGGCCGGGCTTCGGCGAGAACAGCCGCGTCCTGAAGTGGATCGTCGGCCGCCTCGACGGCACCGCCGAGGGCACCGAGACCCCCATCGGCATCCTGCCGACCAAGGACTCCCTCGACCTCGACGGCCTGGACCTGCCCGCCGAGGACCTGGACTTCCTCCTCACCGTCGACAAGGAGGTCTGGCGCGAGGAGGCCGCCCTGGTCCCCGAGCACCTGAACACCTACGGCGACCACACGCCGAAGGAGCTGTGGGACCAGTACCACGCGCTCGTCGAGCGCCTGGGCTGAGAGCCCGAACCCGGTAGCACCGGGCCGATGAACGTGGGAGCCCCCGACCAAGCGGCGCCCACCGCTGTGGGAGCCCCCGACCAAGCGGCCCCCACCGCAGCACCCGGCCTCCTTCAGGAGCGTTGTCCGCGCTCCTCCAGATAGGTCGTGTGCGACTGCTGACGGCCGGCTTCCGCCTCGCGGAGGTCGGCCGTCAGTCGTTCCGCCTCCGCGTGCAGCAGGTCCAGCTGCCGCTCCAGCTGCCGCTCGGGCGACTCGCCGCCCGGCGTCAGCCGCGCCCACCAGCGCGTCCGGTTGAAGGTGTCCACGCACTCCGGAACGTCCCGGCGCACCGCACGCGACACCGCGTGCACCGACTCCGGATCGGCGACGAGCACCTCCGCCACCCACCCCGGATCGAGCAGGGCCTCGTAGAAGCCCATCAGCTCGGTCAGCCGGTCCCCGGCCGCCTGCGGCAGCTCCACCCCGGCCAGGTACTCGCGCAGCAGCCCGAAGTCCGCGCGCAGTACGTCGAGTTCCGCGTTCGGATCGAAGGGCGGTGGCGCCGTCCGCTCGGGCGGGGCGATCAGCGCGCCCGCCCCGTACAGCCCGGCCACCACCACCGGCCACCACGCGCCGGCCGCCCCGGTCAGGGCGAGACCCACCCCGGCCACGCCGCAGGCGCTGCCGGCCAGGTTCTTCTTCGACTCCAGGAACCGGAGCAGCTTCCCGCTACTGGTAGCCACGGATCTCCTCGAACGCTCCGTTCAGCGAACCGTTGCCCTCGGTGGCGTCGAAGAGCCGCCCGCCGGTCAGTTCGGTGATGTGGGTGAGCTCCTTGCGGTCCGAGTCCCCGAAGAGAACCGCGAAGACCGGCGTGCCCTTCCGCGCCTCGGGCAGCCCCGCGTAGAAGGAGTCGAAGTGCTTGGCCCCCACCCCTTCCGTGTTCGCCCCGTCCGTCATCAGCACGATCGAGGTGAACGCGTCCTGGCCGCCCTTGCCGATGTGCTCGTACGCCGCCTCCAGACTGCTGTAGATCGCCGTACCCCCCTCCGGCTTCAGGCCGTCGATGTCGGCGCGGATGGCGTCCAGGGCGCTCTGCTGCCTGCCCGGCTCCACCACGTACGGACGGGTCGACTTCACCTTCGAGCCGAAGGCCAGCAGGGTGACCTCCTCGCGGTCCCGGAACCGGTGCCCGGTCTCCGAAGTCCCCGTGCCCGTCAGGTCGGTGAGCGCCGACTTCAGCCGCCCGATCCGGTCCTGCTCGGCCATCGAACCCGAGGTGTCGAGCACGTACACCGTCCGCGAGGGCCGGCGCAGCTCGTTCTCGTACGAGGCCAGCAGCCCGTCGGCGACCTGCCGCGAGCCGGGGAAGGGCAGCTCGCGCCGCTTGTCGGCGCCCAGCCCCGGCGCCGGGGAGATCCCGGAGGCGACCGGGCGGCGGAAGGTCTGCCCGGTGATCGCCTGCTGTGCCTCGGGCCCGCGCAGGTAGTCGGTCAGCACCCGACCCGACTCACGGGCGCCGGCCGGGGCCGAGGTCAGCAGGGTCAGCGGGTAGTGCGCGGTGACCACACCGTCGGAGGGCCGGATGACCTGGAGGTTCGTCTTCGAGTCCCGGTTCATCGAGAGCAGCACGGACTCGTAGTTGACCAGGGCGTCGACGTCCGCGCGCTTGGTGTAGGCGGAGGCCAGCCACCCCGAGGAGCCGGAGGTCAGCTTCTGCCCGGAGAAGAACTCCTTCAGCTTGGGCTGCGCCGCCTTCACGTCCGCGTCGGTCAGCGCGGCCTGGGCGCCGGAGAGGCCCGAGGCCACCGAGATCAGGGCGGAGAAACCGGAGTTGGACCGCACCGGGTCCGTCATCCCGTATGTCAGCTTCCCGGCGGCGACGGCCTCGTGCACCTTGGACCAGGTGACGTCCGCGGGCTGCCAGCCGAGGCGTGCCAGCGCCTCCGGCTTGACACCGAGGGCGACGGGCGAGGACATCACCGGGGTTTCGTTGGCGAGCTTCCCGGCGGCCTCGGGGCGCAGCCGCAGATAGTCGTTGGAGGAGAGCCAGATCGCGTCGTACTTCCCGTCGGCCTTCCCGGAGGCGACCTGCTCCACGGCGTCGAGCGTCCCGGACCAGGTGAGCTCCACGGTGACCCCGGTGGCCTTCTTGGCCTGCTCCAGCACGGGCTTCATGTCGCCCAGCTCACTGGAGGCCAACACCCGCAGCGTGCCGTCCTTGTAGACGGACGGCTTCGTCCCGTCGGGCTTGTCGGCCGACTCGGAACTGCACCCGGTGAGGGCCATCAGGCTGACGACGGCCAGCGCGGCCACCCAGCGTCGCGTGATCAGCCTCGCCGGTGTTTGAGGCGCGGGGGTCAGGGGGCGGAGCCCATGGATTCGGGAAGGGGCGGGGCGGGGGAAAGCTCCGCGCGGCGGCCCGCCCCGCTCGACGGCACTCACTGCGCACCACCCTCAAGCGCGGAGGCGGTCCGCGTCCGCGCCAAGTAGTCGGAAGCGGTCCGAAGCTCGTCCGTCAGCGACTCCACCGTCGCCGCCATGCTCTCCGTCGCCTGCACCTTGAACGTGTCGATCGCGTCCAGCGTCTTGTAGATCTGCGCGAAGGCCACCCGCAGGGTCTCCGCCCCCACCGCGGGATCCGCCGCGATCCGCTGGATCTCGCCGCTCTGCGAGGACAGCATCTCCGCGTTCCCCCGGATCAGCTCCTCCGTCGTCCCCCTGAGCGCGTTGACCTGCTCGACGACCTTCCGCTGATTGTCCAGCGCCGACGCCAGCATCACCGCGATCCGCAGTGCCGACACCGTCGTCGTCGCGGCCCGGTCGACGCCCTTGATCAGTTCCTCGTTGTTGCGGCGGACCACGTCCATCGCCAGGTAGCCCTGCGCGCACACCGCGAGCTGCGTCAGCAGGTCCTGGTGCTTCTGCCGGACGGGGAACAGCACGTCCGCCCGCATCGCGTCGGCCTGCGCCGGATCCGTGAGCAGGGTGTCCGCGATCCGCTGCTCGACGGCCGTGTCCAGGGCCTCGGTGAGCACCGCGTACTCCTGGAGCTTGCCCATGGTCTCCCACAGCCGGGCCCGCTCGGTGTGCAGCGCCGCGTTGTCGCGGCGCAGCTCGTCCTGCCCGCCGCGCAGCGCGCCGACGATCCGGTTCAGGGTCGCCTGCGAGGAGGCGTACTTCGCCACGTGGTCGCGGAACCGGTTGCCGCCCGGCAGTTTCGAGAGCAGCCTGCCGAACCCCTTCGCGGGAGCGTCCCGCGGATCGAGGTCCTCGACGGTGCGCCGCAGTTCGACGAGTGACCCGGCGACCCGGGCCTGCGCGTCGCCGCCGCCGTCCGAGCCGAGGGAGCGCACGGCCCGCTCCAGCATCCGGTTGGACTGCTGGGCGGCGCTTCGGATGTCCGCCGTGCCGAGCCCGGCGATCTCGCCGATCCGCGTCGCGAACTCGGGGGAGCGGGTGTCGATCCCGGCGAGCCGGCCGACGTACTCGTCGGCGCGGCGGGCCATCTCCTCGCGTACGCCGTCCTGGAGCGGTACCAGGCCGGAGGCCTGCTCGCGGCGGACGGGGGCGACGGGCTCGGGAGCGTTGAGGACGAACGTGCCGTCCTCGGGAGGCGTGAGTGTCATCGTGTATCGGTCCCCCTAGCCCTTGGCGCGCTGTGCGAGCGCCATCAGGATCTTGACGGTGGGCGTGCCGACCTGGCGGATGCCGGTCAGACCCGAGTTGAGGTGGTCGGCGTACGGGGCGGTGGCGGCGGTGAACAGGGCCATGCCCTCCTGCGGGCGGAACCCGCGCTGCATGGCGAGGTCGCGCAGTGCGGGGTCGGTGGTGAGGAGGGTGCCCAGGTCGCGGGCCTTCTCGTTCAGCGGGACGAAGGTGTGCGCCGAGTTGACGGTGGTGTCCGGGTAGAGCACGACCATGTCGCCCGGGTCCTGGTGCTGGAGCAGCATCGAGGCCACCTGGGACTCGTACGCCAGGATCAGGGGTTCGCCGCTGCCGCTGATGAAGGCCCGGAACGGGCCGTCGGTGCTGGGTTCCAGGGCGCCCTGTACGGAGATCAGCTTGCGCATCAGCGGCGCGGTGCGCTCGATCCCGGCGTCGTCGGCCACGACGGTGTTGCCGTTGGCGACGTTGGAGGCGAGGGCGAGGAAGAGGGCGCCGGAGTTGGAGGTGGCCGGGTCGGTCGTCTTGATGAACACCCTGCCGGCCAGCTCGGGGTGGGCGGCGGCGCCGGGCAGCTGCTGCCAGTTGCGGTCTTCTTCGGCCGCCTTGAGGAAGGGGCCCATGAGCAGGGTCCCGGTGTTCTTGCCGGACATCTTCACGAGGCCGCCGTCACTCAGGACCTTCGCGGCGCTCGGGCGGGCGATGACGACGAGCGGGGAGAAGAAGGGCTTGGCCTCCTGGGCTCCCTGGATCCCTGCGGCGGCCTCGACCTCCTTGGCGGGCTCACTGCTGCTGGGGAAGGCGAAATCGAAATCCTTGAGGGCGAGTTTGTCCATCGCCCAGGAGCCGGAGGACTCCGCCTTCACGGTGTAGCCCTTGTCCGCAAGGGCCTTGACGACGTCCGGATCGCGGAAGAAGTCGGACTTCTCCGAGCCGATGACGCCACGCACGGTCTTCGTTGCCGTGGATTCCGGGTCCTGCCCCTTGAGGAGGACGACGCCTGCGACGCCGCCGATCAGGAGGAGGCCCAGGATGATTCCCAGGATGCGTCTCACGGGTGCAGCGTGCTCGCGGAAACCCACATTCCGCGGCCGGTTGAATGAACGTCGGGTGACGGGGCGGTCCCACTTCGAAATGCTGTGTGGGCCCGGTGGTGCTGGTGGGCGGGCCGGTCGCCGAGGAGGATCGGGGCATGGCCGTGAGCACGAGCACGAGCGCTTTGAAGTGGCAGGGCTGGCTGGTGGGTCTGGTGACACTGGCGGGCCTGCTGGTGTTCGCCCCGCTGGGGTTGTACGTGTGGGCGAGCGGCGGCGCCCTGCCGGAGGCCGCGCCGCGGCCGGCGGTGGAGTACGTACGGGTCACGGGGTGCCGCGTCGATCCGGCGGGCCGCAGGATCGCGGCGACGGTGGAGGCGACGGGCCGCGCGGAGGGGGCGGGCGCGTACGTGGTCACGGTGGAGTTCCGTGACCGGGCCGCGGCGGGTGGCCGTGCGGCGCAAGCCCTGGTGAGGATCCCGGGGGTCGCCCCGGGCGCGACGGAGTACGGGGAAGCCCTGGGCCCGGTCTGGCCGGCGGCGACGACGCCGTGGTGCGGTGTCGCTGCCGCCGAGTTCACGGCGGCGGGATGACCGGGCCGCGCGCCGCCGCTGCGGCTCCGCCTTTGACCCGCGGTGCGCATGCCGCCCGTCTGCCGCTCTGCTCCTGGGGCTCCGCCCCAGACCCCGCTCCTCAAACGCCGGAGGGGCTGGATTGTGGCTGCTGCCGGGGCAAAACCAGCCTCGCCGGCGTTTGAGGCGCGGGGGTTCGGGGGCGGAGCCCCCAGGCGGGTGCGGGCACGGCAGGGCCCGCTTTTTCCGCCGAGCCCCCCGCAGGGGTCGTGGCGCCCGGTCCGGAGCCTCCGCGGCCCCGGACCGGGGCCGTCAGAGGGCGCCGGCCAGGTCCTGGGACTCCAGCGCGGCGGCGTGCGCGTCCATCCGCTCGGCGGCGAGGATCGCGACGGTGGTGTCGGCGCGGGACGCGGCGACGAGGAGCGCGCGGGCGGCGAGGTCGTGCGCGCGCTGGTGCAGGGCCGGCGAGGCCTCGGTGAAGCCCCGCGGGGCCCGCGCCGGCTCGGCGCCGCGCAGCCGCGTCACCTGGGCGGCGATCTCAGCGGCGCTCTCGGCGAGCCCGAGCTCGTCGGTCACGGCGAGCAGCGCCGCCAGGTGCCCGGCGAGCTGGATGTCCAGCGCCTCGGCGCGGCTGCGCTGCGGGTAGTCGGCGGTGCTTTCGGTGGCGGCGGCGCCCATGCGGTGGACGACCGACGGCGACTTCGTGCGGATCGGCTCGTACATGAGGTGGCCTCCTGCGTTGTCAGGAGACCATCCTACATTGGATCCGTTCTAAAGTTGAGCTCAATCCTGTTGATCGATTGAGCGCGTGTCCCGTCGGAGATCCAGTACCCGCCGCTCCCCTTACGGCTGGCCGTAGCCGTCGAGGAACTTCCCGATCCGCGTCACCGCATCGGCCAGATCCGCCGCGCTCGGCAGCGTGACGATCCGGAAGTGGTCGGGCTCGGGCCAGTTGAAGCCCGTACCGTGCACGACCATGATCTTCTCGGCCTGCAGCAGGTCCAGGACCATCTGCCGGTCGTCCTTGATCTTGTAGACCGAGGGGTCCAGCCGCGGGAACGCGTACAGCGCGCCCTTCGGCTTCACGCACGTCACGCCCGGGATCTGGGTGAGCAGGTCGTACGCGACGTTGCGCTGCTCCAGGATCCGCCCGCCGGGCAGGACCAGGTCCTCGATCGACTGCCGGCCGCCGAGGGCGGTGGCGATGGCGTGCTGCGAGGGCATGTTCGCGCACAGGCGCATGTTCGCCAGGATCGTGAGGCCCTCGATGTACGAGGCGGCGTTCTTCTTCGGGCCGCAGACCGCCATCCAGCCGGCCCGGTAGCCCGCGACGCGGTAGTTCTTCGAGAGCCCGTTGAAGGTCAGGCACAGCAGGTCCGGCGCGATGGCGGCCGTGTTCGTGTGCGTGACCCCGTCGTACAGGATCCGGTCGTAGATCTCGTCCGAGCAGACGACCAGGTTGTGGCGGCGCGCGATGTCCGTGAGCCCGCGCAGCATCTCGTCGTCGTAGACGGCGCCGGTCGGGTTGTTCGGGTTGATGATCACGATCGCGCGCGTGCGGTCGGTGACCTTGCGCTCGATGTCGGCGAGGTCGGGCATCCAGTCGGACTGCTCGTCGCACCGGTAGTGCACGGCCGTGCCGCCGGCCAGCGAGACGGAGGCGGTCCACAGCGGGTAGTCCGGGGCGGGGACGAGGACCTCGTCACCGTCGTCGAGCAGCGCCTGCATCGACATCTGGATCAGCTCGGAGACCCCGTTGCCGAGGTAGATGTCCTCGACGTCCAGCTCGATGCCCTTGGTCTGGTAGTGCTGCATGACCGCGCGGCGCGCGGAGAGCAGCCCCTTCGCGTCCCCGTAGCCGTGGGCGCTGCCCAGGTTGCGGAGCATGTCCTCAAGGATCTCCGGCGGGCACTCGAAGCCGAAGGCCGCGGGATTGCCGGTGTTGAGCTTGAGGATGCGATGACCTGCTGCTTCGAGCCGCATCGCCTCTTCGAGGACGGGTCCGCGGATCTCGTAGCAGACATTGGCGAGTTTCGTTGACTGGATCACCTGCATGACGGGAGCTTACGGGGTCCTGCCGATCGCCCGCTGGGCCAATTAGACCGAACGCGCAGGGACGATATGTCCCGTTTCGCGCGATGGGCAGGCGGCGATGCCGCCCACCCTTGGAATCCGGGGCGGGCCCCCGTTCCGACCTGCGGAATGGGTGTGTGCGGCCGCGGGAGCGGTGCGCGATGTTGCGCTCGTCACCCTGCCCCGGGACCACGGAGGGGGCCGGGGGCTCAGAGGTCGTACGTGGCCTGGGTGAAGCCCGCGCCCAGCGGCCTGGTGGAGCGCAGGGTGAGCTTCACGTCCCGGCCGGCGAGCTCGCCGAAGAGGGGGATGCCCGTGCCGATGAGGACCGGCGCCGTGGTGATGGTCAGCTCGTCGAGCAGGCCCTCGCGGAGGAAGGTCTGCACGACCTTGCCGCCGTCCACGTACACGCCCTTCGCCCCGGCGGCGGTCAGGCCGGCCAGCAGCTCGTCGAGGGAGCGGTAGACGGTGATCCGCTCGTCGTCGGTGGTCAGCGTGGTGCTCAGGACGGCCACGCGCTTGCCCTCGTACGGCCAGAAGCCGAAGGTCAGCACCTTCTCGTAGGTGGCCCGGCCCATGGCGAGGGTGTCGATCCCGGCCATGAACTCGTGGTAGCCGGTGTCCCCGACCTCCTCCTCGGCGTACGAGGTCAGCCACTCGATGTCGCCGTCGGTGCGGGCGATGAACCCGTCGAGGCTGACGCCGATCGTGACGGCGGTCCGGAAGTCCCGCTCCCGCGGGCTCGGCGTGTTGCTCACTGGGTCTCCTCAGGTCGGTGTGGGGTCGGGCGGGGCGGGGCCGCGCGGTGCGGGTGCAGGGTGGTTTCGAGCGCGTCGAGCCGGCGGCCGGTGAAGGTGCCCTCCCGGTCCACCGCCCACAGCACCCCGGCCCCGGTCGTGGCCTGCCGGACCGAGCGGGCCAGCAGGGCGGTCGTGGTGTCCGGGCGGAGCTCGCCGGCCGCGACGGCCTCGTCCAGCAGGGAACGGACGGCGTCCTGCTGGGCCTGCTCGGCGGCGAGGGCCAGGCGGTGGAACTCCGGGTCGGCGAGATCGGCGCACAGGAACGCCAGATGGTTGGCGACCTCCTCCGGCGTCACCACCGCACTCCACGCCCCGGCGGTCAGCGCGGCGAGCGCGTCGAGGGGCGAGGCGTGCTCCGCCCGGACCCGCTCGTGGAGCCGCCCGATCTCCGCGACACCCCGCTCGGAGAGGGCCAGCAGCAACCCGCGCTTGGAGCCGAACCGCTGCGACAGGGTGGCCGGCACCAGCCCGACCTCCTTGGCCACGGCGGCCAACGTCAGCCGCGCGGGCCCGGTACGGCCCATGACGTCGACGGCGGCCCGAAGGATCGCGGCGTCGTCGATACCGCGCGGACGGCCGGGCGGGGCCATGGCCGCACCTCCCGATCATTAGTGAATGAATGTTCATTTATTAAAGCAGAGGCGGGGGTGGGTCGGCAACCGGTGGGGGACGCCGCGTGTGGCGGCGGTGGGCGAACGGCGGTACCGCGAGCCCCTCGACCGGAGTGCGGGCGGCTGTGCGGTGTTCTAGCGTCGGAAGGGCGGGGGTGAGCGATGCGTCGAGCCGGTCGCCCCCCGGAGTGCCTGCTCCGCGCCGCCCCCGCCCGTGGTCCGGCGTACTCGCGGATCGCGTGACCGAGCGAGAGAGCAGGTGCATCCGCATGCGTCCGTCGGCCCGTATCCCCAGCATCCTTGCCGGCCTGGTCCTCGCCGCCGGCGGGGCCTTCTTCGCCGCCCCGGCCGCCTCCGCCGACGTCCAGGCCTGTCAGCAGAACGTCATGTCGCACGGCAAGCCCGCCACGGCCGACGTGGCCCAGGCGTGTTACGAGGGCTCCATCGGCAACCAGACCAGCTGTGTCGCGACCCTCCAGGGGGCCGGGGTCTCCGCGAACGACGCCAACTCGGCCTGCCGCGCGTCCCGATAGGGCGGGAAGACCCCCGGCCGTTGTCGGTGGCGACGTCTACCGTGAGGGGATGAAACCGCTCAGGATCATCGCCGGGGACGCGACCAGTCCGCAGGCCAAGGGGCCCAAGGTCATCGCCCATGTGTGCAACGACCTCGGGGGATGGGGCAAGGGGTTCGTGCTGGCCGTTTCGAAGCGGTGGCCCGAGCCCGAGAAGGCGTTCCGGGCGTGGCATCGGGGGCGCAGTGGGAACGACTTCGGGCTGGGGGCCGTGCAGTTGGTGCGGGTCCAGCCCGATGTGTGGGTCGCCAACATGGTCGGGCAGCGCGGGATACGGACCGGCAGCGGCGGGCCGCCGATACGTTACGACGCGGTGGAGCGGTGCCTCGCCGCGCTGGCGGGGCATGCCGTCGAGCTCGGGGCCAGTGTGCACATGCCGCGCATCGGATGTGGACTGGCCGGCGGCACGTGGACGCGGATCGAGCCGCTGATCAGTGATCGACTGTGCGCGCGGGACGTGGAGGTCACCGTCTACGACCACGCCTGACGCCTGACGCCTGACGCCCAACGCCCAACGCCCAACGCCCAACGCCCAACGCCTAGCGCGGGGCCGTGTCGTCGGCCGGGAAGGCCGGGCCGTGGCCCGGGACGATCACGTCCGTGGCCGCGAGGACGCGGAGGCGTGAGCCGCGCAGCACGTCGTGGTCCGGGGCGACCGGGTCGTCGACCGGGCCGTTGGGGCGCCACCACAGGTCGCCCACGAAGGCGATGGTGCCCTCCTGCGTCCCGGCGAGGAGGGTGATGTCCTCGGGGCTGTGGCCCGGGGTGCGGATGAGCCGGAGGGACGGGGTGAGTTCGTAGCCCTCCGCGTCGCGGTCGGTCCACTGGTCGGCCTCGTAGACGGCCTTGTGGTCGTGGACCCGGGCCCGGCCGAAGAGGCCCACGTTCATGGTGTTGTCCGGGTGGTGGTGGCTGAGGATGACGTCCGTGATGTCGTCGGGGCCCAGGCCGAGTTCCGCGAGCGGGCCGAGGATGCGGTCGCGGCTCGCCACCATGCCCGGGTCGACGATCACGTGCCGGTCGCCGTCGGAGACGTAGGAGACGGTGGCGGCGACTCCGGGGCCGGTGGAGAGGGTGTAGCCGGTGGTCAGGATCGTGTAGGTCGCGGTGCGGCCGAGCGGCGCGTCGGAGGGGCCGTCCGTCGGCGTGTCGGTCTGCGGGTCGGTCTGCTCGTTGGTCCGGGTGCCGGCGTGGGTGTTGGTCTGTGCGTTCGTCATGTCCTCAATCCTGGTCCGGGCAAGCGTCGTTCACGAGTGGCACTGCTGCCAGTGATCGCGGGAATCGTGCCGGCCCGCCGCGATGCCCGATCGCCGGACTGGCAGACTCCCCGCATGGCCCCCTTCACCACCGTCGCCGCCTACGCCCCGCCCGGGGTCGGCATGCTCGCCGTCGGGATCGTCGCCGAGGTGTTCGGGGTGCGCGGGGCGGGGCTGCCGCGGTTCGACTTCGGGTTGTGCACCGAGCGGCCCGGGGCGGTGGCCACCGACGTCGGGGTGCCGGTCGCCGTCGAGCACGGGCTGGAGCGGCTGGCCGACGCCGATCTGGTGATCGCGCTGCCGTGGGCCGACTTCCGTACGCCTCCGCCTCCCGCCGTGCTCGACGCGCTGTCGGCCGCGCACACGCGTGGCGCGCTGGTCGCCGCCCACTGCGTGGGGACGTTCGCGCTGGCCGCCGCGGGGCTGCTGGACGGGCGGCGGGCCACCACCCACTGGAGGTTCGCCGGGCTGCTGGCCGACCGCCACCCGGACGTCGCCGTCGAGGCCGAGGCCCTCTACGTCGACGAGGGGCGGATCGCGACGGGCGCGGGCGCGGCGGCGGGTTTCGACCTCTGCCTGCACCTGCTGCGGCGCGAGCACGGGGCCTCGACGGCCAACGCCATCGCGCGGGACCTCGTACTGCCCTCGCACCGCGACGGCGGGCAGGCCCAGTACCTGGCGGCCCCCGTCCCCGCGGACTGTCAGGACGAGCGGCTCTCCGAGGTGCTGGCCTGGACCCGCGAGCACCTCGACGAGCCGCTGCCCGTCGCGGAGTTGGCCCGGCGGGCCATGATGAGCAAACGGTCCTTCGCCCGCCGCTTCGCCGCCGCCACCGGTACCACCCCGCACGCCTGGCTGCTGAACCTGCGCCTCAGCGGTGCCGAGGAGCTGTTGGAGACCACGGACCTGCCGGTGGAGGAGATCGCCCGCCGGGTCGGCTTCGGGAGTGCGGCCGTGCTGCGGGAGCAGTTCGTACGCCGCCGGGGCGTGCCGCCCCGGGCCTACCGGCGCTCCTTCACCCGCGTTCCGTCCGCCGTGCCGGGCACACGTCGAAGTGGCTGACCCGGCAGGTGTCCGAGGGGAGGGCGGCGCCCAGGTTCACGGCGGTGCCGTCGCCCGCGATGCGCCAGCGCCGGCCGGCCGGTACGAGGTGGCCGGGCCGTTCGCCGGGCTGTACGAGGAGCCACTTGCCCCGGACCGTCCTGTGCCAGTACGCGGCTTCGCCGCAGAGGCGGCAGACGGCGGGGCGGCCCTCCTGCGCGGCGGACGGCGGCTGCGGCTGCGGTTGCCGTACGACGGTCACGAGGGCGTCGGCCAGGACCTTGGCGAGGAGGAACGGGCCGTCGTCGCCCTGCCCCTGGTGTTCCTGCCTGCGGGTGTTCGTGTTCAACCATCCCCCCTTCCCGCCCTGTTGTTAGCGGATGGGGGGACGGTCGCGCCGGCCACCGGCCGAGAGATGACTCGAACGAGTGGCTAGCGCTCCAGGATCACCAGCGGGATCTCGCGGGCCGTCCGGGCCTGGTCGTCCTCGAACGGGGGCCACAGGCCGGCCATCATCTCCCAGTACGCGTCCCGTTCCCAGGGCGTGGCCGTGCGCGCCGTCGCCGTGAAGAGCGCGGCGCCCACCTGGACGCGGACCTCCGGATGGGCGGTGAGGTTCCGGTACCAGGCGGGATGCTGCGGGGCGCCGTATCCGGCGGCCACGACGATCAGCCGGTCCTCGTCCGTGCCGTAGATCAGCGGGGTCCGGGCGGTGCGGCCGGTGGCGCGGTCGAGGGTGGTGAGCAGGAGGGTGAGGACTCCGTGCCAGAGGTGTCCGTCGGCGCCCGCCGTGCTCGTGTACGCGTGGACGTGGTCGAGGCGCGGGCCGGGGGGTGGGTCGGAGGGGTGGTCCCAGTCGACGTCGAGAGCGTGCATTCACCTGTCCTTAGGATTTCGGCCCCCGGGCGGCTAACGAGCAGTAACGATTCTGGATGCGTTCTGCCCGTACCGCACGCCCGCACGGCAGGCCGGCCCCCGTCCGAGGTGCGTTCATGGGGACGTGGCCGGAGTATGGGGCCAGGGGAAACCGTAGGAGGTACGCGATGGTCAGTGAACCCGACGAGCAGCCCACACGGTCGGACCAGCTCTTCACGGGCGGGGAACGGCCGTACGACCCCGAAGACCTCGTGATGGCGACAGGACACGACCCGACTCCGGAGCGGGTCGAGAAGGCGCGCCAGCTCATGGAGAAGGAGGGTCCGCAGGTCATCGAGCGGTACCTGCCGTAGTCCCGGCAGCGGCAGCGGCAGTCGCGGATCACTCGCACTCGCTGCCGCGGACAGTCCGGTCCAGCCCAGCCCCGTCCCGGCACCCCGGGCACGGGGCAGTCGGGCGTCCGCCGCCCGCCGGTCGGACCGGTCGGACCGGGGTCTCAGTTCGTCAGCGTCGCCGCCGCGCCCAGCGCGGTCAGCAGCCCGCAGATCCCCAGGTTCACGGCCCGGTGCTCCCAGAACACCGCCACGAACTCGCGTATGGTCGCGCTCGGCCAGTAGTACTTCGCCGTGGGCGAGCCCAGGACCTGCCCGTTCACCCCGGCCTTGCGGGCCAGCATCGCGGCCCGGAAGGCGTGGAAGTCGTTCGTGACCACCACGCACCGGTAGTCCGGGTCCTGCGCGGCCATGATCTCCCGGCTGAACCGCATGTTCTCCTCGGTCGTCGTGGACCGGTCCTCCAGCGTGATGTGCTCCGCCGGCACCCCCCGCGCGATCAGCCAGTCCGCCATCGCCCGGGCCTCGGCGACCTTCTCGTCCGAGCCCTTGCCGCCCGAGGGCAGCAGCACCGGCGGCCGGCCGCCCCGGGCCAGCTGGCCCTCGTAGATCTTCTGGCCCTTGCGCAGCCGCGAGGCGAGCAGCGGCGGCACCCGGTCCCCGCAGATCAGACCGGCGCCGAGCATGACCACGTGGTCGACGTCGCCGCGCACCGTGATCCGCCCGTACAGGAAGGCGTACCCGAGGAAGCAGAGGAAGAGGAAGGCGACGTAGGCCACGATCACGGTGAGCGTGCCCACGATGCCGTCGAGGACGTGCGAGCCGGCCTTGCGGACGACGAGCAGCAGCGCGATCATCCCGAAGATCCCGAGCCCGGCGAGCAGCGAGAGCAGGTTGGCCGGGCGGCTGCCCTCCCTGCGGATCATGGTCACGCCGTTGGCCGTGAGGAAGACGCCGAGCGCCAGGGTGCCGAGCGTGGGCACGGCGAAGACGGTCAGGACGATGGGGTACGCCACCCAGCCCGGCAGCCTGTCCAGTTGGAGGAGCAGGGCGAGCGAGAGGGATATGAAGGTCAGCCCGAGCAGCACGGCGTTGCGGAAGCGGCGGCGGTCCTGCCGTGCGCTGATGGCGAAGGCCAGGAAGAACACGGCGGCGAGGGCGAAGGCGACCATGCCGACCATCGTAAATGTCTGATATCCGCATGAGTTGTAGCCGTGCGGCGCACCTCGCGGTGGGCCGAGCGGAGGGCGAGCCATGCTTCAGCCGGCCTGCCCGCCCACCGGCGGGCCTACCGGCCCGGCCGCCCGGCCTACCGGCCCGGCCGCCCGGCCTACCGGCCCGGCCGCCCGGCCTACCGGCCCGGCCGCCCGGCCTACCGGCCCGGCCTACCGGCCTACCGGCCCGGCCAGCCCGGCCTACCGGCCCGGCCTACCGGCCTACCGGCCCGGCCAGCCCGGCCTACCGGCCCGGCCAGCCCGGCCTACCGGCCCGGCCAGCCCGGCCTACCGGCCCGGCCAGCCCGGCCTACCGGCCCGGCCAGCCCGGCCCACCGGCCCGGCCTTCGGCCTGACCACGGCCCACCGCGAGGTGCACGGCCCGGCGCAGCGGGACGCGCCGCCTGCCCGCCGCGAGGCGCCGCGATGTGTAGCGCCCGGCTCACCGCGAGGTGCGCCGCGGGGTGCGTCGTACCGAGCGTCCCGCCAGGACGTCCGTGCGGCGCCCGTCGCGCATGACGAAACGGCCGTCGATCAGCACGTGCGGAATGCCGGTCGGCAACACCCGCGGGTTCGCGTACGTGGCACCGGCCGCGACCGTCTCCGGGTCGAAGAGGACGAGGTCGGCGCGGTAGCCCGCCCGCACCAGCCCCCGGTCGGGCAGCCGCAGGCGCGCCGCCGGGCGGCCGGCCAGGTGCGCCACGCACTCCTCCAGCGACAGCAGCCCCAGCTCGCGGACGTAGCGGCCGAGGTAGTGCGGGAAGGTCCCGTAGGCCCGCGGGTGCGGTTTCGCGCCCTGGAGGATGCCGTCGGAGCCGCCGGTGTGGGCGGGGTGGCGCATGATCGCCCGGACGTTCTCCTCGTGGCCCACGTGCTGGAGGACCGTCGGCGCCAGCCGGTCGCCGAGCAGCAGCCGCCGGGCGGTGTCCCAGCCGTCCAGGCGCCTGCCGACGTACGCGGCCGCCAGCGTGGGGTCGGCCGTGCCCGATATCTCGATCGTCGACCAGTCGACCGGCACCCCGTGGCAGCCGTCCGCCCCCTCCACCTCCAGCGCGTGGCGGATCCGCTCGGCCTCGGCGTCGTCGCGCAGCCGGGCGAGGACCGCCTCCGGGCCGCCCTCGTTCGCCCAGCTCGGCAGCAGCGCCACGAGGGTGGTGCAGCCGGGGGTGTACGGGTAGGTGTCGAGAGTGATGTCGGCGCCGTCGGCCAAGGCCGCGTCGAGCAGGGCCAGCAGCTCGGGCGCCCGGCCCTCGTTCTCGCCGAAGTTCATGGTGGCGTGCGCCAGGTGCAGGGCGCAGCCCGCCTCCCGGGTCAGAGCGACCATCTCGGCATAGGCGGCGAGCGCGCCGTGCCCGTACGAGCGGTGGTGCGGGCAGTAGTAGCCGCCGTACGAGGCCACCACGCGGCACAGCTCGGTCAGTTCGGCGCCGGAGGCGTACATGCCGGGGGTGTAGGTCAGCCCGGAGGACATGCCGACGGCGCCCTGCGCGAGGCCCTCGGCGACGAGCGAACGCATCCGGTCCAGTTCCGCCGGGCCCGCCGGGCGGTCGTCCCAGCCGAGGACGTGGGCGCGGACGGTGCCCTGCGGCACGAGGTACGCGGCGTTCACCGCGCAGCCCCGCCCGCCGTGGGCCCGGTCCAGCCGGTCGAGGTACTCGCCGACCGTGCGCCAGTCGAAGTCGACGTCGTCCCCGGGCCCGTTCCAGCCCGCGATGGCGGCCCGCACCTCGCCGAGGGTGCGGTCGTCGACGGGCGCGTACGACAGGCCGTCCTGGCCCAGGACTTCGAGGGTCACGCCCTGGGCGGCCTTGGCGCTGTGGTCCGGGTCGCGCAGCAGGGCGAGGTCGCTGTGCGCGTGCATGTCGACGAAGCCGGGCGCGAGGGCGAGCCCGTACGCGTCGAGGGTCCTGCGGCCGCCCCCGGGAAGGGACCCGATCCCGACGATCCGCCCCTCGTGCACACCGACGTCGGCCGTGTACGAGGGCCCGCCCGTGCCGTCGACGACGCGGGCCCCGCGTATGACCAGGTCCACCCGGCGCCCCTAGAAGAAGGTGCGGACGAAATCGGTGACGGTGCCGTCGGCCTCCACCACCGGGATCAGCGGCCACTTCTCGAAGATGGTGCACGGGTGTGACATCCCGAGCGCCACCCGGTCGCCGACCTGCACGTCGTCGGCCGACGCGGTCTCCAGCCAGGCGTGCTGGTCGGACAGCTTGACCACCCGCACGCCGGTGGCGGGGCGCTCCTCGCCGGTGAGCTCGTCCCGGACCAGCTCGACCTCGGGGAGGCCGAGGTCGTACGCGATGTCGCGCTTGCCGGCGTTCACGAACGCCTGGGTGGGGGAGGGCCGGGAGACGACCTGGGTCCACAGCCGGAACGCGGGGCGCAGCCCGCCCTCTTCGGGGTGCCGGTTGAAGGGGGTCAGGCCCTTGTACCAGCCGTGGTCGTGGGAGACGTACGCCCCGGAGCGCAGCAGCTTCAGCACGGGGCGGGAGAGCTCCGGGATCTCGGCGAACACGTCGGCGACGGCGTCGAACCAGGAGGAGCCGCCGGCGCTGACGACGATCTCCTCCAGGTCGGCGGCGAACAGGCCGGCCTTGTCGAACTCGACGGCGAGGGCGGTGAGCCGGCGCAGGTAGGCGTGCACGCGCTCCGGGTCGGCGTCGGGCACCTCGGCCTCGTAGCCGCCCATTCCGACGAGGCGCAGGGTGCGGGTGGCGGCGACGGCGTCGGCGACGGCCCGGCAGTCGTTGTCGCTGCGGGCCCCGGTGCGGGCGCCCTCGCCGGCGCCGAGCTCGACGACGACGTCGATCCGGGCCGGTGCGTCGCGCAGGGCCCGGTCCATGAGGTGGACCCCGCGCACGGAGTCGACGTAGCAGACGAAGCGGAAGTCGGGGTCGCTGGCGAGCTCGCCCGCGACCCAGCGCAGGGCGGCGGCATCGACGAGCTCGTTGGCGAGGAAGATCCGCTGGATGCCGAAGGCGCGGTAGACGCGGGCCTGGTGGGGGACGGCGGCGGTGATCCCCCACGCGCCGTGGTCGAGCTGACGGCGGAACAGCTGCGGGGACATGCAGGTCTTGCCGTGCGGCGCGAAGGCGAGGTCGTGCCGGGCGGCGTAGGCGCCGAGGGCGGCGAGGTTGTGTTCGAGCGCGTCGGCGTCGAGGGTGAGCACGGGGGTGGTGAACCCGCCGGTGTGGATCCCGCGCCGCTGCCGCGCGAGCTGCCCGACGGTGAGGCGGGCCGCCTGGGCGTCCGGGGGGAGGCCCTTGAACCGGTGGTCGACCGGTTCGTCGGCGAGTGCGGTGACGGGGTCGCTGTCCATGCGGGACCTCCCGGGGTGCGGGGTTGCGTGTGCTGCAACGGTCGTTGCGTATAAGGCTGCACGCTGTCTAACATCCCCGGTGACGACGGGTCAACGCACGGGCGCGCCGCCGCCGCCGCTCCTCCGGGCCGGCGGGGCCGGTTTGCCTCCGGCGGCGCCTCAAACGCCGGCGGGGCTGGATTTCGGCTGATGTCGTCGGTCAGGGTGCGCTTTGATTCGGCGCTCCGGGCAATCCAGCCGCACTTGGCCGACGGCAGGGGCGAAAATCAGCCCCTCCGGCGTTTGAGGAGCGGGTCCGGGCGGAGCCCGGGGTGCCGCGCAGCGGCATCTCGGCGGCGGCGCCGCGGCTGACCTGGAGGACGAGGGAGGACGAGGGATGAGCCAGTCCGTGGAACGGGCACTCGCGGTGCTGCCGCTGCTCGCGAAGGGCCCGGCCGGCCTCACACCCGTGGCGGACGCGCTCGGCGTGCACAAGAGCACCGCCCTCCGCCTCCTCCGCACCCTGCACGCGCACGGACTCGTCTACCGCCAGGCCGACGGCCGCTACCGACTGGGGTCCAAGCTCTTCGAGCTCGCGGCCGGGGCCATCGAGAACCTCGACGTCAGGGACATCGCGCACCCCCACCTCGTCGAGTTGAACCACGCCACCGGTCACACCGTGCACCTCGCCCTCCACCAGGACGACGAGGTCGTGTACGTCGACAAGGTCGACAGCCGCTACCCGGTCCGCATGTACTCCCGCATAGGCCGGCCCGTGCCCCTCACCGTCGCCGCCGTCGCCAAGCTGCTCCTCGCCGACCTCCCCGAAGCCGAGCGCCGCGCCCTCGCGGACCGGATCGATTACCCCCGCTACACCGCCCGCTCCACCCCGGACGCCGCCGCGTTCCTCCGCGAGCTGGACCTCGTACGGGAACAGGGCTGGGCCACCGATCTCGGCGGGCACGAGGAGTCCCTCAACTGCCTTGGCGCGCCCGTGCACGGGCCGGACGGGCGGGTGGTGGCCGCGCTGTCCGTGTCCGCGCCCAGCGTGGTGATCGGCGCCGAAGACCTGCTGGAACTGCTGCCGCTCGTGCTCCGTACCGCAGGAGCCATCAGCCGGGACTACTCAGGAGAGACCGCATGACAGAGAAGACAGAGAAGGCCGAGAAGGCCGAGAAGATCGGGATCACCCCCGACACGCACACCACCCCGCCCGCGAGGTTCTCGCACGGCGTCCGCAAGGGCAACATTCTCCAGGTCGCCGGCCAGGTCGGCTTCCTCCCGCACGTGGACGGGCAGCCGCCCACCCCCGCCGGGCCCACGCTGCGCGAGCAGACGCTCCAGACGCTGGAGAACGTCCGGTCCGTGCTGGAGGCCGGCGGTGCGGGCTGGGACGACGTGATGATGATCCGCGTCTACCTCACCGACACCGCCCACTTCGCCGAGATGAACGGGATCTACAACGCCTACTTCGAGGAGCAGGGTCTGCGGGAGGCCCCCGCCGCCCGCACCACCGTGTACGTCGGCCTGCCGGCCGGGCTGCTGATCGAGATCGACGCGCTCGCCGTCCTGGGCTGACGCGCGGACGCGGGAGGGGCGCCCCCCTGGCGGTGGGGCGCCCCGTCGTTCAGCTGGTCAGGCGGTGCAGTACTGCGCTTCCTTGCCGATCGAGCGGTACATGCAGTCCGCGTTCTCCAGGAGCTGGAGCACCGCGTCCTTGTTGCGGGCGGTCTCGCGGTCGATGACCTCGTCCGGCGGGTAGAAGCCGCCGCCGCCGCTCTCCGGGTACATCTCGAAGGTGTAGGCGAAGATCTTCTGGTTGCCCCACAGCCAGTCGTCGATCGTCCCGTCCGTGATGTACAGGTCGCTGGACTGCTCCGGCGTGTAGCCGTTGCTCGCCGCCATGCTCGTGCCGATCTTCTTGTAGACGGCGAGGTCGTCGGCGGTCAGCCCGGGGGCGGTGTCGTTGTACGTCCAGCCGAAGGGCCACAGCACCAGTTCGCTGTACGTGTGGAAGTCGATCGCGGCCTTGATCTGCTGCTTGCCGCCGACCACCCGGCTGCGCACGAAGTCCGCGACCACCTTGACCTCGGGCGCCGATTCCGCCGCCGAGCCGCGGTAGGTCTCCGAGCCCTTGCTGCCGCTGGAGCCGCCGCAGCAGCCCCACTTGTAGTTCCAGTTGCGGTTCTCGTCCGTGCCGACGTTCGAGGAGCCGGAGTTGGGCTGGCGGTTCTTGCGCCAGGACCGGTAGGAGCCGGTGGCGATGTCGTACTCGCCGCCGTCCGGGTTGAGGTCGGGGACGATCCAGATCTCGCGTCCGTTGACCGCGTTCGTGACGCGGGCGTCGGTCCCGTACTTCGAGCCGAACTCGTTCAGGAGGTAGAGGGCCATCTCCACGGTGAGGTGCTCGCGGGCGTGCTGGTGGGCCGTGAAGAGGACCTCGGGCTCTGCCTCGTCCGTCCCGACGTTGTCGCTGATCTTGATGGCGATGATGTCGCGACCCTGGTACGACTTCCCGATCACCTGCTTGCTCATGATCGAGGGGTACTGCGCGATGCGCTGGTTGATCTCGGCCGTCGCCTCGGCGTAGTTGTGGTACTTCGAGTCGGCGGACGGGAAGTCCATCGGGCTCGCCGCGATCCCGGGCAGGGCGCGGTCCGGGGGCCCGGGCAGCGGCTCCAGCTCGTAGCCGAGCGCGCGCAGCTTCTTCGCCTGGAGGGTGTCCGCGCTGACGACGACCGAGCGGGCGTCGACCTCGTCGATGGAGACGCCGGTACGCAGCAGGGCCGTGCGCTCGGCCGGGGTGGCCGGGCCCTTGATCTCGTACTGGACGATCGCCTCGTCCTGGGTGGCGGTGGACGGGGTGGGTGGTGGGGATGCCGTCGCGCTCATGCCGTAGGCGGGTGCGCCCAGCGCGAGCGCCAGCAGGGCCGCCGTGACGGCGGCCCTCCGGCGGGTGTGGAGCCGCATGCGTTCTCCTGGGTGGGGAGTGTGGGGGTAGCCGTGCGGATGCCGCACAGCGTGCTCTCGTGGCATGTCCGGGTCAAGGACGGCATGCCTTGAATCGGCCAATCACCCACGCGGCCGATGCGACCGGCGCGACCGGCGCGGCCGACCCCCACACCTACCGCCTACGGCAGCGCGTGGACCTTCGGACCCACCGAGTTCGACCAAGCACCACCCGCCTTGGCGTCCCAGTTCGTCGACCAGGTCATCGCGCCGCGCAGCCCCGGGTAGGTCTTCGACGGCTTGAAGGATCCGCAGTTCACGCCCCTGGTCAGGCAGTCCAGGGCGTTGTTCACGACGGTCGGGGAGACGTAGCCGCTGCCCGCGCCGCTGGGGGAGGCGGGGACGCCGATGCCCACCTGGGAGGGGTCGAGGCCGCCCTCCAGCTGGATGCAGGCGAGCGCGGTGAGGAAGTCCACCGAGCCCTGCGAGTAGACCTTGCCGTCGCAGCCGTTCATCGAGCCGCTGTTGTAGTACTGCATGTTGACGACGGTGAGGATGTCCTTGATGTTCAGCGCGGTCTTGAAGTAGCCGCCCTGCGTGGACTGCATGTCGATGGTCTGCGGGGCCATGGTGATGACCAGCGAAGAGCCGGCCTTCGCGGACAGGGCGCGCAGCGCCTGCGTCATGTAGGTCGGGTTGAGGCCGTTCTCCAGGTCGATGTCGATGCCGCTGAAGCCGTACTCCTGCATCAGCGCGTACGCCGAGTTCGCGAGGTTGGTCGCCGAGGCGGAGTCGTTGACCGAAATGGTGCCCTTCTCGCCGCCGATGGAGAGGATGACCGACTTGCCGGCTGCCTTCTTCGCGGCGATGTCGGCCTTGAACTGCGCCACGGTGTAGCCGCCGAGACCGGCCGTGTCGAGGTTGAAGGCGATCGCGCCGGGCGTGGCCGTGGCGTCGGCGAAGGAGACGGCGATGATGTCGTACTGGGCGGAGACGTCGGAGATCTTCTGGACGGTCGCCCCGTTGTTGAAGTTCTGCCAGTAGCCGGTCAGTGCGTGCCTGGGCACGGCCGGGTTCGGGTTGGGGTTCGGATTGCCGCCCCCGGTCGTGGTCCCGGTCACCGGGGCCGACTTGGGGCCCTCGCCCGCCGCGTTGTAGGCGCTGACCTGGAACGAGTACGAGGTCGACGCGGCCAGACCGGTGATCTGCGCCGAGGCCGCGGTCACCGTCTTGACCCGGACGCCGTCCTGATACACGTAATAGCCGGTGGCCCCGCTGACCGCACCCCACGAAAGGGTGAGCCCGTCGGAGGTCTGGCCGGAAACGGCGGCCTGGGCCGGGGCGCTGGGGACGGACGGTCCGGGGTCGGTGCCGCCGCCCCCGTCCGGGCCGAAGACGCTGAACTCGTCCACGAAGTAGGCCGGCTGGCCGTACCAGCCGTGGGTGTAGACGGTGACCTGGGTGGTGGAGGGTCCGGTCGTGAAGGTGGTGGACAGCTTCTGCCAGCCGGCGCCCGAGCCGGGCGTCCAGGTGGACACGTCCTGCGTGCCGGTACCGGTGGCGCCGAGGTACACGTAACTGCCCTGGACCTGCGTGCTGAGCGTGTACGTCGAGTTCGGCTTGACCGTGACGGTCTGGCTGCAGCGGGCGTTGTCCTGGCCCGCCGGAGTGGCCTTGAGGGCGCCGGCCCCCGTGTGGACGGGGGAGGAGACGGAGGCGCCGCTCCCGCCGGAGCACGACCAGTTGGCCAGGCCGGACTCGAAGCCTCCGTTACGGGCGACGTTGATGTCCGCGGCTTGTGCCGTACCGGTCGCGAGGGCCGTGAGGCCGCCTGCGGCGAGCACGGCTGTCATGGGCAGGACGAGGGAGCGTATGCGGTTCACGTGGGCTCCGTGGGGGGAGTGAAGGGATGTCAGGGTGAGTGGGGCACCCCGCTCACAAGTTGGTCCAGACCAATCCTCGTGTCAATAGTCTTTGCGAAGTGGCCTGAAGTGATCGGTCCTCCGATCCCTGTTGTCCGGGTTTCCGGCCACCTGTGACATGTGCTGTCGGCATGCTGTCGGCACGGGAATCACCAAGGCCCTGCCCCGCCGGGGGTGGCGCGGATATGGTGCTGGTTCCAGGGGGATGTGCGTCGCACGTTTGCGGTCGCGCAGGGTCGAGTACTCGGGCAAGCGCGGGCAAGCACCGGGTGAGTACGGGGTGAACGGGGGGATTCGCGTGCCGACCGCCATCGCTGTCACCAGCGCCGATCTGGTACTTCCGGCCCCCGACCGGCACACGCCCGGAGCCGCCGTACTCCACCCGCCCGGACAGCTCGACCTCGACGGCGCACTCGCCGAGACCAGCGGGCTCCTGGAACGGCACGGCCACCTCGTGGCCGTCGTACCGCCCTGGCTGCCCGCCGCGACCGTCCAGCGGCTGCACACCGTACGGGCCATCCTGGAGACCGACCGGATCGCCCTCCTGCCCATCGACCTGCCGCCGCTGGGCACGGCCCTGCTGGTCCGTCAGCTCCGCCAGCTCACCGTCTGCGACTTCAGCCCCGGCGTCATAGCCTCCGCCGCCAGACTCCTGTCGCACTACATCTACGCGGGAGCGCTGCTGGGCTCGGTCGCCAGACTCGACCGGGTCCGGGTGCCGGTGGGCCTGGGGGCGCACGCCCGCTCGTGGTCGCCGAGCGCGCAGTTCGCCGTACTGGCCCACCCGAAACCGCACCTGGCGAAACTGGGGGCACAGGAGAAGGCGGCGAAGTCGGGGGCGCGGCAGAAGGCCGCGAAGGTCATCCCTCCGGGCCCCGAATTCGCCACGCACCTCACCTTCGCCCGCGGGCAGCTCACCTCCGAGTGGGTCGCGGCCGAGCTCGCCCCGGCCTGGCAGGTGCAGGGCGTACTGGAAAACCCGCTGCCGGCGCAGTCGCCGGGCTTCTGGGGCACGGGAAAACTCATCGAGTTCGCCGCGGGCATCCCGGACCTGGCGGTGCTCTACCAACTCGTCGCCTCGGTCCGCCGGGAGCAATGCCGATGGTGCGGGCTCGAACTCATCGGAGACCGCTGCGGCTTCTGCTCGGCACCACTGGCCGCACCGCCGCCGGCCGCGACCGCCCGATCCAGACCCTGACCCGAGCACGCCCGCACGAACGAAGAACGGCGAGGTAGCAAGGCCCATGAACTCACGCCAGCGCCGCGGCGTCATCCTGTTGATCCTGTCGGTCCTGTGCGCCCTGGCCGCCTTCGCCGGAGTCCTGGTGGTGATCGGCGACGTCAACTCCAAGGTGGGGGCGGAGGTCGTCGCCTACCGGGCGAAGGGGGACATAGCCCCGTACAGCCCGCTCACGGCAGGGCAGTTCGAGGAAGTGAAGATCCCCAAGCGCTGGCTGTCGGACACCGCCGTGACCGACCTCGGCGCCCTCAGGGACAAGATCGCGCTCACCGCCCTGAAGAAGGGCTCGCTGCTCCAGAGCGACATGTTCGTCGACAAGCCGCAGCTCCAGGCCGGTGAGCAGGAGATCGCGATCATGATCGACGCGTCGACGGGCGTGGCGGGCAAGATCACCCCGGGCGCCAAGGTCAACATCCTGGGCACCTTCAAGGGCAAGAAGCCCACCGACCCCGACGTGTCCGTGGTCATGGTGGCCAACGCGCGCGTCATCAACGTCGGCCGGCTCACGCCTCTGGAGAAGGACAGCGACAAGAAGGGTCCCGCCGAGGCCGTCCCGATCACCTTCGCCCTGAACACCAAGGACACCCAGCGCGTCGCCTACGCCGAGTCCTTCGCGGAGCACGTACGCCTCGCCCTGGTGGCCCCCGGCACGGACTCGGCGCCCAACCCGGCCGACCACTTCTACACCCTCGAAGGGGACAGGTGAGGTGCCGATGACCACCCGGATCCTCCCCGCGGTCGGCGACCCGGACGCCGCCCGCGCCATCGTGACGCTGCTCAGCCAGCTCCCGTCCGCGGAACCCGCCGCGCCGGTCCCCGACTCGACGACCCTCCTCGACACCCTGGCCCGGCTCGCCGTCGACTCCCTCGACGAGCTCCCCGAGGTGGTCCTGGTCCACGAGCGCATCGGCCCGGTGCCCGCCCTGGAACTCATCCGCGAGGTCGCGCTCCGCTTTCCCGCGGTGGGCGTCGTCCTCGTCTCCTCCGACGCGGGCCCGGCGCTCTTCTCGGCGGCGATGGACTCCGGAGCGCGCGGCCTGATCGGCCTGCCGCTCTCGTACGAGGAACTCGCGGCCCGCGTCCAGGCCGCCGCCCAGTGGTCGGTGGGCGTACGCCGCCACCTCGGCCGGGGCCCGGGCGCGGACGTCCCGACCGGCCCGGGCGGGCGCGTCGTCACGGTCACCGGGGCCAAGGGCGGCGTGGGCACCACCTTCACCGCGGTCCAGTTCGCCCTGGCGGCGGCCGCGTCGGGGCGGCGCACGGCACTGGTCGACCTGGATCTCCAGGCCGGTGACGTCGGCTCGTACCTGGACGTGCAGTTCCGCCGCTCGGTGGCCGACCTCGCCGGGATCCAGGACATCTCGCCCCGGGTCCTCCAAGACGCGGTGTACGAGGACCGCACGGGGCTCGCCCTCCTCCTCGCCCCGGCGGAGGGCGAGCGCGGCGAGGAGGTCGACGAGCGGGCGGCCCGCCACATCGTGGGCGCGCTTCGGGCCCGCTACGAACTGGTCGTCATCGACTGCGGGACCCAGGTGACGGGCGCGAACGCGGCCGCGGTGGAGATGGCGGACGTGGCCGTGCTGGTCACCACACCGGACGTGGTCGCGGTGCGGGCGGCGAAGCGGATGGTCCGGATGTGGGAGCGGCTCCAGGTGCGGAAGGCGGAGGACACCGCGATGGTGGTCAACCGCTGGAGCAAGCACACCGAGATCCAGCCCGCCCTGATCGAGAAGATCACCAAGACCCGGGCGACGAGGACCCCGGTCCCGGCGGCCTTCAAGGAACTGCAGGCGGTGGTGGACGCGGGGCGGGTGCAGGACCTGGACAACCGCTCGACGGTGAAGCAGGCGCTGTGGGGGCTGGCGGGGGAGCTGGGGCTCCTGGGGTCACCGGACACGGCCGCCGCCGCCCCGGGGCCGGCCGCCGGGCCGGGCGGCACGGCACTGGCGGTCCGCCCGGCAGGCCCGGTCTCCCGCCTGCGCCGACACCGGGAGGGCTGACCGATGCCGAGACCCCGCCAGAGGGATAGCGGCCAGGTGGCGATCGAGTTCGTCGGCATGGCGCCGTTCATCCTGCTGATCGTGGCGGCGGTGTGGGAGTGCGTGCTGATCGGGTACGCGTTCTCGCTGGCGGGGAACGCGGCGGACGAGGCGGCGCGGGCGGGGGCGGTGAAGGGGGACGCGGAGTGCACGGCAGTGGCCGATGACCACATCGGCGGCGCGTGGGGCATGCAGGCGGTGTGCGACGGCTCCGGTGACATCTACAAGGCCACGGTCAGGCTGAAGGTCCCTGTGCTCGTTCCGGGACTCAACACCGGCCTTTGGGTCGACGGCCAAGGCGGCGCGGCGAAGGAGAAGGAGTGACGTGAAGCGATTTCGGAAGCGGAACTGGCGCTCCGACCGCGGCCAAGTGGCCCTGGAGTACATCGGCTTCCTGCCGATCCTGCTTCTCGTCGCGCTCTGCGGGATCCAGCTCGGATGGGCCGCGTACGTAGTCCAGCAGGCCGAGACCGCCGCCCGCACGGCCGCGCGCGCCGAGGCACGCCATCCCGGCACGGGAGCGGCGGCGGGCAGGGCTGCGATCAAGGAGAACCTGGGGAAGGCGGCGGCGATCGACATCGGGCGGTCGGCCGACGCGGTGACCGTGACCGTCCAGCTCCCGGTCAGGTCCATCGTGCCCGGCGTGGGCAACGGCTCCACCGTCAAGACCGTCACCATGCCCAACGACCCGGAGGTGCCCAAACCATGAGCCTGCGTTCCCGGGTCAACACCCCCGAAGACCGCCACAGCCCCCGCGAGGACGGCCGACTGGTCTCCTCCTACCGGGCGAAGCTGCTGGAGGAGATCGACCTCGCCGAGATGTCCGCGCTCGCGCCCGCAGAGCGCAGGGCGCGCCTGGAACGCGTACTCGGCCACATCATCAGCCGCGAGGGGCCCGTCCTCTCCACCGTCGAGCGTGCCCAGCTGATCCGCCGCGTCGTCGACGAGGCCCTCGGCCTCGGCGTGCTCGAACCGCTCCTCGAGGACGCCTCGATCTCCGAAATCATGGTCAACGGCCCGGACCAGATCTTCGTCGAGCGCGCAGGCCGCGTGGAGCAACTCCCGCTGCGCTTCGCTTCACACGAGCAGCTGATGCAGACCATCGAGCGCATCGTCTCCACGGTCAACCGCCGCGTGGACGAGGCCAACCCGATGGTCGACGCCCGCCTGCCCAGCGGCGAGCGCGTCAACGTCATCATCCCGCCGCTGTCCCTGACCGGCGCGACCCTCACGATCCGGCGCTTCCCGCGCGCCTTCACCCTGCACGAGATGATCGCCCTCGGCTCGCTCGACGAGCAGATGCTGCTCCTGCTCTCCGGCCTCGTCGCATCGAAGATGAACGTGATCGTCTCCGGCGCCACCGGCACTGGCAAGACCACCCTCCTGAACGCACTCTCCGGCCTGATCCCGGAGGGCGAGCGCATCATCACCATCGAGGACTCTGCCGAGCTCCAGCTCCAGCAGGCGCACGTCATCCGGCTCGAATCCCGCCCGGCGAACGTGGAGGGCAAGGGCCAGATCACCATCCGCGACCTCGTACGCAACTCACTGCGCATGCGCCCCGACCGCATCATCGTCGGCGAGGTACGAGGCGGCGAGACCCTCGACATGCTCCAGGCGATGTCCACCGGCCACGACGGTTCACTGGCGACCGTCCACGCGAACAGTTCGTCGGACGCCCTCACCCGTCTCCAGACCCTCGCCTCCATGTCAGAGGTGGAGATCCCCTTCGAGGCGCTCCAGGACCAGATCAACAGCGCCGTGAACGTCATCGTCCAGCTCACCCGCTTCGGCGACGGCTCGCGCCGCATCACCGAGATCTCCATCCTCGAATCGCACGGCCGTGAGCCCTTCCGCATCACGACGGTCTGCCGCTTCGCAGCCCAACCCATGGGGGCGGACGGCCGGGTACACGGCCACTTCGAGTACTACCCGCTTCCGCGACGCATCGCGGAACGGCTCTACATGAACAACCAGCCCATCCCGCAGGCGTTCGGGGTCGCGCTGCCGGACGACCCGCTCACCACTCCGCACATCACACGGACCGCCCTGTGAACCCACTCATCCTCATCACCCTCGGCGCCACGCTGCTGGCCTGCGTGTTCGTGATCCTGGGCCTCCAGGCGTACGCAGCCGGCCGCGCGCAGCGCGCAGCCCTGATCGAACGCCTCTCTGCGAGCGGGATGCCCGAGCCGCTGGGACGGCGACGCAGGTTCCAGGGGGTGGACCGGCGGCTGCGCAAGACGAAGCTGGGCCGCCGGATCGAACTCAAGCTGGCGGTCACAGGCCTGGACCTGACCGCTGGGGAGTTCTTCGTCTACATGCTGGCGGCCGTTGCAGGGATATGGATGATCTCGGCGTCTTTTTTCGCCCCCTTCTTCGGACCGGTGGCCGGCCTGATCGGGCTGTGGGCGGCGAACGCCTTCCTGAACTGGCAGCGGGCACGGCGCACGGAACGCTTCATCAACCAGCTCCCCGATCTGGCCCGCATCCTGGCCAACGCGACCCAGGCCGGCCTGGCCCTGCGTACGGCCCTCGGGATAGCGGCCGAGGAACTGGAGGCGCCCGCCGGCGAGGAGCTCGCGCGCGTCACAGATCGGCTCGCGGTCGGCCACTCCATCGAAGATGCCCTGGGCGAGATCGCCGAGCGTCTGCCCTCGCGGGAACTGGTCGTACTCGTCTCCACCCTCGTCCTCTCCAACCGTGCGGGTGGAGCAATCGTCGACAGCCTGCGCAACCTGACGATCACCCTGGAGCAGCGCAAGGAGACCCGACGCGAGATCCGTACGCAGCTGTCCCAGGTGACGGCGACGGCGTACCTGGTGCCGGTACTGGGCATCGGCTCGCTCCTCCTGGTGGACGCGATGATGCCGGGCGCACTGGACCGCATGACGGGGTCGTTCATCGGACAGACCGCCGTGCTGATCGCACTGGGTCTCTTCGCAGTCGGCTTCGTCTTCATCCGCCGCCTGTCCAGGATCGATGTATGAGGAGTCCGGCGTGATCGCGTTGATCCTGGCCCTGGCTGTGGCGGTATCGGTCTTCGGGGCCTTCCAGGGCATCCGCCTCTACCGGGCCGACGTCAAACTCCCCACCGACCTGGCATTGGCCTTGGAGGTCGGAGCCACCCGTACGACGGTCGTCGGCTCGATCGTCGACCGCGCGGGCATCCGCTACGCGCCGTTGATACTGCGCCTGATGGGTCCTGAGCGGGTGGCCCGCAAGCGCCGCCAGATCGACACCGCGGGCAACCCGTCCGGCCTGACGATCGACCGCTACGCGGCACGCCGCGCGGTCTATGCCGCCCTGGGCGCCCTGGGCGCCGTATCCATGCTGCTCAATGGCCAGCTGGTCCTGGCGCTGCTCATGGTCGCCTTCGGCCTCTTCTGGATCGAGGTCGGCCTCTGGTCGGCGATCCGGATCCGCCGCGACCACATCGAGCGCACCCTGCCGGACTTCCTTGACGTGCTCGCGGTGGTGGTGAGTGCCGGTCTCGGCTTCAGGCAGGCGCTGGAGCGCGTGGCGGACAAGTACGAGGGCCCGTGGTCGGACGAGATCCGGATCACCCTCCAGCAGATGTCCATGGGCGTCAGCCGCCGCCAGGCCTTCGACGAGCTGCGGCGGCGCAATGACAGCGAGCAGGTCGCGCAGTTCGTGACGGCCCTCCAGCAGGGCGAGGAACTCGGCTCCCCGATCGTCGAAACCCTCATCGCCATCGCCGAGGACATGCGTCGTACGGACGCCCAGAACGCGCGGCGCAGGGCGGCCCGGGCGGTCCCGAAGGCGACGCTCGCCGTCACGATGTTCATGCTGCCGGGGACACTGATCCTGCTGATCGGCGGGTTCGTGTACGGGGCGAACGTCGACTTCGGCGCGATGCTCGGGGGCAGGTGAACCGTGGCAAGACTGAGCGTCCTCATCGCTGATGACGATCCTGTCATCAGGGCAGGCCTGACGGCCATCCTGCGCGAGGCCGAGGACATCGAGGTGATAGCTCAAGCCGCGGACGGCCGCGAGGCGTTGAGCTTTGCGCGCCGGTACGCGCCGGATGTGATCCTTCTGGATGTCCGGATGCCGGGTGTGGACGGGATATCCGCGCTGCCGCACCTGGTGCAGTTGGCTCCGGTGCTGATGCTGACTTACAGCCAAGAGGCCGAAATCGTGCGGGAGGCACTGCTGTTGGGCGCTGGCGGCTACCTCGTGCACGGCGAGTTCACGACTGATGAGCTGCTGCGGGCGGTAAGAGACGTGCCTGTCGGCCGCCCCCACTTCACCCCGACGGCGGCGAGCGCGTTGCTCGCGGAGCTTCGGGCCTCTTCGCATCCGCAACGAGATGTGTCACAGTCTACTGAGCGACTGAACAACTCCGTTGTTTTCGGACTGAGTTCGCGGGAGGGAGAGATCATGGACTTGATCGCGTCCGGGATGAATAACCAGCAGATCGCCTCCACCTGCTTCATCAGCGAGAAGACGGTCAAGAACCACATCAACCGCATCTTCGCGAAGCTCCAGAGCGCGACGCGGAGCGAGGCGATAGCGCGGTGGCTGGGAACGGCCCGTCCGGGAGTGTCCGGTCATGGGTAGACAGAGTGCGCAGTGGGTCCGTAATTGGGTCCCGGGACCCTTGGTTACGAGAGGTAACTCGCCGTACGGTCCGCGAATCGACTACGGCGCCGGCCCTGGAGGGGACCACCATGCAGAAGCCCAAGCTGCTCAAGGCGATCGTCGAACGGCACGAGCGGCGGAGCGGGGACGAGGGTCAGACGGTCTTCGAGTACCTGGGGATCATCGTGATCATCGCGCTGATCATCGCTGCGATTGTGGGAACAGGGCTCGCGGACAACATCGCGAATGCCATTTCGGACGCGCTGGAGAACATCACCTCCCACTGATGCGGGCGAGCGATTCGAGGGACAGCGGGCAGGCCTTTCCCATCTACATCATGGTTGTGACGGGTCTGCTCTTCGCTGCGCTCGCCTTCGTTGTCGTTGGCATGGCCGGAGCCACGCGCAGCAAAGCGCAGGGCGCCGCTGACGCGTCTGCGCTTGCAGCCGCCCGGGAGGGCAGGGACAACGCGTTCAGGGGAGTGGACTTCCTGGCGCTCACTCAGGCTGATTGGGAGCGGATCCTCAACGGGGATCGCTTGAATGCGAATGGGGCCTGCGCGAAAGCGGTCTCCTTCGCGACCAAGAACGATGCCGACGCAACCTGCGATGCGGACCTCCCGGAATTCCGGGTCTCCGTGAGCACAAAAGACACCGTCGGCAAATCGGTGATCCCCGGCAGTGAGGACCTCAAGGGACATGCCAAGGCTACGGCGGTGATCGAGCCACGCTGCACGTTGAACCCAAGCTCAACCCCCAACCCGACACCCAACCCGACACCCAACCCAACGTCCTCACCTGGAGGAGGCGGCACAGCCCCGCCTCAGTCCATCGACTTCCGATGCAAGGGTGGTGTGGCGGTGACGCTGAACCCTTCGAAACCGGGTTCCTTGGTCGATCTGGCGAGGAAACTCTTCAGCGTGCGTCTGGCTGACTGACGGCTAACTAGAGACAAGGAACGGCGTACATGAGCATCCAGCACAAGGTGAAGGTCCGCGGGGGAGCGGCCGTTGCGGTTGCGGCGGTCTTGGCCCTCGTGCTGAGTGGCTGTGGCGGAGCCGATGAGAAGGCGAAGGAACCACAGAAGTCCGCTGGGCCTGCGAGCCAGGAGAGCACCTCGCAGAAGCCGGTACCCAAGGGGAGCGGCTCCTCGGTTTCAGCTGAGGTGATTGCAACATCCAAGGGGCCAGCTTCAATAGTCCTGGAAATCACCTCGATTGACCGTGATGCGGACGGATATCTCACCGTCAGTGGTCAGATCAAGAACACAGGCTCGGAAGCTTTCGTACGTACGTCGGAGTGGAACGGGACTGAGAAGAACGCAAGCCCCGCATCAATCGCAGGCGCCACCCTCGTGGACAACGTCGGCAAGAAGCGGTACTACGTGCTGCGTGACACGGAGGGCAGGTGTGCGTGCACCACCGGACTCTCCCGTGTGGGCGCCGGTGAGAGCGTCCCCTTCTTTGCGCAGTTTCCCGCGCCGCCGTCCACCACAACCGAGGTCGTGTTCGGCCTGCCCACGTTTGCCGCGGCCACAGTGAAGATCTCCGGGTGACCCCATGACAACACACCATCGTGCAATCGCATCCACGGCCGTTGTGGCCCTCTTCATAGCCGCGGGGCACTTCATCGGTGCCGGACCTGCCTTGGCTGACGACAAGCCCACTGCGCCGCCACCTATGGAACCGTCCGCCTCTGCGCCCGTACCAGTCAAGCCGGACTCTCCACGACTCAAGCTTCCGCAGGGCGGGACACTCGCGCCCCCCAAGGTGCTCGACCTCGTCGAAGTCGTCGAAGACCTCGGTGGGGAGCAGCGGCGTCAGGAGACGAACCAGACCGTCATGATGGCCCTGCAATCCGAGGTCCTCTTCCCCGAGAACAGTGCCGTCTTCAACGCGCAGGCCGCCGCCCGCATCCAGGCCATCGCGCAGGAGATCAACACCCAGAAAGCCACCCGCATCCGGGTCTTCGGCTTCACCGACGACCAGGGCAGCTACGAACACGGCAAGGAGCTCTCCAAGCAGCGCGCCGACGCCGTCCAGGCCGAGCTCGCCAAGACCGTCACCAACCCCAGCGTCGTCTTCGACGTCCGCGGCTACAGCGAGGACTACCCCATCGCCGACAACAGCACCGAGGAAGGCCGCAAGAAGAACCGCCGCGTCGAGATCACCTTCCCCCGCAGCGTCGGCGGAAGCTGACGGCCGGCATGGGTGTCACGCACGGCCCTGACGACGAGCCTCCCGAGCATCGGCGCTACGCCGAATACCTCCACGCCCTGGAGGCCGTCGCCGAGGCGGACGAGGCCGGGGTCGTGGCGGACGTGCTGCGTGACGAGGATCCCGTCATGGCGGAGAGCGCGGTGGCCCTCCACATGGAGCGGAGGGCCACCGATCTGCTCACCGCGCCCGGGTTCGCCGCGTGGGCCGAGGCCATGGCCCCATTGGTCGCCGGTCGCGCCTTCCTGGTTCGCCGCCTGCACGAGTGGACCCTCCTCAGGGCCGTCGAGCTGGGCGAACCCTGGGCCGCCGACGCGCTCATCGGGGCGTCCGACTGGTTCCAGCGCATGGCCTCGACCACAGAGCTCGTGACCTCGCCCGATGCCCTCGGACTGCTCGCCGAACGGGGGCGCACCCGTCGTGTCCGTACCGCCGCGAGCAGTCGGCTGCGTCAGCTGGGGTAGCCGCGCCGATCGCGCAGCGCGGGGAGTGTCAGTGCCGTGTGCCAGGCTGGTGATTCTCCAGTCGATGGCGAATCGGGGGCACGGAAATGAGCGAGAAGAGCAGCGGAACGTTCGACCTCACATCCTTCGAGCCGGAGGCGCTCGACGAAGGCACGGGCGCCGCGCTCGGGCGGGTGCGGATCACCAAGAGCTTTCAGGGTGGCCTGGTCGGCACGAGCACGGTGTACATGCTGTCGGTGGCCGACTTGGAGGGCGGTCCCGTTGCCTATGTGGCCGTGGAGCGGTTCACGGGCGAGCTCGACGGCCGCAAGGGCTCCTTCGTTCTCCAGCACACCGCACCCGGCAGCGGAGGCGAGCGTCTCGCGATCCGCGTGGTCCAGGGGACGGGTTCCGGTGACCTCGCGGGGATCACGGGCGCCTTGGAGATCACCGTCTCCGAGGACGGAAGCCACTCCTATGCCCTGGAGTACACACTGAGCTGATCGGCACCGCCGCGTTCGCGCCTGCTGGGGCAGTCGGCCGGCAGGCCCTCCGATGGCTCGCGCGTTGCGCTGCGTCCACCGAACTGCAGCCGCAGGGCCAGTTCGTGGACATACCCCGTGTGAAGGGCTGGGGCGTTCCGTTCGAGTACTCGTTGGCGCTGCATGCGATGGGTGAGCCGTAGCTCGACCCGCGACATAGGCAGAGCCGGGATGGCTGAGCGGGATAAGGCTCGGGCGTAGCCGCTCACGTGGTACGGCGAGGACTACCCCACCGCCGAGGAACCGCCGCGTCGAGATCGCCTTCCCCGCAGCATCGACAGCTGAAGGCCGACGCAGAAAAGCGCCGCCGACCGATGTGTCGGCGGCGCATTTCCCGGGCGGTCTCAGGGCGCGTTCGCGCCGAGCTCCTGGTTCGTGGCGTTCGTTGCACCCGGGCTGTTGACGTTCTGGTTGAAGCTGAAGTTGCTGAACATCGAGAAGATGCCGCCGAGGTTGATGAACACGATGGGACTGCCTCCCCCGTTGCCGCCACCTCCGCCGCCGCAGGTGCCTCCGCTGACGTCCGTCGAGTCCGTGGTGGTGTACGAGCTGCTGCCCCCGCCGGAGACCGTCGCCGAGTTGGTGAAGGTGCAGGCCGCGCCCGCCGAGACGTTGACGGTCAGCGTGATCGGGGCGTAACTCTCGCCCGCCGCCAACGGGTCACTCCTCCCGCAGGTCACCGCGCCGGAAGGCATCGAGCACGTCCAGCCCGTGCCGGACACGCTCGCCGGCGTGACTCCGGTCGGCAGGGAGTCCGTCACGGTCACCTCGCCGCTCGTGGGTCCGGCTCCGGCAGCGTTGGACACGGTGAGGGTGTACGTGCCCGTCCCGCCCTGGGGGAATGCGCCGCTGTGCGACTTGCCGATCGACAGCTGCGAGGCGGTGGGCGGAACCGTCGTCAGGACGTCCGCCCGGTCCTCGGCGGAGGCGGGCGCACTGCCGCCGCCCGAGACCTCGGCCTTGTTGACGACGGTTGCCGGGGCGTCGGCAGCCACGGTCACCCTGACGCGGATGTCCCGGTAGCTGTTCCCGGGTGCCAGAGCTTCGCTGATGGTGCAGGTCAAGGTGGCGACCGAGCAGTCCCAGTCAGGGGCGAAGAATCCGGTGACAGTGATCCCGGCCGGCGGGATCTCCTTGACCGTGACCGTCCCGGTGGTTGCCGCAGTGCCCGTGTTCGATACGGAGATGACGTACTCGGCGTTCGCCCCCCGGTGGAAGAAGGGCTGGCCGGGGTGGAACTTGGTGACGGCGAGGACGGGCTCCTCCTGGCGGGCGCCGGACGCCGCGCCGGCGGCGGTCGGCAGGGTGAGGACCAGCCCCAACGCCACCGCTGAGCCAGTCAGACCAGTGAGGCACCGCCGTAGCCTTTGAAATGCCATGCGTGGATTCCCTGTTCCGTGAGACAGCGCGATGACTCCGGTCCACGTGAGAGTGAATGAGCGGAGAGCGAAGTCGCACGGATATCATCATAAGAATTCCTGCTGCGATCCGAATGGGAGCCGTGGTCGGTGAGAATTCAGCCATTCGCCTCGAAAATCTGGAGATGAATGTCCCGCGCCTCCTTGGAGCGGGGACGGCCTCCGGTTCCCCCCCCACCCCCGGTGGGCAAGGGCCCGCACTCAGTCCGCGTACCTCCAGCGTCGGCCTGTCGGCAAGCAGGCGACGCGGGGTGCCACCGGGTCGGCCCGGGCCAGGTCCCGGGCGTCGGCGCCGGACCTGTGGCGGCGGAGCGCGCGGGCGAACGGCTCGTCCCCCATCGCGTCGTGCACCAGGACGAGGACCCGCGCGCCCAGCGCCTTCGCGCCAACCACCGCCTGCTCGGGCGCCATGGCGATAGGCGGCCGGGTGGCGTGCCGGGAGAGGAGCTCGGCCCGTGCTGAGGCACTGGGGGAGTGTGGGCCTTGCTCGCCCCCGCGAGGGACGCGGGCGGCCGGCCGGCGCCGCTCGGGCCGGTTGATCTGGAGCGTGTGGCGCCCGCATCCCGCCGGTCCGGCCCGCATCCCGCCGGTCCGGGGCGGGAAGGCCGGGGCGTAGGGCGTACTAGTCGGCCAGGAGGTGGTCCGCCTTGCCGGCCTTGATGTCCCGGATCAGTTGGCGCAGCGCGTCCGTGGTGTCGGTGAGGTACGTGTCCTCCCGGCCGGCGATGGCGATGTAGCTGTTGCCGTCCCCGTCGACCCCGATCCGGTAGCAGTTGTTGCCTTCGCCGCAGTACGGCGTCTCCCAGCTGATGTCGGCCATGACCCCTCACAGTTCCTTGCAGGCGCGGTGGATGAAGTCCCGGGACGCCGGGGCGTCGAGCGCATTCGCCTCCATCCACCTCAGGTGGCTGCGGTACTTGGACAGTTGGCCTTCGGCATGCATGAATTCCGGTCCGTGCGCCGAGTCGAGCTGGGCCGTGTCGAGTTGCGGCACGACTCCTTCGGCGTACAGCAGGGCGTGTCCGGCGCCGGGGAAGATGCCCTGCGAGACGGGCAGGACCCGGATGGTCACGTTCTCGGCAGTGCTCCGCTCGCTCAGGAATTCGAGCTGGGCGCGGGCCGTCTGACGTCCGCCGAAGTGCATGCGCAAGGCGGCTTCGTGCACGTAGCCCGTGTAGGGCAGTGGGTGCGGGCGGTCGAGTACGCGTCGCCGCTCCTGCCGGAGGGTGACCCGGAGTTCGATCTCCAGCCGGGACAGCTCCGGCAGGACGGCGCCGAAGATGGCGCGCGCGTACTCCTCGGTCTGGAGCAGGCCGGGGATGTGCACGGTCTGCACCGTGTGCAACCGGGTGGCGTGCCACTCCAGTTCGGCGATGTCGAGCATGCCCGCCGAAACCTTGCCCCGGTACTCGTCCCACCAGCCGCGTGTCCTCGGCTGCGCCATCGCCAGCAGTGCGGAGACGTAAGCCTCGTCTCCGTAGCCGTAGTTGGCGGCCAGTGTCCGCAGGCGTTCCGGGCTCAGTGTCCGGACCCCCGATTCGATGTTCGGGATCTTCCCCCGGTCGATGCCGATCAGGCCGGCCGCGAACTCGGCTGTCATGCCTGCGTGCAGGCGCATCTTGCGCAGCTCGGCCCCGAGCCTTGCTTGACGGTACGTCGGAGACGTCCTGGGTGGCATGAGGGCAGTGTGCACGGGATCGGCCCACCCGGTCCATTGGTGGTGCAGACATCACCGGACTATGTGGTGCAGACACCACGCTCTGCCCTACAGTGGGTAACGCACCGCTCACGTACGGCGAATCGAAGTGCATCCCCCACGCGTGCCCTGGGGACGAGCCACGGTCGCCGCGTTGCCGCATGCGTACGGACACACGTGAGCCCTCGTGCGCGTCGAGCTTCCGAAGCCAATCCGTCCGTAAACGCTGACGACTTGGGAGCCGAAGATGCTCACCCCGAATCCGTATTCGCACCCGCACCCGCACCCGCACCCGCACCCGTACGCCTCCGCCTCTGCCTGCCCCGTCGCCCCGGACTCCGGGCCCCGGCCCGGCCTCGACGGTGCGGAGCTCTCGTGCAGCATGACCCTGCCCGCCTCACCCCGCTCCGCGGGCATCGCCCGGCAGGCCGTGCGGGCCGCACTGCGCGCCTACGCGCTCGACCCCCTCGAACCGACCGCCGTGCAGGCCGCCTCCGAACTCCTCGGCTCCGCCTGGCGGATGGACCCGTACGGGGAGCTGTACCTGTCCGTCCGCTACCGCGACGACGCCCTCCGCGTCATCGTCTACGACGGGCACCCCGGCCACGCCCACCCCCGCCTCGCCGCGCTCTGCGAGGCCCGGCGCCGTTCCACCCTCCGGGTGTTCTCGGCGCTCGTGCGCGACCACGGTGGCGACTGGGGGCTCGGCCCCTCCCGGGAGCCCGGCGGTGGGACCCGTACGTGGGCCACGCTGCCCCATCGGGCGCATCAGCCCGATCGGCCGCCGAACGGGTGAGGGAAGATCGTTTCTCCGGTCAACACGGCGTGGCGGTGCGACACCCTGGTGCGATGCGCCTCCGTCACTGCATCGCCGCCGCCCTCACCACCGCCGCACTCGTCGTCTCCCTGCCCGGGTCCGCAGGCGCAGCCACCGGTACGTTCGGCTACATCTCGCCCGAGTCCGGGGGCCTCGACATCATCTCCCCGGCCAACGGCGAGTGCCGGCTCCTCCTCCAGGGCGCGACCAGCGCGCTCAACGGAACCAACGCCACGGCCACCCTCTACTCCGACCGCGGCTGCGAGGAGGTGCTGGCCACGATGGCGCCCGGCGAGGCGCGCGACTTCGCCGGGTCCATCCCGCACAGCGTGATGTTCGGCTGACGGTCGTCCCGTGGGTGCCGAGAGCGAGTGATCGGATCGAGTGTCCCGAGCGGCAAAAACGGATCGACATACTCCGGTACGGCGCTCGATGATGTGCCCATGCCCCCGAGAGAGACCCTTGCCCGAGTCGATGCGGATCTGGCCGCCGGCCGCGTCCCCATGGCGCGCCAGCGTTTGCGCGGTCTCGTCTCGTCCTTTCCGTACGACCTGACGCTCCGCCGCCGTCTGGCCGAGGTCTACCGGCTCTACGGCGACGCCGCCGAGGCCGGCCGCTGGACGTACCTCGAAGAGGACCGCGACGTCGACGAGACCGCCGCCTTCGAGGCGCGGTACGGATCTCCGTGGTGGCGGATGAGGGCCCTTGCCTGGCGCGGTCCCGAGGCGATGGCCGCCACCGCCTTCGCGCAGGGGCAGCTGGCCGCGGTGCGGACCGCCTGCGCCGAGGCGCTGGGGCACTCCGTCGACTGGGACGACCCGGACTCCTACCAGGACGGCCCGGAGGAGGAGTGCGAGGTGCCTTCCGTGGGGTGGTCGGTCAGTGGAGTGCTGTTGGGCGCCGGCGGCGTGGTGGCGGTCCTCGCGTTCCTCGCGGTCTGGGTGAACGGAATCGTGGCCCTCTTCCGCTGACCCGGGCGCGGCCGGGTCGGCGGAGCCGCCGCCCCGTCGTACGGAGGCCGATGGCCCGGCCGGTTCCTGACAGGAGGTGTCAGGAACACGCCTTAGCTTTCCGGGCATGAGCCTCATCGTCGAACTCCGGCAGTACACCCTCCACCCGGGCGCCCGGGACACCCTGATCGACCTCTTCGAGCGGGAATTCGTCACCGGGCAGGAGGCGGCGGGCATCACCATGGGCGGCCGGTTCCGGGACCTGGACGACCCCGACCGCTTCGTCTGGCTGCGCGGCTTCCCCGACATGGAGGCGCGGGAGCGGGCGCTGCACGCCTTCTACGGCGGTCCCGTCTGGCAGGCCCACCGCACCCGGGCCAACGCGACCATGGTGGACTCGGACGACGTACTGCTGCTGCGCGGGCCGGGCTTCGCCGCCCCGAACGCGCGGGACGCCGAAGGCCCGGTGGTCGTGACCGTCTGCCACCCCCACGACACCACCGCCTTCGCCGACCACTTCCGGCGGCACCTGCACCCCGCACTGACCGACGCCGGGACCCCGCCGCTCGCGGTGCACCGCTCCGAGCACGCGGAGAACACCTTCCCGGCGCTGCCGGTCCGGACCGGTGAGGACGTCCTGCTCTGGTTCACGGCGGGGAAGGCGCCGGCCCTTCCGGACCTCTCGGCCCACCTGGAAGCGGCTCCGCGGCAGATCCGGCTGGAGCCCGTACGGGGGCCGCGGCAGGCCTGAGGCGCGTTCGCGGAGCCATCGGCTCGCGGGAGCCGTCAGGCCGGGCCCAGTTCCGGGTCGCGGGTCGCACGGACCTCCCAGCGGCCCGTCCGGTCCGAGAGGGCCGCCCGGCGGCGCACCAGGAAGACCCAGGACGCCACGGCGACGGCAGCGGCGAGTGCGGTCGTCAGCCCCGCGGCGAGCTGGGACATCGGAACCGTCAGTACGAGGACGACGAGTCCGTAGGACAGCGCCGTGCCTCCGAGCCAGGGCCAGTGGGCCCCGGGCACCACGGCGGTGGGCCAGGGGGAGAGCCGGGTGCGGCGCTCCGGGTCGGGCTGTACCGGGGTGGCCGGCTCCAGGATCCGCTCGAAATCCTCGCGGCCCATCTTCAGGAAAGCCACCTCTCCCTCGTCGGTGACGAAGGCGACGGGCTGCTCGCCGTTGCGGATCAGCCGCCAGTTCCGGGCGCCGCACAGCCACCCCGGTCGCTCGCCCATGCGCGCCGCGAGGAGGGCGAGCCCGGCCGGTTCGAGGGCCGGATTGCCGATCAGCAGCTCGGAGCCGTCCTCCAGCGCGAAGCGCAGCTTGTGGTCCGACCGCACCCGGACCGTGCCGTCCACCGTTCCGAACGTGGTGTGCTCGTTCCGCCGGGCCGCGGTGATCCGTGCCCGTACGGCGGGCAGCGCCGCCCCGGCGGCCGCGTCCGAGCGGAGGGCCCGGAGGGCGGGGTCGGACGGAGGGACCCGGACGAACATCAGCGACCCGAAGAATGTGAGGACCGCTGCGATGACGAGGCCGATCCAGGTGGTCGTGGGCGTACGGGAGAACGCGGACGCAGAGTGCGACTCCAGGTACCGCTCGACGTTGCCGGGACCGTCCACGACGCCGCCCAGTGCGGGCGCCGTCGGTGCGTACAGCACCAGGACGGATGCGCCCTTGAGACCCCCGGTGACGGTCTGGATGTGCCCGTTCGCCACTTCGAGCCGTGTGGTGTCCGAGCTGCCTCCCCCGAGGCCGGGCACGGGCACGGGCACCTCGACGGTGACGTCCGCGGTGGCCGGCATCTCCTTGTACGCCTTCTTCTTCACCTGCTCGACCTTGACGACGGTGCCCCACGCCACTTCGGCGCCGGCCTCCTGTATCGCCGCGATCCGCTTCAGGTCGTCACCGTCCGGGCGGCTCATCAGCTCGGCGACCACGACCACCGCGGGCAGTACCACCACCACGGCCAGCAGCAGGGGAAGGAAGTCCCGGAACGGCCTCCTCCACGGAAGCTTGGCCGCCGGCGCCGGTACCGGTTCGACCTGCCCCGGCGGGGTGACCGGGATCGGCCGGGAGCCCGACCACACCCACCCCGCGGCCGACGCCAGGGCCAGAGCCCCGAGCGCGACCACGTCCGGCCGGTACACCGATACGCCCGCATGGAACAACAGCGTCCACAGGGTCAGCGCTGCGAACAGCAGCGCGCCCCCGCCCAACAGCCTGGTCCCCCAGACGTTTCTCCCCATGATCGCGAAACTATCAACCCCGTTGCGAGCGAAGGCCGGTGGGCCGTGCGCGCCGGCCGGAGTCCGGAGTCCGCCGGGAGCCTCCGCGGTGACCGCGGGAGGGGCGGCGCCACGGGTCCCCCCGCTAGCGCTCCAAGGCGACCTTGAGGGCTTCCTCCAGGGCCCGGTCCGCCGGTACCGCGATGTCGGGGACGACGCCCACGCCCTCCCAGTTGGTGCCCGTCACCGGGTTGATGCTCCGCGCCGTCGGCACCGTCACGAGGACGTGCTCGGCGACCGGGTGGCGGGCCGTCGGGTGGGCGCCGCCGCGGGTGGTCGCGCCGACGACCACGGCGCGGCCGTGCGCCTGGAGGGTGTACGCCACGTCCTCGCCGCCGGAGAACGTGTTCTCGCTCGTCAGCACGTACACCGGGCGGCCGTCCGCGTAGCGCGGTCCGGGCAGGTGGGCGGAGGTCCAGAACTGCCGGGTCGAGTCGCTGCACCGGTCGTAGATGTCGTTCAGGTGCACCTGGTCGTCGGGGAAGAAGTGGCTGTTCCACAGCGCCGCCCCCTCCGGTGACCCGCCGAGGCACGCCCGCAGGTCCAGGATGAGCGCGGAGCTGTGCGCGACCAGCCGCATGGCCGCGCCGATCGCGTTAGCGCCCTCGGCGGCGGTCGCGATGCGCCCGAGCGCGATGAGGCCGACGTTCCCTTCGAGGTGCTCCACGCGGCGGATCCCCTGGTTCTCCTTACGGAGGAGGGCCAGGAAGGCGGCTTCGCCCCCGTCGTCGTGGACCGGCTCCAGCGACTGGGGCTCTTCGCTCCACAGCAGCCGCAGGTGCTTGTCGGGGCAGACCTCCTGGAGGTGCGCCGTCACCGTTTCGCACAGCGCACGGTCGTCGAGGCCTTCGTACGCGCCGGAGGCGATCCGCGCCCGGATCGCCTCGTCGATGGTCGCGACCTTGTCGGGGAAGACGTAGCCCGCGGTGATCCGGGCCAGGGCCTGCTCGACTGTGTGTTCGTTTGTTGGCATGGCCGGTCATGCTAAGCGGACGTCACCCCGATGACGAGTGGGTTTTCCGTTTCAGTCCGGAGGCATGGCCGGACGCGGGGGCGTGCCCGTGGGCGGTACGAGGTGACGGGTCGCGGAGCGCAGGACGAAGGCCATCACGACCTCGAACACGCCGAGCAGCACCAGCCACAGGCCCAGCAGCCGTGTCAGGGCGACCGCGGAGTCCACCGGGAAGCAGAGCACGACGATGCCGGCGACGACGCCGAGGATGCCCAGCCCGATGGTCATGCCGCGGTGCACGAGCGAACGGTCGGCGATCGCGACGTACGTCGTGAGCACTCCGGTCAGGAGCCAGAAGATTCCGACGATCAGGGACAGCGCGCCGATCGTCTGCATGGGGTGCCGCAGCACCAGGACTCCGGCCAGGATCGCCAGCATGGCGATCAGGACGCCCGCCAGCCTGCTGCCGCCCCCGTCGCGGCTGTGCGTGAAGGCCGAGACGAACCGGAAGCCACCCACGACCAGGAGCTGCAGACCGATGATCACGGCCAGGATGTGCAGGGTCTCGTCGGGCCAGACGAGGATCAGGATGCCCGGGATCAGGGTCGCGAGGCCGACGCCGAGCGCCCAGTGCCACGAGCCGCCGATCTGCTTGAGCGTGTCCTCGGGGTCGCTGTGGTTGTAGTGCGATCCCGTGTCGGGGGATACGGCCATCACCGCCTCCTGGGCTAGCCGAACGGCCCGCTGGGGCACCTCGTAGGCGCCGGACGGGCCTTGTCTACCCTTCACGGCCATTTTAGGTCGGTTCGGTATGACTTGCCGATCCAAGGGGTGCCGCGAAGTACGGAGGAGGCGCCGGAGAACGGGTGCGGCGGCGAGCCGGATGACTCGCCGCCGCACGCGTGCGCCGAGGAGCTACGGCCGGCGGGGGACGGTGGTGGTGGGGTCGGTGGCGGTGTGGAGGGTGGAGTCGCCCCCGCCGGTGACGGTGGCCGTGTTGGTGACCGTGCCGGGGGCGTCGCGGGCGACGCGGACCTGGAGGGTGATGGGCGGGTAGTCGTTCCCGGCGGCGAGGGCGTCGGAGCGGGTGCAGGTGAGGGCGGCCCGCGGGCAGTTCCAGCCGGGACCGGTCATCCGGGCCACGGAGAGTCCCGCCGGGAGGGTGTCCCTGACGGTGACCGTGCTGCCATCGGTCGGGGCGGACCCGCGGTTGCCGACGGTGATCGTGTACTGGCCCCGCTGGCCGCGCGTGAAGTTTCCGGCATGGGACTTGCCGATGGTCAGGGAGGGCTGTTGGGGCGGGGTACTGCCGCCGTTCTGGTAGCGGACGAGCGCGAAGTCGCTGGTGACCCCCGACGCGTGCCCGGCGGCGACGATCTTGCCGTCGGCCTGCACGGCCACCGCGTTCGCCCCGTCGTTGGCGCCCGCGAAGTCGGTGGTCACCTTGCCGTCCGTGTCGAAGGTGGTGTCCAGGGCGCCGTCGTCGTTGTAGCGCGCCAGCGCGAAGTCGGCGCCGCCGGAGCTGCTCTGGCCGGCCGCGATGATCTTGCCGTCGCCCTGCAGCGCCACCGCGGCCGCACTGCCGGTGGTGCCGAAGCCCGTGGTCAGCCGGCCGTCGGTGTCGAAGGTGGCGTCGGGGCTGCCGTCGGCGTTGTAGCGGGCCAGGGCGAAGGTGAAGGTGCTGCCCGAACCGGTCAGGCCGGCGGTGACGATCTTGCCGTCGGGCTGCCTGGCCATCCCCCGGGCCTGGTCGAGGGCGCCGAAGTCGGTGGTCACCCTGCCACCGGTTCCGAAGGTGCTGTCCAGGGTGCCGTCGCTGTTGTACTGGACGAGCGCGAAGTCGTCGGAGCCGAAGCCGTTGGCCGAGCCCGCGGCGGTGATCCTGCCGTCCGCCTGCAACACCACCCCTGCAGCCTGGTCGAGGCCGCCCGAGAAATCGGTGGTCACCCTGCCGTCGGCGTCGAAGTCGGTGTCCGGGCTGCCGTTGCTGTTGTACCGGGCCACCGCGAAGTCGTAGGTGCCGGCCGCATTGCTGAGGCCGGCGACGACGATCCTGCCGTCGGGCAGCAGCGCCACCGAGCGGGCCTGGTCGACGCCGCCGAACTGGGTGGTGACCTTGCCGTCGTTGTCGAAGGTGGTGTCCGGGCTGCCGTTGGCGTTGTAGCGGGCCACGGCGAAGTCGTCGTCGCTGTGGCCGGCGACGACGATCTTCCCGTCCGGCTGGACGGCCACCGCCTGGGCGTCGCCGCGCAGGTCCGTGGTCAGCCTGCCGCCGGTGCCGAAGGTGCTGTCCGGGGTGCCGTTGGCGTTGTAGCGGGCCACCGCGAAGTTGTGGACGCCGCCACCGACACCGCCGGTGTCGGTGAGGCCGACGGCGATGATCTTGCCGTCGGGTTGTACCGCCACCCCGTTGACCTGCTCGAAGCCGCCGAAGTCGGTGGTGACCCTGCCGCCCGTGCCGAAGCCGGTGTCCGGGTCGCCCGGCGCCGCCAGCGCCACCCCGGGAAGGGCGAGCGCCAGGGCCGCTCCGAGGGCCGCGGCGACCGGGGCCCTGCTCTTCCTCGACCACGGCCGGCCCGGGGCGTGTCCGGTGCGTCGTCCCCGTACGAAGGGAAGTCCGGCAGGAAACGTGGACGTGGCGGTGGTCGTGGTCATTCGCGCTGCCTTTCAGGTGTGTTCCTCGGCGCCCCGGGCGGTCCCGGGCACTCCTCGGCCACACCTCTTCCCCGTCTTCCTGACGGTGTTTCACGGGTTGGGCCGAGTGGCGGCCGACCCGGCTACGGGATCAGGTGGTAGAAGATCTCGCTGACGTGCGTGTCGAACGGCGGCGCCCCGAGTTCCCGGGCCGCGGGCATGATCCTGTCCTCGACGAACCGCCGGTAGTCGGCCTCCGACTCCCATACGTCGACGACCATCCAGCCGCCCCGTTCGTCCGGTGACGCGGTGTGGACGAGGAGCCCGGCCGGCGGGTTCCCGGGGTCCGGGAGCACGCGGTCGTGCAGGGCCTGGTAGAGCTCCCGGGTCCATTCCGCACCCCGGTTGTAGACCAGAACTGCCATCTCGGTTCCTCGATTCCTGAGCGGAGGGGGGACGGGGGTCCGCCCGCGACGCTACGAGTCCGCCCGGGCCCGGACGGGCCGTGACACCCCTCCCTACGCCGTATGCCGGAACGCCCAGCCCACCGGGACGGCTGATCGTTAAACCATGCATTTGCTACTTGAAGGTAAGAATCTCCTATGTAGATGCGGCGTTAAAGGACTGCTAGAGTCCGCATGCGCCGCTCCGGACAGGGTGGCGAGATGGCTGGTCCGAACCTTCGTCTGCCCCTCAGCGGCCCACATCCGCCAGGCAGACAGCCGTTGTGATGCCGTGTCAGTTCCGCACCGACGACGCCCCTACCCCCGCCTCCGGACAACGCTCCGCACCGCGCCGCACCGCGCCGAGCCGCCTACGACCGCGGCCCACCGCTCGTCGCCCACCGCCCGTCAGATGGGGAGATCCACATGAACGCAGGACTTCTGCGCCGTTTCGCCACCGGCAGGACGCTCGTGCTCGGTGCCGTACTGGCCCTGGCCGTGCCGGCGACCGCCTACGCCAACACCGTGAGCGTGACCGTGAAGACCCCCGGGGCCACCAGTGGCCCCGCCTCCGGCAACTCGGAGATACCGACCCACGCGGACTGTTCCAGTGGCCTGATCTCCGGAGGCGGCGTCAACCAGGCCATCGGCACCGGCTCGGGCGTGAACGGCAACCACGTCAACGGCACTTCGCCCAGCTCCGACGGCACCACCGAATACACCGGCTCCACCGGGGTCGTCGGCACCGACGTGACGCACTGGCTCGGCATCGGCGGGAGCGGGGGCCAGGTCAACGCCTCCTTCTCCACCACGCCCTACGCGATCTGCTTCACCAGCAACCTGATCAACCACACCCAGGTCGTCATGAACAAGGCCAACACCCCCACCACCGGGGCCACCGTGGGCCTCGTCGTGGCGACCTGCCCGGCCAACACGCGCCTCCTCGGCGGCGGCGCCCGCACCACCCCCGGCAACACCGGCAGCTACAAGACCATCGCGAGCTTCCCCACCTTCAACAACTCCGCGCACGACTACGGCCAGAAGGCCGCGGCCGGCGGAGAGACCAACCCCGACTCCTGGGCCGCGGTCGGCTGGGACGGCAACAACAACAGCGCCAACCACACCTACGCCTACGCGATCTGCAGCGGAAGCGGCATCAGCGTCGGCGGAGCCACGGTGACGGTCCGCCACACCGAGGTGAGCGGCCCCACCACCGGGAGCACCGGTCAGACCGCGACCGTGGGCTGCGGCCAGAACGACGGGAAGCTGGTCAGCGGCGGCGCCGCGGTCAGCGGGGGCAGCGTGACCACCACCGACTTCACCGGCCCCGGTTCGGGCGGCGACCACCTCAACGGCAGCTTCCCCAGCACCTCCGGCGGCGCCGCGGTCGGCGACGGGACCACCACGGCGGCGTACTGGACGGCCTCCGCCCACACCGGCGGACAGAGCTCGCCCGGCACCTACACCGACGCATGGGTGCTGTGCGCCAACGACGGCGTCTGAGCCGGTAGTCGCCGCAAACCGTCCACGCGTCCACGCGTCCACGCGACCGCGCGTCCACGCGACCGCGCGTCCATGCGCAAGGAAACAAGAGAGAGAACCCCATGAGCACGAAACTCCGGCGGAGCTCCGCCACGGCCAAGGCGCTGCTCCTGGCCGGCCTGCTGACCGTCGCGGTGCCGGGAGCCGCGTACGCCAAGACGGCCGACGTCACCGTCGTCACCCCCGGGGCCACCATGGGCCCCGCGACCCCCTTCACCGGGGTCACCTCGCACGCCGACTGCCCCGACGGGCTCGTCTCCGGCGGCGGGGCCGACCAGGCCATCGGCAACGACGAGATGTCCAACGGCAACCACGTGATGGGCATGGTGCCCAGCGCCGACGGCGCCACCGAGTACACCGACACCCCCGGGGTCGTCGGTACCGACGCCACGCACTGGATGGCGATGGGCGGAAGCGGCAGCCGCAGCAGCGAGGCCTTCTCCACCACCCCGTACGCGATCTGCCTGCGGAGCAACCTGATCCGGCACACCCAGGTGGTCATGAACAAGGCCTCCGGGCCCACCAGCGGGCTGTCCTCCAAGCTCGTCACGGCGACCTGCCCGGCCAACACCGTCCTCATCGGCGGCGGCGCCCGCACCACCCCGGCCAGTGTCGGCAGCCTCAAGCCGATCGCGAGCTTCCCCACCTTCAACGACGCCGCGCACCACAACGGCTCGATCGCGGCCGGCGACGGCGAGCGCAACCCCGACTCCTGGACGGCGGTCGGCGGGATCGGCGGCGGACGCGGCGCGGACAACATGACCTACGCCTACGCGATCTGCAGCACGGACGACATCGACCTCAAGCACGTCGCCACGACGGTCCGCTTCACCGAGGTCGACGGCCCGAACACGGCCTCCACGGGCACGACGGCGACGACCGGCTGCTCCCGCGAGGACGGACGGCTGGTCAGTGGCGGCGCGGCGATCAGCGGCGGCAACGTGACCACGACCGACTTCAGCAAGGCGACCTCGGGCGGCCCCCACCTCAACGGCAGCTTCCCGAGCGACGCCGCCGGCACCCCGTTCGCCGACGGAAGCACCAACCCGTCGTACTGGACGGCCGCCACCCACAGCGGCGGTTCGCCCTCCCCGGGCAGCTACTCCGATGTGTGGGCGCTCTGCCTGGACGTCCAGCACGGCCACAAGTAGCCGACAGCCCCTCGCCCCGGTCGGGCCGCCCCCGGTTCGGCCGGCCCGGGTTCGGCCGGCCCCGGTTCAGCCGGTCGCGGTGAGGAGCCGCTCGGCGGCCTCCCGCGCCCGGTGGGCCGGCTCCGGGCCGGGGTCGAAGGCCGCCACCACGGTGGCGCCCTCGACCAGGATCAGCAGCTGGTCCGCGAGCCCCGGGCGGTCCGGTCCGGCCAACTCGCCCAGCAAGGTACGCAGTGCCGCCTTGTGGCGGCGTACGACGTCCATCACCGCGGCCGGGCCGGTGCCCAGCTCCCCGTACGCGTTCAGGAACGCACAGCCCCGGAAGTCCGGCTCGCAGAACCACCCCGCCAGCCAGTCGAAGACGGCGGGCACCGGCTCCGGGGCCCCGGCGACGGCGTCGCGCAGACTGCGCGTCCAGCGCTGGTCACGCCGTTCCAGATAGGCCGTGACCAGGGCTTCCTTCGCCGGGAAGAGCCGGTAGAGCCGCTTGAGGGGGACGCCGGACCCGGCGCGGATGCGGTCCATGCCGACGGCCTGGATGCCCTCCGCGTAGAACAGCTCCTCCGCCGCGTCCAGCAGTCGGGTGCGGGCCTCTTCGTCGTCCATACGGGCAGGGTAGTCCAGATTCCCTTGCGGGGAGAACGCTCGTTCTCTAAGGTGTGAGAACGAGCGTTCTCCTGTCGTTCCCGCCGAAAGGGATGGATCACCGTGCCCGAGACCCAGGCCGACACCGACACCCGCACCGACACCGCCGTGCGCCCGCCCCTGCCGCCCTTCACCGCGGAGTCCGCCCGCGCCAAGGTCCAGGCCGCCGAGGACGCCTGGAACAGCCGGGACCCCGAGCGGGTCTCCCTCGCGTACACGGAGGACTCCGTCTGGCGCAACCGCGACCGGTTCCTCACCGGCCGCGCCGAGATCCGCGAGTTCCTCGCCGGGAAGTGGGAGCGCGAGCTCGACTACCGGCTGCGCAAGGAGCTGTGGGCGTACACGGGCAACCGCATCTCCGTCCGCTTCGAGTACGAGTGGCACGACGCCGACGGCCAGTGGTACCGCAGCCACGGCAACGAGCAGTGGGAGTTCGCCCCCGACGGCCTGATGAGCCGACGGGAGGCGAGCATCAACGACGTCCCGATCGAGGAGGCGGACCGCCGCCTCGGCTAGGCCGCCGCCTCGGCTAGGCCGCCGCCTCGGCTAGGCCGGTGCGGGGCCTGTCCGGCGCCGCGCGACGACCTCCATGCCCACGCGGTGGCGCTCGCTGACCGCGTAGTGCAGGGGCTCGAAGCCGTGCTCCTCCAGCAGGGAGTAGAGGCGGGCGCGGCTGAAGTTGTGGAAGTGCTCCAGCTCCCCCCAGTAGGGGTTGGCGTTGCGCGCGTCGAGCAGGCGCCAAGCCGCACAGCCGTAGCTGGGCATCGACGCGAAGAGCACGCCGTCCTCCCTCAGCAGCCGGTGCGCGGCGGCCAGGCCCCGGCCGGGGTAGGGCATGTGCTCCAGCACGTCGGTCAGGCTGATCACCGAGTACCGGCCGGACCCGTCGAGGGCGGTGAGGTCGGCGCAGTGGGCGTCGATGCCGAGCGCGCGCAGCCCCTGGGCCGTGGCGGGGCGCAGGACGAGGCCTTCGGGGCGAAAGCCCCACTCCTCGGCGGTGAACAGCAGCGATCCGTTCCCGGAGCCGGCGTCGAGCCACGTGGCGGTGCCGGTGCCGTCGGAGACGTAGCGGGCGACGCGCTCGACGATGCGCGCGGAGACGTAGCGGTTCTGCTCGAAGTCCGCGCCCGGCTGCTCGTTCGGGTGGGTCGAGGAGAAGACCTCCGCACGGGCCTCGTCCGTGAAGTAGCCCTCGGTGAAGACGTGTTCGCACGCGCCGCACCGCATCCACACCATGAGCGGCGAGACGACCGGCTTGTACAGCGCATGGTGTGAGCAGTCGCCCGTGCGCAGCTCGGAGATGTCGGACGCCGAGCAGAGCGGGCAGGTGTCGTACGGGTGACGCGACTTTCCGGGTGCGGGGGTGGTCGTGGTGACCGTGCTGGCGGACATGCCCGGAACGTACAGGCCGCCCCGTCCGGCCACGTGATGCCACGCGATGCCGTGCTGGGCCCATCGGCCTGTCGGCCTATCGAACTGTCCGCCCATCGGTCTGTCGGCCCATCGGTCTGTCGGACGGGCCGGTACGTCCTGCCGCGGCCCGTCCGCACGCGCCCCACGTGCCGCACGCCCCACGTGCCGCGCGCGCCCCACGCGCCGCGGGCTACGGCACGCGGTGGGCCTGGGTGATGAGGTCCGTGGCGACCTCCAGCGCGGCCAGCCGGGTCTCCTCCGGGTCGGCCTCCACGTGCTGGAGGAACATCATCCCGGCGTGCAGCGTGAACAGGGCGCTGACGCAGCGGACCTGGTTCGTCACCGGGCCGTCCTCCGTGCGCAGCAGCTCGGTCAGCCGGAAGAGCCGGGCCTTGACCGTCTCGCCGATGCTCAGCTCGCGCGTCGTCGCCTGGTTCTCGTGCATGAAGCGGTAGAGCGAGGCGCCGGCCGCCATCGCCTCGCTGTAGCGGCGCAGCACCTCGCGCTTGGTCTCCAGGGTGCGCGGCTGCTGCTCGGCCCACTCGATCAGCTCGTCGATGGGACGGGTCACGTCCTCGAAGAGGCTGATGATGATGTCTTCCTTGGTCTTGAAGTGGTAGTACAGCGCCGCCTTCGTGACCTCCAGCCGCTCCGCGATCTCGCGCAGCGACGTCTTCTCGTAGCCCTGCTCGGCGAAGAGCTCCAGTGCGACGTCCTGGATGCGCTGACGCGTGTCGCCACGGCGGCGCTGCGGACTGCTGCTGGACATGACTCTCCTCAGACTTACTTACTTGACGCCCGGCAAGTTACGGGTCTACCGTCCCCAGTGTAGTGAACTAGCCGGGCGGCAAGTAAGTGCCGGTGAACGAATAAGTACCAGAAGAAGTACACGGGGAGTGGAACATGGTGGACGTGGCGAAATCGGCCGGGACCTCGGAGGAGGTGAAGCCGCGCAGCGTTCGGGTCGTCCTCATGGCCCTCATGATCGCAATGTTGCTGGCCATGCTCGACAACATGATCATCGGCACCGCGATGCCCACGATCGTCGGCGAGCTCGGCGGTCTGGAGCACCTCTCCTGGGTGGTCACCGCCTACACCCTGGCCACCGCGGCCTCCACGCCGATCTGGGGCAAGATCGGCGACATGTACGGGCGGAAGGGCTCCTTCCTCACCTCGATCGTCATCTTCCTGATCGGTTCCGCGCTCAGCGGCATGGCCCAGGACATGGGCCAGCTGATCGGCTTCCGTGCGATCCAGGGCCTCGGCGCCGGCGGTCTGATGGTCGGCGTCATGGCGATCATCGGCGACCTGATCCCGCCCCGTGAGCGCGGCAAGTACCAGGGCATGATGGCCGGCGTGATGGCCCTCGCCATGATCGGCGGCCCGCTGGTCGGCGGCACCATCACCGACCACATGGGCTGGCGCTGGTCCTTCTACATCAACCTGCCGCTCGGCGCCGTCGCGCTCGCGATGGTGACGGCGGTGCTGCACCTGCCCAAGCGGACGGACCAGGCCCGTCCGAAGATCGACTACCTCGGCGCGGCGCTGCTGACGGTCGCGATCACCTCCACCGTGCTCGTCACCACCTGGGGCGGCACCGAGTACGCCTGGGGCTCCGGCGAGATCATCGGCCTGATCGCCCTCGGCGTCCTGTCCATCGCCGCCTTCGTCTACGCCGAGACCAAGGCCTCCGAGCCGGTCATGCCTCTGCACATCTTCCGCAGCCGCAACTTCACCCTGATGTCCGTGATCGGCTTCCTGGTCGGCTTCGCGATGTTCGGCGGCGTGCTCTACCTCCCGCTGTTCCAGCAGTCCGTGCAGGGCGCCTCCGCCACCAACTCGGGCCTGCTCCTGCTGCCCATGCTGCTCTCGATGATGGTCGTCTCGCTGATCGCGGGCCGCATCACCACCAACAGCGGCAAGTACAAGATGTTCCCGATCATCGGCGGCGCGCTCATGGTCGTCGGGCTGTTCCTGCTCGCGACGATGGACACCGACACCACCCGCCTGGTCTCCGGCCTCTACATGGCCGTGCTCGGCGCCGGACTCGGCTTCCTGATGCAGATCACCATGCTCGTCGCGCAGAACAGCGTCGACATGAAGGACATGGGCGTCGCCTCCTCCTCGGCGACCCTCTTCCGTACGCTCGGAGGCTCCTTCGGCGTGGCCCTGATGGGCTCGCTGTTCACCAGCCGGGTCACGGACACCATGTCCGAGCGCCTCGGCCCGCAGGCCGCGAACGCCGCCGGCTCCGCCCAGCTCGACGCCGCGAGCCTGGCCAAGCTGCCGGAGGCCGTGCGCGAGGCCTACCAGCACGCGGTGGCGGCCGGTACGCACTCCGCGTTCCTGCTCGGCGCGGCCATCGCCGTACTGGGCTTCCTGGCGGCATGGTTCGTCAAGGAGGTCCCGCTGCGGGGCGCCGGCCCGGCTCCGGCCGGTGACGCGGAGGGCGGCAAGGTCGCCCCGGCCCAGCAGGAGTCGCTCGCCCACTGACGGGTGACGACGGCAGACCGACAGCCCGGCCCCGGTGGACCAACGGATCCACCGGGGCCGGGCTTTCGTCTCGTCACACCAGTCCCATCTGTCCCATTATCCGGATTTTATGGCCCAATTGGCTGGAACCTCCCCGCTGTCGCGATCGTCCTGATCCACAGGACGCTGACAAGGCGGATGGGGAGTGGGCAGCATGAACAAGCAGGGCATCCGGGCCCGTGCGGCCGTCGTGGCCTCGGCCGTCGCCGTGGGGGCGACGGTGTGGGGAGTGGCGGCCTTCGTCGACTCGGGACACACGACCTCGCACCGGAACGTGTCACGGCAGCAGGACACGGACGCCGGCGCCGACGCGAAGGGTGACCAGGCGTCAGGGCGGCAGCCGCAGCAGCAGCCGCAGCAGCAGGGGATACCCGAGTCCATAGCCCACGCGTCGGAGGGCGGCGCGGACGCGGTCAACATCACCATCGACGACGGCCCCGACCCCCGATGGACCCCGAAGGTGCTCGACGTGCTCGAGAAGTACGACGTGAAGGCGACCTTCTGCATGATCGGACCGCAGGCCAAGGCCCACCCCGACGTGGTCAAGCAGGTCGTCGCGGCCGGGCACCGGCTCTGCGACCACACCATGAACCACGACACGTCCATGGACAAGAAGCCGCTCGCCTACCAGGAACAGCAGATCCTGGAGGCGAAGAAGCTGATCGAAGAGGCCGCGGGCGGCGGCGCGAAGGTCGAGTACTACCGCGCTCCCGGCGGCGCGTTCACCCCCGACAGCCGCCGCGTCGCCGCCGCGAACGGGATGCGCCCGCTCGGCTGGAACGTCGACACCAAGGACTTCGAGAAGCCCGGCACGGCCGCCATCGTCGACGCCGTGAAGCGCGAGATCGGCAACGGCCCGACCGTGCTCTTCCACGACGGAGGCGGCAACCGCACGCAGACCGTCGAGGCGCTCGACCAGGTGTTGGCCTGGCTGAAGGACCAGGGCCGTCCGACCGGCTTCCCGGCCCGCACCTCCTGACCCGCACCCCGCCTGACACGCCGTCCGGCGGCGAACGGGTGAGGGTCGACCGCGCGGAGGGGCGCCGGGTGTTCCCTGGTCCGGTGCGTACGAACGTACGCCCACCCGCCCGCCGGAGCCGCCAGGAGGCCCCCCGTGACCATCGCCCCCGCCAAACTCTCCGACCCCGTGGTCGGCGCCTTCGTCAAAGCCGTCAACGCGCACGACAAGGACGCCTTCTTCGCCGTCCTGACCGGCGACGCGACCATGTCCGACGACGGATCCGACCGCGATGTCGCGGACTGGACCGACAGGGAGATCTTCTCCTCCAACGGCCACATGGACGTCGAGACCGAGGCGGACGGCGGCCGTTCCCTCGTCGTCAGCTACCGCAACGACACCTGGGGCGAGATGCGCACCGCCTGGCGGTTCGTCATCGCCCCCGGAGGCGGAAAGATCAGCCGCTTCGAGACCGGCCAGGCCTGACCTCCACAAGGTCAGAGCCCCGCCGGCACCACCTTCAGGACCGGCGCCGGTCACGGGATGTTCCGTGGTCCGCGGGCTCCCGTACGGGTGAATGCGCGCCCGGCGTCGTTCCGGCCCGCCGCGGGGCCCCGTTGGACCGGGCATGAAGCGCACCCGCACCGCAGCTCTCGCCCTCGCCACCGCCGCGGCGGCCCTCGCTCCCGCCCTCGGGCAGGCGGCCACCGCCGCCGAGGTGGCCTCGTACCTCCAGGACCCGTCCAACGGCGAGAAGGCCATGAAGTCGATGTGGACCAAGGACGAGATGCACAAGGTGGAGGCCCAGTTCCGCTTCCACCCGGGCATCCAGTACAAGACGGTCACCCGCCCCGGCCCCGAGGCCGCCCCGGACTACGAGCGGCAGGCTCCCGACCCCAAGACCCTGGCCTGGCAGCCGGGCTACGAGTTCGCGTGGGCGGTGTCGGAGTCGACGGTGGTCAAGAAGACGCTGACGACCAAGGAGGGCAGGCACCCGATCGTCGTGCACGCCGTCCTGCGGCGCGCCGGGGACCGCGCCAAGGCGGGGGAGGTGCACCAGGAGCTGACGGGGAAGCCGGCGACGGGGCGGGCGAAGGTCGCGGGCGGCAAGCGGATCGCGTGCGACACCGGTGAGTACACGGTGGAATGGTCCGTCACGCGCAAGGGGTACGGGACGCTCACGGGCACGCTGCGCTGGGACTCAAGCTGCGAGCAGTACCGCACGGCGTTCGCCGAGGACCACGGTCGTCAGCGCTGACCGACGGACCGGGTGACGGAGTGGATGTGGCCTGTCGCCCCGCGCACCTTGTGGGTGCTTCGCGGGCGACCGGGCCGCGGCCTCGGATCGAGTGCCGGTATGGCCATCCTGCCGCAGGGGGTGTGCCGTGGCAGGGGGCGAAAGTCCCGGATCAAGGGGCCCTTCAGTTCTTCTTCTTGGAGGCCTCGGTCGCCTTCGCGGCGATCTCCTCCAGGACGGCCTTCGGGTTGCCGTTGGAGTCGACGGCGCGTCCGATGTTGCGCTTGATCGTGTCGCTGACGGTCACCCAGTTCGGGTCGTTCACCGGGTAGAGCTGGGCGCCGCGCAGCGCGGTCAGGAACTGCGTGTCGCTCTGCGCGATGCTGCCGTTGTTGCCCGCCACGGCGCGCGAGGCGGAGGTGGTGGACGGCAGCAGGTGGTACCGGTTGGCGAAGTCCGACAGGTTCTTGTCCTGGTAGAGGAAGTCCAGGAACTGGCCGATCGCCTTGCGGTTGCCGTTCTGCTTGAACGCCATCATCCAGTCGGCCACGCCGACCGTCGGAGGGGTCTCCCCGGCGCCGAGGTCCTCCGAGACCGGCATCGAGACGGCGTTGACCTTGATGCCCTTGGCGCGCGCCTCGTGGAGGAGCGAGGGGTAGCCGTTGACCATGCCGACTTCGTTGTTCAGGAAGGCGGCGAAGGCGTCGGCACGGTTGAGCTGGGACGGCGCGACGGGCCCCGTCAGACCGGCCCCGACCAGGTTCTCCTTCACCCAGCCCCAGGTCTTGACGTTCTGCTCGGAGGCCAGGCTGTAGTTGCCGCTGCTGTCCGCGTAGCCGCCGCCGTTGCTGAGCTCCCAGATCAGCGCCTCGGCGTGCGCCTCCTCCGGGCCCAGGGGCATCGCGTACGGGAACTTCACGCCCTGCTTCTTGAGCGCCGTCGCGGCGGTCTTGAGTTCGGTCCAGGTCGTGGGGGGCTTGGCGCCGGCCTTGGTGAAGAGCGCATCGTTGAGGAAGAGCAGGCGGCTGCTCGCCACGAAGGGCAGACCGTAGAGGGTCGACCCGACGGAGCCGGCCTCGGCGAGGGGCTGCAGGAAGTTCGCCTCGGCGCTGACCGAGAGGAGCTCGTCAGCGGAATAGAGCTTTCCCTGCGCCGCGAAGTCGGAGTACGAGCCCATGAGGGCCATGTCCGGCGCCTTGCCGGCATTGACCAAACGAGAGACCTCGCGGTCGATGTCGGCCCACGGCTTGAGCTCCACCTTGACCTTGATGCCGGGGTGGGTGGCGGTGAAATCGGCCGTCACCTTGTCCCAGAAGGCCCTTGAACTCGTGGCCGGGTTGTCGCCGTATTCGGCGGCCACCAGGCGCAGCGTGCCCTCGCCGTCCGAGGCGTCCCCGGAGTCGCCACCACATCCGCTCAGAGATACCAACAGACCGAGCACGACCGCGGTGGCGGGCGCTCCGGAAATCCTTCGTCGCACGGGCGTAATCCCCTGAATTTCTTTTGGATGTCGATGCTACTTATGAGTCACTCCGGGCTGGCGTGTCCTTCCATGGCCCGTTGGCCGGAATTCTCTCCTGAAGGGGGGTGGGTTGGTTCCATTGGGGCAGCACTTGTGTTCAATGCTCCAACCCGTGCTTTTTCTTATTGTGTTTTCCGATATGTGATCCACGATATGGACGCGCGTAGACATGCCGAAAAGCCCGTTTCTTGATTTGAAACGGGCTGGAACCGGCCGGAGGCGGCGGGGCGGGGGCGGCGGGGGCGGGGAGGCGGAGCTAGTCGGCGAAGTCGCCGGCGTACGGGTCCGGCTCGCCGGTCTCCGGGTTGCGGCCCTCCTGCCAACGGCGCTGGGCCTTGTGCCAGTGCACGAAGCTGAGGTGGCCGCCGTCCCAGAAGGTGATGCTGACCGGGCTCACGTCGAACTCGTCGGAGCAGAGCCGGTAGAGGAATTCGGCCATGCCGTACGGGTGCACGGCGAAGGAGTCCGCGGTGTGCCGCCCGCAGACGAGGACCGGCCACCGGTCCGGGTCCGGGTCGGAGGTGAGCCAGCACAGGATGTCCGAGCCGCCGGTGACGCCCCAGGCGAGGATCGACTCCGGGTCCACGTCGAAGGCGGCCCGGCCGCCCTCGTCCTCCCAGATCTGGCGGGCGTTGGCCGTTTCCTCGGCCATCTCCGCCGGGGCCCACTGGAGTCCGGGCTTGGGGAGCGGAAGCAGGACGCTGGCCTCGCCGTTGATGGAGCCCGCGCCGAAGCGGCCCATGAACGCCACGAAATCGGCCGGGAACCGGGTCCCCCAAGCCGCCTCGGCCGCCCGCCAGTCGATGTCCTCGTCGGCCCCGTGCGTCGCCGGCATGATCTGCTCCAGCGCCTTGACCCGCGCGTTCTCCGTCATGCCGCTCCCCTGAGACCCCAGCTCAACCGCCCCAACCTACCGCCGCTGCGGGGCCTCGCCTAGCCGCGCGTGAGACGCCCGGATACGTCCGCCTTCACCGTCGTCCCGACCCGCAGGCCCCACCCGGCCATCGCCCCGGCCTCGGCCTCCAGGACGTGCCGGGAACGCGGCCGAGGCAGGCCGAGGCGGCCGGGGGGCATGGTGGTGACGGCGAGGACGCGCAGGTTCCGGTCGAGGTACGCCACGTCGATGGCGAACCGCATGCGGAAGGTGTGCACGCTCGCGGCGGGGGTGAGGAGCAGTGCGCCGGCGATCCCGTCCCGGCCGAGGAGTCCGCGGGTGCGGGCGCGGTAGGAGGCGGCGACCTCCAGCGGGACCCGGGTCCCCTCCACCGTGAGCGTGCCGTGTGCGTCCCGCCAGTTCGCCATACGGGTCAGGGTAGGCGGCCGGGGTGCCGCTGCGCGGGCCCTTCCCCACCCCGCTCCTTCCCGCACCGGGGGCTCCGCCCCCAGACCCCCGCGCCTCGAACGCCGGCCGGGCTGGAACGTCCAGCCCCGCCGGCGTTTGAGGCGACGGGCGCGCAGGCCCCGTACGGGGTCCGGGGCGGAGCCCCGGGGAACGGAGGAAGGGCGGGGTGGGCGGGGTGGGGAAGGGCCCGCGCAGCGGCCCCGTCGGCGCTACCGTCGCCGGATGGGTGTCGTCCTGATCGTCCTCGCCGCCGCGTACGGCGCCGCCGCCGGGCTGTTGCTCCCGCGCGCGGTGTACCGGTTCTCCGTCGAGCCGGGAGACCCCTGGCGGGACAGCTGCCCGCAGGGCCACCGGCTGCCCGGCTGGCTCGGCCCGGCCCGCTGCCGCCCGCCCGCGCGGCAGACGCCAGTGCGCGGGGCCCGGCCGGGTGGTGTGCCGCACGCGGGCGCGGCCCCGCACGCCTACGGGGGCCGGGGGGTGGCCGTCGCCGTGGTCGCCGGGGCCGTGTGCGCCTCGATCGCGGCGGCCGTCGGGGTGCGGCCCGAGGCGGGGGTGTACGTGGGGCTCGCCCCGCTGTTCGTGCTGCTCGCCCTCGTCGACCGGGCCGTGCACCGGCTGCCCGACGTACTGACCCTGCCGCTCGCCGCCACCGCCGCCACCGGACTCGCCGCGGCCGCCCTCCTGCCCCGCGCCGCGGGCGACTGGCGGGGCGCGCTGCTCGGGGGCGGCGCGCTCGGGGCCGCGTACCTCCTGCTGTTCCTGATCAACCCCGCGGGCATGGGCTTCGGCGACGTCAAGCTGGCGCTCTCGCTGGGGGTCGCTCTTGGGTGGTACGGGTGGGGGGTATGGGCCGCCGGGGCCTTCCTGGGCTTCCTCTACGGGGCCCTGTACGGCCTGCCGCAGGCGCTGAAGGGCCCGGAAGCCCGGAAGCGGGCCTTCGCCTTCGGCCCCTTCATGGCCGCCGGAGCACTCACCGGAGTGCTGCTGGGTGGTTTCGGAGCGTAATCGTGTCGCCGCAATGCACGCATCACGCTTTACGAAGGGTTATGGTGGAACCCCCCCCTCGGGCCGGTCCGTATCCCCCCCACGGACCGGCCCGTTTTTCGTTCTCCGGGCCGATCGGGCAAACCCGCAGGTCAGCTGCGCTGGGCCCAGATGTTCGTGCCGGGCGTGGACACCGCGAAGGAGTCGATCTCCTTCAGTTCGGCCTCCGAGAGCCGGTCTCCGGCCAGCGCCGCCACGTTTTCCTCCAGCTGCTTCACGCTCGACGCGCCGATCAGGGCCGAGGTCATCCGCTCGTCGCGCAGCACCCACGTCAGCGCCAGCTGGGCCAGGGACTGCCCCCGCCGCGCGGCGATCTCGCCCAGCCCGCCCAGGCGCCGTACGACGTCCTCCGACAGCAGCGCCGGGTTCAGGGACTTGCCCTGGCTCGCCCGCGAGCCCTCGGGGATGCCCTTGAGGTACTTGCCCGTCAGCAGCCCCTGCGCGAGCGGCGCGAAGGAGATGCAGCCCATGCCGGCCTCCTCCAGGGTGTCGAGCAGGCCGTCCTCCTCCGTCCAGCGGTTGATCATGGAGTACGAGGGCTGGTGGATCAGCGGCCGTACGCCCATGCCGCGCAGGATCCGGGCCGCCTCGGCCGTCTGCTCCGCGGTGTAGGAGGACACGCCGACGTACAGCGCCTTGCCCTGCTGGACCGCGGACGCGAGGGCGCCCATGGTCTCCTCCAGCGGGGTCTCCGGGTCGAAGCGGTGCGAGTAGAAGACGTCGACGTAGTCCACGCCCATCCGCTTCAGCGAGGCGTCGAGCGAGGCGAGCAGGTACTTGCGGCTGCCCCACTCCCCGTACGGCCCGGGGTGCATGTGGTAGCCGGCCTTGGTGGAGAGGATCAGCTCGTCGCGGAAGGGGGCGAAGTCCTGCGCGAAGATCTTCCCGAAGTTCAGCTCGGCCGAGCCGGGGGGCGGGCCGTAGTTGTTCGCCAGGTCGAAGTGGGTGACGCCGAGGTCGAAGGCCCGGCGGAGGATCGCCCGCTGGGACGCCAGGGACCTGTCGTCGCCGAAGTTGTGCCACAGGCCCAGGGAGATGGCCGGGAGCTTGAGGCCGCTGTGGCCGGTGCGCCGGTACTCCATGGAGTCGTAGCGCGAGGGTTCTGCCCGATAGGGATTGGTATCAGTCACGTTGTCCTCCCTATCACGGAGTTGTGACAGACCGAGTTGGGTACCCCCTCCCGGCGCGCAGTAATGTGGCCGCCTCGGGGGTGGGACCGCACCGTAATTCGCACGGGGGCATTGCACGGAGGGGCTGGAAGATCGTGAAGCTGCGCGACCTGGTGTACAGGCTCTACGCACGCCGGGTGGAAGGCCGCCTCGACCATGACGCGGCGCCCAAGCACATCGGCGTCATCCTGGACGGGAACCGGCGCTGGGCGAAGGCGTCCGGAGGCACGACGGAACAGGGCCACCAGGCCGGGGCCGACAAGATCTCCGAGATGCTGGGCTGGTGCACCGAGACGGACGTCGAGGTCGTCACCCTGTGGATGCTCTCCACCGACAACCTGGACCGGCCCGAGGTCGAGCTGCGCCCGCTGCTCAACATCATCGAGAACACCGTGCGGGGCCTCGCCGAGGACGGCCGCTGGCGCGTCCACCACGTCGGCAACCTCGACATCCTGCCCGCCCAGACGCAGACCGTGCTGAAGGAGGCCGAGCAGGCCACGCACGACATCGACGGGATACTCGTCAACGTCGCCGTGGGCTACGGCGGCCGCCAGGAGATCGCCGACGCGGTCCGCTCGCTGCTGCTGGAGCACGCGCAGAAGGGCACCTCCTTCGAGGAGCTCGCCGAGATCCTGGACATCGACCACATCGCCGAGCACCTCTACACGCGCGGCCAGCCCGACCCCGACCTGGTGATCCGCACCAGCGGCGAGCAGCGGCTGTCCGGATTCATGCTCTGGCAGAGCGCGCACTCCGAGTACTACTTCTGCGAGGTCTTCTGGCCGGCCTTCCGCAAGGTCGACTTCCTCCGCGCGCTGCGCGACTACGCGGCCCGCCACCGGCGCTACGGCACCTGAGGGCACCCAGGGGGCGTCCGGCCCCCCTGGCCCCCTGGCCCTCCCGGGGCGTCTGACGGCGCCTCGGGCCCCGTCATGCCCTCCCCTCGAACCCTTCACCAGGGATTCACCGAGCGTCCGTCATATGCCAAGGCATGGCCTGGCCTGATCGGGGAATATCCCTTTCAGGTCGATGCCCGATCCACGGGTGTCGAGTCTCAGCGGACGGCATGGGGTCGTCCGCCCGGGAGGCCCTTTGCACCAGGACGCACGTGCGGTTCGCACGGACGGAGTGGGAGGGCCGGAAATCGGCCCCGGCATGGGTGCCGATGACCGGTCCGGTCTTCATGGCCCGACCTCTTCCGAGGGGGTACGTCCTTCCGTGGTGACCAGCACAAAGCGCCGCCTGCCCGACAGGCGGACCTACGTCCTCGACACCAGCGTCCTGCTGGCAGACCCCAACGCGATCAAGCGGTTCGAAGAGCACGAGGTCGTGCTCCCGATCGTGGTGATCACCGAGCTGGAGGCCAAGCGGCACCATCCCGAACTCGGCTACTTCGCTCGCCAGGCCCTGCGCCTGCTCGACGACTTCCGGGTTCGCTACGGTCGCCTCGACGCCCCCATCCCGCTGGGCGATCTGGGCGGCACCCTGCGCGTCGAGCTCAACCACTCCGACCCGGGTGTCCTGCCCGCAGGCTTCAGGCTGGGGGACAACGACTCGCGCATCCTCGCCGTCGCCCGCAACCTCCAGGCCGAGGGCTACGACGTCACGGTGGTCTCGAAGGATCTCCCGCTGCGCATCAAGGCCTCCTCGGTGGGCCTGCTCGCGGAGGAGTACCGCGCCGAGCTCGCGATCACCGATGCGGGCTGGACGGGTATGAGCGAGCTCTCCCTGTCCGGGGAGCAGATCGACCTCCTCTACTCCGAGGACCGGCTCTACGTGCCGGAGGCCGCCGAACTGCCCGTGCACACCGGACTGGTCCTGCAGTCCGAGCGCGGCAAGGCGCTCGGCCGGGTCACGGCCGACGGCAACGTCAAGCTCGTACGGGGCGACCGCGAGGCCTTCGGGCTGCACGGCCGCAGCGCCGAGCAGCGCATCGCGCTCGACCTCCTCCTCGACCCCGAGATCGGCATCATCTCCATGGGCGGCCGGGCCGGCACCGGCAAGTCGGCGCTGGCGCTGTGCGCGGGCCTGGAGGCGGTGCTGGAGCGCAGGCAGCACCAGAAGGTGATGGTCTTCCGGCCGCTGTACGCGGTGGGCGGCCAGGACCTGGGCTATCTGCCCGGGGACGCCTCCGAGAAGATGAGCCCCTGGGCGCAGGCGGTCTTCGACACCCTCTCGGCGGTGGCCGGTAAAGAGGTCATCGAGGAGGTGCTGAACCGCGGGATGCTGGAGGTCCTGCCGCTCACGCACATCCGCGGCCGCTCGCTCCACGACGCGTTCGTCATCGTGGACGAGGCCCAATCGCTGGAACGGAACGTCCTGCTGACCGTTCTGTCCCGGATCGGGGCGAATTCGCGGGTCGTTCTCACCCACGACGTGGCCCAGCGGGACAACCTCAGGGTCGGCCGGTACGACGGAGTCGTCGCCGTGGTCGAGAAACTGAAGGGGCATCCGCTCTTCGCGCACGTCACGCTGACCCGCTCCGAGAGGTCCCCGATCGCGGCCCTCGTCACCGAGATGCTCGAATCGCTGTAAGGAGACCGAAGGAGCACAGAGGGGTAAAACGCCCATAGCGGGAAAGTGAGTTGGCGCCGCCCGGCAAAGGCCCGAGAGCCTAGCCGGGCGGCGTCGTGCTGCACAGGCCTTTGGCCGAATCGACGGCAACAACCCAGGTGTGACCTTTCCCACGCAACGGAGAATTGCCTTGCGGCGTGGCGTTCCGGCAGAGTCTGGTTTCCGTCAGGCCCCGCATACGGCACACCTGTACCTCCCGTGAGGTACGCGCAACACCACAACTCCACAGTCGATTGCCGTATGCCGCCCGGAGTTTCAAGCGGCAGCCCCCGTGAGGGAGCTGCCCACGGGCCGGCGCCTCCAGTGACCCAGGAACCACGGAGGCCAGAGTCGAGGGCAATATTGCGCCCGCGCGGTCACTGCGGACGCTGCTGGAAGGACACCGTGTGAGCCGGATCTCGGTCCGGGGGTTCGCAGTGGCTTCGGCCACCGCGGTCACCACCGTCGGCGCAGTCGTGGGCGTTGCCGCCGGCGACCCCTCGAACGACCTCGAAACGACAGCGTCCGGCGCCACTCTCCTCACCGACATCCCGGTCGGCGACCAGGCGTCGGTTCAGAGCGGGTCCCTGACCCAGCAGGCCGACACCATCGCCCACGCCGCCGACGCCGACGCCAAGCGCTCGGCGGAGGAGGCCGCCCGCGTACAGGCCGCCGAGGACGCCAAGTCCAAGAAGGCCGCCGCGGAGAAGGAGAAGGCGGACGCCGACGCCAAGGCCAAGGCGGACCGCGAGGCGAAGGACGTGGCCAGCCGCTCCGCCGCCCGCGACGCCGGCGACTTCGCGCCGCAGAGCTCCTACACGGTCGCCCAGGTCAAGGACATCGCCCGGCAGATGGTCCCGGCCGGTCAGTTCCAGTGCTTCTCCAACATCATCAACCAGGAATCCACCTGGAACTACAAGGCCGTGAACTCGTCCTCGGGCGCGTACGGTCTGGTCCAGGCGCTCCCGGGTTCGAAGATGGCCTCGGCCGGAGCGGACTGGCGCACCAACCCCGCGACGCAGATCAAGTGGGGCCTGAACTACATGAACGACCGGTACGGCAGCCCCTGCGCCGCCTGGAACTTCCACCAGAACAACGGCTGGTACTAGGCCGGCGAGGTCGCCGCACCCCCTGCTCAACCCCGAGGAGCCCCACACCGTCATACGGTGCGGGGCTCCTCGCGTGTACGGTCTTTCGAGGTGTGACCACGGGGCGGGGGGAAGGGAAAGAGATGTCGAAGAGGGCAGGCTGGCTCGGTCGGCTGGGGCGCAGGCTGAACCGGATGGAGGCGGCGCTCGACGAGCGGCGCGCCGAGATCGCGGCGGAGGCGAGGGGCGACCTGCCGGGCCGCGTCGCACCCGGGCCCGGCCCCGGCCCGGCGCCGGAGCGCGCACAGGCGCCGGCCGCCGTCGCCCTGCCCGAGCGGCCCGACCCGGTGAGCGTGGTCCCGTGGGGCATGCGCGTGGCCGCCGAGGTCAGCTGGCGGCTGCTGCTCCTCGCCGGGATGCTCTGGGTGCTGATGAAGGTGATCAGCGAAGTGCGCCTGGTCGTCCTCGCCTTCGCCGCCGCCATGCTCGTCACCGCGCTGCTCCAGCCCTTCGTGGTCCGGCTGCGCCGGCTCGGCATGCCGCGCGGACTGGCCACCGCCGTCACGGCGATCCTGGGCTTCGTGATCATCGGGCTCGTCGGCTGGTTCGTGGTCTGGCAGGTCATGGAGAACCTCGACGACCTGTCCAACCGGGTCCGCGAGGGCATCAACGAACTCAAGACCTGGGCACTGGACAGTCCGTTCCACGTGACCGAGAAGCAGATCAACGACATCGCGAAGAACCTCAGCGAGACCATCGGCACCAACACCGAGCAGATCACCTCCGCCGGCCTGCAGGGCGTGACGGTGCTCGTCGAGGTCCTGACGGGCATGCTGCTCGCCATGTTCTCCACGCTCTTCCTGCTCTACGACGGCAAGAAGATCTGGACCTGGGTGCTCGGCCTCGTCCCGGCCACCGCCCGGCCCGGTATGGCGGGCGCCGGACCGCGCGCCTGGCGCACGCTGACCGCGTACGTGCGAGGCACCGTGCTCGTCGCGCTCATCGACGCCGTCTTCATCGGCCTCGGGCTCTACTTCCTCGACGTGACGATGGCCGTGCCGCTCGCCGTCTTCATCTTCCTGTTCGCCTTCATCCCGCTCGTCGGCGCGGTCATCTCCGGCGCCCTCGCGGTGGTCGTGGCGCTGGTGACGCAGGGTCCGGTCATCGCGCTGGCGGTGCTGGGCGTGGTGCTCGCGGTGCAGCAGATCGAGGGGCACGTGCTCCAGCCCTTCATCCTGGGCCGGGCGGTACGGGTCCACCCGCTCGCGGTGGTGCTGGTCGTCGCGGCCGGCGGAATGATCGCGGGCATCGGCGGAGCGGTGGTCGCCGTGCCGCTGGTGGCCGTCACCAACACGGTGGTGGTCTACCTGCGGGCGTACTCGCGCGAGCAACTGCACCCCGCCGTCGCCCCGGTCGGCCCGTCGCCGCACGGCGCGACGGCCGTCGGTGTCACGGACGGCCCGCAGGCGTGATCGGCGAGCCCGAGCTCGACGGCGAGTGGCGGGGCGGGCCTCCGGCCGACGAGGCGCAGCCCGAGGCTCTCCGGGAACCCGTGGGGCGCCGGCCGTGGCTGTGGGCGCTCGGCGGGGCCGTGCTGGCCTCGGCGGTGTGGGCCGGGGCACTGGCCGCGCAGGATCGATTCGCCGCCGCGCCGAGGATCTCGTACCGGCACTCCGAGGACCTTTGCAAGGAAGCGCCGCTGAAGGTGCTCGGCTCCCTGGCCGGGGGATTCGAGACGGGGATGCGCCGTCATGGTGAGAGCCCCAACCTGGACTGGTCGTTCTGCACGTACAACTCGATGCGGATCGAGGGCAGGGCCAGCTACCAGGGTGAGGTGCAGGTCGACCTGCACAAGAAGACGGACCCCGGCCCGGAGTTCGGCGTTGGGCCCGGCCGCAGCCTCTACTCGGTGCCCGGAGAGCCGGAGGAGGTCCCCGGTCTCGGGGAACGGGCGCTGATCAGTGGGGAGACGACGGAACCGCAGCTCAAGGTGCTCGACGGCGGCGCGGTCTTCACGCTCACCGTCCAGTGGTGGGGCGAGGACGATGTCACCGACGTGGACGAGGTCGCCCTCAAGTCGGCGATGGTCGAGGACATGAGGGCGCTGCTGACGGCGCTGCGCAAACGCTGAACGCCGGATTCGCCGGGTGCGGCGCCACGGCCGGGGGCGCTACCCCCGGACTCCGGGTCCTCAAACGCCGGACGGGCTGGAACTGTCCTGCAGGCCATCCGGTTCCGCCTGGTGGACGGCAGCGGCCACATCCAGCCCCGCTGGCGTTTGAGGCGCGGGGGCGGGGGCGGAGCCCCCGGAACGGTGGAAGGGCGGGTCGGGGAGCTCCGCGCAGCGGGCTTGTGCCGGGCGGGGTCTGCGCCGGGCGGGCCCGAGCGGGGCGGGGCCCGGGGACGTGTGGCTCGCCGCGACCGAACGGACAGGGGCCCCGCGGCCGGACAACGGCGGCGGGGCCCCTGGACTGCGCACGGGTGCCGGAGGACCGGACCGCGTACGGGTGACTACTCGGCGGCCAGGGCCGCTTCCGCGTCGAGGGTGACGGCGACGGCCTGGATCACCGAGGCGATCTTGAAGGCCTCCTGGACCGTCTCGCGGTCGAGGCCGTGCTTGCGCAGGACCTGCTCGTGCGAGTCCAGGCACTGGCCGCAGCCGTTGATCGCGGAGACCGCGAGCGACCACAGCTCGAAGTCGACCTTCTCCACGCCCGGGTTGCCGATGACGTTCATCCGCAGGCCCGCCCGCAGGTTGGCGTACTCCGGGTCGGAGAGCAGGTGGCGGGTGCGGTAGAAGACGTTGTTCATCGCCATGACCGCGGCGGCGGACTTGGCGGCGGTGTACGCCTCCGGCGACAGGACCGCCTTCGCCTCCGGCTCCAGCTCACGCAGGACGATCGGGGAGCGGGCGGCGATCGCGCAGGACAGGACCGTGCCCCACAGCTGCTGCTGGGTGAGGGTGTCCTGGTTGCCGATGACCGAACCGAGGTTCAGCTTCAGGTCCTTGGCGAAGTCCGGTATGGCGGACTTGAGGGAGTCGAGGGACATCGCTCACTCACCGGCCAGCAGGGCGCCGGCGTCGAGGGTGGTCTCGCCCTTGTTCCAGTTGCAGGGGCACAGCTCGTCGGTCTGCAGGGCGTCGAGGACCCGCAGGACCTCCTTGGGGTTACGGCCCACGGAACCGGCGGTCACCATCGAGAACTGGATCTCGTTGTTCGGGTCCACGATGAAGACGGCACGCATCGGCAGGCCGTCCTGGCCCAGGATGCCGAGGTCGCCCGACAGCTCGCGCTTGATGTCGGACATCATCGGGAAGGGCAGGTCACGCAGGTCGGCGTGGTCCTTGCGCCAGGCGTGGTGCACGTACTCGGAGTCGAGCGAGAAGCCGAGGATCTGCGCGTCGCGGTCGGCGAACTCCTCGTTCAGCTTGCCGAAGGCGGCGATCTCGGTCGGGCAGACGAAGGTGAAGTCGAGGGGCCAGGCGAAGACGACCTTCCACTTGCCCTCGTAGGTCTTGTGGTCGATCTGCGCGAACTCGCTGCCCGCTTCGAGCGAGACGCAGGCGGTCAGGTCGAAGGTGGGGAACTGGTCGCCGACAGTGAGCACGCGCTCTCCTTGCAGAAGGGAAAGAGCCCTTTTTGGGGGATTTCCGAAGGGGTTGGACGGATCTCACATGCTGACACACCGGCATTGATTAAAGAAATAGCTACTCTTGCGGCAGGTGATCGGAGGTGCCTATCAGTGGCTGTGGGCGGCGTGGGTGGCGTGGGTAACAGGGGAGCGAAGCCGGTGAAGCAGCCGACGCTCGCGCAACTGCGCGCCTTCGCGGCGGTCGCCGAGCACCTGCACTTCCGGGACGCCGCCGCGGCGATCGGCATGAGCCAGCCCGCGCTCTCCGGGGCCGTCTCCGCGCTGGAGGAGGCCATCGGCGTGCGGCTCCTGGAGCGGACCACCCGCAAGGTGCTGCTGTCGCCCGCGGGGGAGCGGATCGCGGCGCGTGCGCGGGTGGTGCTGGACGCCGTGGGCGGGCTGATGGAGGAGGCCGAGGCCGTGCGCGCGCCGTTCACCGGGATCCTGCGGCTCGGGGTGATCCCCACGGTGGCGCCGTACCTGCTGCCGACCGTGCTGCGGCTCTTCCGCGGGCGCTACCCCGGGATGGACCTCCAGGTGCACGAGGAGCAGACGGCCTCGCTGCTGGAGGGACTGGCCGGCGGGCGGCTCGACCTGCTGCTGCTCGCGGTGCCATTGGGGGTGCCGGGGGTCACCGAACTGCCCCTCTTCGACGAGGAGTTCGTCCTGCTGGCACCCCGGGAGCACGAGCTGGCGGGGCGCCGGGACCTACCGCTGGAGGAACTGCGCGGCCTACAGCTGCTGTTGCTGGACGAGGGACACTGCCTGCGCGACCAGGCCCTCGACATCTGCCGCGAGGCGGGGCGGGCCTCGGGCACGGACGTCACGACCACCGCCGCCGGGCTGTCCACCCTCGTACAACTGGTCGCAGGGGGACTCGGGGTGACGCTGCTGCCGCGGACCGCGCTGCGGCTGGAGACGACGCGGAACGAGCGGCTGGCCACCGGGTACTTCGCGGAGCCGGCGCCGTCGCGGCGGGTCGCCTTGGCCATGCGGACGGGGACGGCGCGGCAGGGGGAGTTCCGGGCCGTCGCCGCCGCCCTGCGGGAGGCGGTGCGGCTCCTGCCGGTGTCCCTGGTGGACTGACCCGGCCGAGCCGCCGCCGGGCTCCCGCCGCCGGGCTCCCGCCCTGGGCCGGGGTCGGCGCGGCGGCCGCCACCGGTGGCCTGCCTCGGGGGCCCTGCCGACCCGGGTGCGGCGCCGTTGCCGGGGCTCCGCCCCGGACCCCGGGGGGGCGCCCCCCCCCCGCCGGGGGGGGGGGGGGGGGGCGGCCGCCCCCCCCCCCCCCC